>CAZTYX010000061.1:0-9354 GCA_964617385.1 uncultured Flavobacteriaceae bacterium | reverse complement strand
ACTTTGGTGTCTTTTTGAGACCCTCCTCCAATAAACAATAAGGCATTTTGAGTATCTGTTTCTTTGGGCACCACCACGTCAACCCAATGCCACCACAGGGGCTGATCAACTTCCGCATTTGTAAGCCAACGCCCAGAATACATTTTGATATGATAAACATCTGCTTCTGGGTGGCGCAGAGTGTCCTTAATTTCATAAGAAAAATCAGGACCCACAGTTGCCACATAGGCCTTGAGTTTTTCTACGGCGAGCTTATTCGTTTTTTCTGTTACCTCCTCTTGACAGGCTTGTAAAAAAATCAAAAATAACCCCATCAATAGGGGAGCAACAACTTTTTTAAAAGTGAAATCTTTTGTCATCATATCATGAATGGTTTATTGTGTTTGCCCTTTAAAAATAAGAAATTATAGGGGCTTATTAATTTAAGAATTTTTCAATTTGAAAAAATGATATAACTTTCTGCTTCATTTTTACTGTTTCACATGAAAAGTTTCTATGCACTTCTCCCCTTAGTTTCTTTAATATACATCCAATGTACTGCACCAAAAACTGAAATGGAAGGTGTTTATTTTGATTTGACCATCCAAAAATTTGATTGGGAAAACAATCAAATGGAAGTCTCTTATAAAATAACAAATGCAACCAAAACTAATTTTAAAGGCGGGCAATGGGCCTTGCATTGGAATCAAATGATAGGCACTCCAGTAGCGGAAAGTCTGCCCAAGGGCATTTCATTTGAATGGGTTAATGGTCAACAATATTTGATTTTCAAATTTGATGACCAATGGCCGTTAAAAGCAGGCGAAACCCTTTCTTTTGAAGGCCTGCAAAAAGGCCTCATCAATCGTGAAGTGATGGGCCCCATGGGAGCCTTCATTGTGCATGATCAACATCAGGTTGTGGAGCTCGAATCTCAATTGCAATGGAAAACAGCCGAAGGTGTTGAGGGATTAAATATTCCCACTGCAGCAGAACGCTATGATGCTTTAGCCAACATAACACCTCTCCCCAAGGAGCATCTATCTTGGGTGGTGCCATATCCACAAAAAATAAAGCAAAATCCGGGAACGAAACAACCTGATCAACAGTGGCACGTATTTTTATCAACTTCTTTTAAATCGCATAAAAATCAGATCGAAAAACATTTGAGCCAACAATTTCAATTGCCCATTTCATGGGTTGATGCTACTCAAAAAGCCAATGTGAACATTCAACATCAATCCAACCTTTCACATGAAGCATACCACCTTTCGCTCAACGAAAAATCCATTAACATAAACGCCTCCAGCACAATAGGCGTTTTTTATGCCTTGCAATCCTTAGATCAAATTATTAGTACCGCCACAAGTGAACAATCCAGTTGGCCTCTACTTGACATTGAAGACGCTCCTCGTTTTGCCTACCGAGGATTTATGCTCGACATTGCACGAAACTTTTATGATCTTGAAAAAATCAAACAGGTTATTGATGCTATGGCCTATTATAAATTAAACTATCTCGACCTCAGACTATCGGATGATGAAGGGTGGCGTATCGAAATACCTGGACTTCCCGAACTCACAACCGTAGGTGGCAAAAGAGGCTATACACCAGACGAAAGCGATCAATTAATTCCCTTTTATGGTTCTGGCGCCCTTGGTGGCAATAGAGGTAATGGTTATTTAAGCACATCCGATTTTATGGCTCTTTTAGCCTATGCTGATGAAAAAAACATTTCCGTGATGCCTCAAATTAGCTTTCCCTCCCACGCCCGCGCTGCCATCAAAGCTATGAATGTTAGAAATAATGATACTTATCGTTTAGTTGATCCAAACGACCAAAGCCAATATCGCTCCGCACAATTGTTTGATGACAATGTAATTTGCATTTGCCAAGAAAGTGCTTTCAATTTTTATGAAAAAGTGGTGTTGGAAATTAAAAAAATGTATGAGGCCAGCGGACTTCAATTAAAACAATTTAGCATTGGTGCAGATGAACTGCCTTATGGCGTATGGACAGCTTCTCCACTTTGTGCAGGCTTTATGAAAAAACACCAACTTAAAAATACCATAGAACTATATAACTATGGACTTAAAAAATTAAAAAACCTCTTTGACAAACAAAATATTGTAATGGCTGGATGGGAAGATTTTTTGTTGGAACATTCCGAAAAAAGCCAAGAAGAAACCCAAATCAAAAAAGAACAATTTAACCAAGAAGTGATTCCCTATGTGTGGAACAATATTTGGGGTGCCGGGCGAGAAGATATGATCTATAAATTTGCTAATCAAGGGTTTAAAACCGTTATGAGCAATTCTGCCGCATTTTATTTTGACATGACTGATGATCGTGATTTTGAAAACTATGGGCTCAATTGGTCGGGCTATGTTTCCTACATCGACACTTGGGCAACCGACCCCGAAAATGTTTTTGCGTCAGAATATCTCACCCAAAAAAATAACATTAGCAAAACAGAAATTGACACAAAAACGAAGTTAGACCCCTCTAAAGCATCCAATTTGTTGGGCATCCAAAGCCAACTTTGGACCGAAACAGTACGTAACGAATCCATTTTTGACGCCTTATTTATGCCGAACCTAATTGTGTTTGCCGAACGGGCTTGGGCGCCCCGCCCCGAGTGGTTAAACCTCAAAGGAAATGCGCAAATAGACGCCATGCATCAGGCATGGAACGCTTTTTCTAACACATTAGGACAACGCCAACTTCCATTAATCGATCAAAGGCTAAGCCCATGGGCCTATGATTTACCCAAGGCAGGTGGAATCATTAAGGAAAATACTCTTTACTTAAAACAAGCTTTTCCAGGAATGGAATTGCGCTATACTCTTGATGGTAGTGTGCCCACTGCCCAAGCAATACATTATCAAAAACCTATACCCATAAAGGCTAACGCAACCGTAAAGGTGCGCGTTTTTAATGCCTTAGGAAGAGGTGGAAAAACAATTGAAGTCAACTAAACCAAATAAAATGAGTAAACAAAGAATTCTAGCTGTCGATATTTTAAGGGGTTTAACCATCATTTTTATGATTATTGTGAACGATCCAGGTTCATGGTCTCATGTATACAGTCCGTTGCTTCACGCCAAATGGAATGGCCTGACCCCCACCGATTATATTTTTCCCACTTTTTTATTTATCATGGGAACCTCTATTGTTTTGTCCTTAAGCAAAAGAGCAGAAAGTGCAGAAAAATCAGATTTGGTAAAGAAGATTGTTTGGCGATTTTTAAAAATTTATGCCGTCGGTCTTTTCTTATGGCTTTGGCCCGAATTTAATTTTGAACGTATTCGTTGGGTGGGTGTACTCCCCAGAATTGCACTAGTTTACTTATTTACGGCCCTCCTTTTCATTTATACTAACAAAAAAACACAATATTACATTGCCACTAGCCTTTTAGTGGGTTATTTATTAGTGATGTGCTTTGTTCCTGTTCCTGGAATAGGAACACCCGACCTTTCGATACCAGAAAAAAACTGGGCGCATTATATTGATCGCCTCCTATTGCCTGGGGTATTATGGAAAAAAACATGGGATCCAGAAGGACTCCTTAGCACCCTACCTGCTATAGCCACTGGTCTTTTAGGAGTGTTTGCAGGATATATTATCCAAGCTCAAAAAAACCTCTCAGAAAAATTAGTACATCTCTTTGTTATGGCCGCCTTACTTTTATTTCTAGGCGATATTACACAATATATTTTCCCATTCAACAAAAGTTTGTGGAGCACGTCATTCACCCTCATGTTGGGCGGTATATCTACCTTAGCGTTGGGTGTTTTTATCTTTATTTGCGATTTAAAAAACTGGGGGCATCGCTTTCGTTTTGCTCAGGAGTTTGGTGTGAACTCTATTTTTTCATACACCTTGGCCGGCATGCTAACCCTCCTTTTTTACAGCGATCGTCTATGGGGCATCAAACTCAATGGATGGTTTATGGACACTTTAACGGGATTGGGTATGGCTCCAAAACTCACCTCTCTTATATATGCCCTTTTTTATGTTTTTATTATTTGGGTGCCCGTGCACTATCTATTCAAGAAAAAGATTTTTATCAAACTTTAATATACTCCCTATGAAAACCATGTACTTACTTATTTCTCTTTTTGTGATCAGCTCCTGCGTTTCGGTTCGTTTGCCCAATGAAATAAAGGTAAACGTGACCTTTCCTGAAAATTTATCGGAAGAAAACATCAGTCAAATTATTGATAAAATTCCGGCAGCATATTACAATAGAAGAGGAAAAACTCGAATTGAGGTTGTTACAAGTCAAGCGGCCCAACCAAAAAAAACGCAAGAAACTGAAATTCCTCAGTACGAATAAACCAACAGTTTTATTCTTTTAAATCGATCATATTTGAAGGTTCTTTTGGGGTCTCAAGTTGTTCCACATTTTTAAGTTTTGATTGCATCATGCGCGTACGGGTGCCCACTAAGGTTTCAATTTCATTATTGGCTTCATTAATTTTTCGTTGGGCTTTTTCAAGTACCCCGCCAAAGGTGTTAAATTCTTTTTTGACAGCCGCCAATACGTTCCAAACTTCACTGCTTCGCTTTTGTATGGCAAGAGTTTTAAAGCCCATTTGTAAACTATTGAGCATGGCTGCCAAAGTGGTTGGCCCTGTTACCACAATTTTATAATCGCGTTGCAGGAGTGCAATCAAATCGGGTTGGCGAACCACCTCAGCAAACAATCCTTCAATGGGCAAAAACATGATGCCAAAGTCTGTGGTGTGTGGTGGATCAATATATTTTGAAGCAATATCACGTGCAAATTTCTTTATGGATTGAAGCAAAGCCTTTACAGAAGTTTCAACGGCCACTGGATCTCCTGTGTCATATGCATTTTGAAGACGAACGTAATCTTCTTGAGGAAACTTGGCATCAATGGGCAAATAAACCGGTTGATCTTGGGTAGATTTTCCAGGTAATTTTACGGCAAATTCTACAATAGCATCTGATCCTTTTTTTGTTTTTACGTTGGCCTCATATTGGTCGGGGGCTAATATTTGTTCCAAAATATTTCCCAATTGAATTTCGCCCAACACCCCTCTTGTTTTTACATTACTCAACACCTTTTTTAGATCGCCCACACCAGAAGCTAAATGCTGCATTTCACCCAACCCCTTTTGCACTTTTAAGAGTTGTTGGGTCACCAATTCAAATGATTTTCCTAGGCGTTCTTCTAAGGTTTTATGCAATTTTTCATCTACGGTTTCCCGCATTTTCTCTAAACGCAGCTCGGTCGTTTTAATCATATCTTCTTGCTGCCGTTTCATTTCGCCAAACTTTTCTTTTTGCAATTCATTAAAAGCATTCACATTTTTTGAAAACACTTCTTGAAAATCTTTGAGGGTTTGGCGCAGTTCCAACCGATCTTCTTTGGCATTTTTAATCATGGTTTCGGTAAGTCGATGAATACTTTGGGTCAATTCAATCCGATTTTCTTTAAAATTTTTAGACACCTCTTCCCGCTGATTCAAAAACGCTTGCTGCAATTGGGCATTCATTTTCTCATCAGTTGCTTGTTGCGGTTTTTTCAGAATCAAGATGAGGAGACCCACAAAATTGAGTAGGCAAATAAAAATTAAGATGTATTCCATGGTATTCAGATCTGTTTATAAAGGTACAGAATCCCCAATCGATTCACAAGACAAAGCCTTTTGCTAGGAGTTATTCTACAGGTTTGTATTTTAACTTGCGTTCAATGGCCATAATCATGGCGCTTGCAATATCTTTTCCGGTGGCGGTTTCTATGCCTTCCAACCCTGGAGAAGAGTTTACTTCTAACACCAACGGCCCTTTGTTAGATCGTATGATATCGACCCCGGCCACAGCCAAATCAAAGGTCTTGGCTGCTTTAATGGCCAAACGCCGTTCTTCGGGTGTAATTTTAACTTTTGATGCAGTGCCGCCCATATGAATGTTGGATCGAAACTCGCCTACAGCAGCTTGCCGTTGAATGGCAGCCACCACCTTTCCATCTACCACAAAGCAACGCAAATCTTTTCCTTGTGCTTCTTTAATAAATTCTTGGACCAATATATTGGCCTGCAAACTTTTAAAAGCATTAATCACACTTTCGGCTGCCTTATTCGTTTCGGCTGAAACAACACCTTTCCCTTGGGCGCTTTCCAATAGTTTAATAACTAAAGGGGCACCACCCACCATTTCAATCAAGTCCTTCGTGTCAAGGGGTGATTTGGCAAAACCTGTTGTGGGGATTTGAATATTATTTAATGAAAAAAGTTGGGAAGACAATAACTTGTCACGAGATTGAGAAATGGCTCTGTCTGTGTTTAAGCAATACGAACCGATATTATAAAATTGTCGTAATAAGGCACAGCCATAAAAGGTCATGCTGGGTCTAATTCTTGGAATTACGGCATCGAGATTATCTAAAATGGTTCCGCCCCGATACCGCACTTCGGGTGTGTTTGTGTCTAAGCGCATATAACATTGCTGGATGTTATAAAAATGCATCTCATGCCCTCTGGCACGACCTGCTTCCATCAAGCGTTTATTGCTATATAGCGATTTATCGGAAGCCAATAAACCGATGTGTAACCCCGATTTTTTTTGAATTAAATAGCTATACATTTTTTTGAGCTCATCTGAGGGAATGTCTCCCAAAACAAACTGATGGGCAGGGTTAACCAAAAAACGATGCATCATGGCTTCGCGTCCCAAAAGCATTCTAAAATCCATCCCATCTCGATTGGCTAAAGTAATCTCAATCTCAAAAGTGTTGTTTCCAATACGGACAGGTGTTTTAATCACATAGCGCTTTTCAGAGATCCCCATAGAACTTTTGACGGTGCGCACACCCACAATTTTTGCCTTGCAATCAATGGTGAGGCTCAAATTATCTTGAAGTGGGTTGATTTGAAACTCCACCCAATTTTCAAGACCTTTTTTAAACTTTTTTATTTGTGTGGCCTGAATGGAAGATGTTTTTGCACCAGAATCAATTCGTGCTTTGATGGCGGGAATGTTGAGTCCCTCAAAGGAACACCATTCGGCATTGCCGATGGCAATTAAGTTTTCATCTTTCATGTTTGAAAATTACACCATTTAATCGAAAAAAAACTTCTTTTTTATTTGGAATAAGATTGAGTTGTTCGCTGCTTACGGTTCACTTATCTTTGCCAAAACGGTTTGTCTTTGAAACACCTTTTTATTTCGTACGGTCTTGGAGGCCTCTTATTGGCACTATTCTCTCAAGTGACATTCGCTCAAAAACGCTTTGAACCTACAAAAGTGTCTAATGACAGCTTTGTTATAGACGGCTTATTAAACGAAAGTGCTTGGGAAAAAGCCACCCTTGTTACTATTGAAAACGAAATTTTTCCTGGCAATAATACCCCAGCACGTGTGCAAACCCGAGGCTTAATTAGTTATAGTGACACCCACCTTTATGTTGGTTTTCACGCTTATGATAAACCGGAGAACATTCGAGCTTCCATTCGACCGCGCGATAATTTTAGTGTTTGGAGTGATGATTTAGTCATGCTTCGTTTAGATCCCTATACGGATGGAAGGAATAATTATTTAATTGTTGTAAATCCATTAGGAAGTCATTTTGATGTACGTTCAGTAAATGCCATTGAGGCAGAAGACCGATACGACATCAGTTTCAATATGGAATTTGAGACTGCTGGTCAATTGGTTGACGATGGTTATCAGATAGAAATAAAAATCCCTTTTTCTTCTTTACCTTTTCCCAATGGCAAAGACCAATTGTGGCACTTCAATTTGTTTCGAAAATATTTTGACGCCGGAAATGAAATTGAATTGAGTAGCCAAACCTATGACCGAAACAATTCATGTGAAGTGTGTCAAACCACAGACCAATTGGTATTAAAAGATATTGAGATTGAAAAACGTTTTGAATTGCTGCCCTATGTTGCCGCCAATTTTTCGGGCCAAAGACTCGAAGCACAAGCACCTTTTGAATATAATAAACTCAATCCCAATGCGGGTTTAGGCGTCAATTTAGACCTTAACAAAACCAGTACGCTTGAGGTTACATTAAACCCTGACTTTTCACAAGTGGAAGCGGATGTTACTCAAATTGATATCAACTCCTCCTATGCACTAGAATATCCTGAACGGAGGCCCTTTTTTAATCGAGGTACCGATATTGTTGATTTTATTGATGGCGCCTTTTATTCTCGATCGATAAACAACCCCCTAGTTTCCTCTAAACTACTAAGCCAAAGTCAAAAGTCGAGAATTTATTTTTTAACCGCATTGGATCAAAATTCACCCTATCAAGTGGCTGCTGAAGATCGTTCTTATTTTGGCGAAGGCGGACAATCTTTTGTGAATGTATTGCGCTATCAACATTTGTTTTCTAAAAACACACGCATGGGTGTAATGACAACCAATCGCTATTATCAGAAGGGGGGGTATGGTAATTTATTTGGTACGGATGGGCGATTTATATTATCTAAAAATTGGCAGCTAAACTATGAGGTGTTTGCCAATAAAAATCAAGAACCTAATGCCAATTGGATAGACTCAGACGATGCTCTTTTGGACAAAACCGCTGCATTGGATGGTGAAACGTTTTCGGGCTCGGCGCTCTACTTACAACTTTTTCATAACACAGAACATTGGAAATCATCTTTAGCACTCAGTAGTCTTTCGCCCCACTATCAGGCCAATGTTGGTTTTGTGGTTAAAAATAACCGGCGATGGATTTCTTTAAAACAACAATATCAAAATTTCATCAATAAAAAAGGGCTTCAATATTTTAGTGTGGGATATAAAGGTGATTTGCAATATACCCCTCAAGGTGAATTTAAAACCTTTAGCATTGATGGCATCGTGGAACTACGCACCTATTTAAATACCTCTATTGGCTACACCTATGATTTTGATGTCAAAAAAGACTATTTAGATCGATTGTATTACAACTTAGGCATCCATGAAATTCAAATGCGCAGCACCCCCTCGGAGGCCATCTCTCTTATGGCAGCCTTTATGATGGGTAAAGATATTGCCTATAACGAAGAGGTTCCCAATGTGGGGCGTCAATTCAATGCATTTATTCAGCCCACGTTCCAACTCAATAATAACTTTGGCATACTTCCCTCTTTACGCTATGCCCAACTTAAAAACCTCACCGAAGGGGGCTACTATTTTAAGGGCTATATTGGTCGTTTCACACTGCGTTATCAATTCAACAATTTTTTGAGTGTGCGTTTGGTGTCTGAATACAATCGCTTTAATGATACTTTCTTTTTGCAACCCCTCATTCAATGGAACCCGAATCCCTCCACCGTATTCTATGTGGGGGGCAATCAAAATTCTCTTGAAGAATTTAATAGTGAATTCTATTCTCCCTATAGAGTA
>CAZTYX010000060.1:0-10039 GCA_964617385.1 uncultured Flavobacteriaceae bacterium | reverse complement strand
TCTTGTTTAAGTTCTGTTTCATTAACAAAACCGAATATGACTTCTTCCACTTGTTTTGCTCCTTTTGCTTCCAAACCTAAATTTGGTGCTAGCATATGATAATCTTCAGTTGTAGAAACTTTAGACCAAGATTCAAAACCCTTTTGCCATTGAAAAGTTTCTTTATAATGTTTAATGGCGGCTGCGGTTGGTGACAAAATTTTTGTCGCAGGGATAACATCAACACTGTTTTTGGCTGATTCGCATGACAATGTTATAACTACAGAAAGAGCTAAAATTATTTTTCTCATTTTAATTGATTTATGGTTAATGATACTCCTAAAATATTAAAAATAACGAAAAAGAAAAACCCTCCTAAATGGAGGGCTTTACAACTCATAGATGGCTTATCTCCAGGTGTCGTCTATTACTCTATAGAGAGTTCTGTGGATTTCATTAAAACCATTATCAACTTTCAATTCAACAGCCTTTTTATTAAAGCTTTGTTGATACTTACTTGGCTTAGCATTTGCATTATAAGCAGCAGTTCTCAAGGCATTTGAAAGTGTTTTATACCCATCAAAAGAAATCCCGTTATAAGTAACCATACCCTCGCTTTGATTCCAGTTTGGGTTGGTTAATCTTATCCCATATCCCCAGTTGTTGGGATTGTTCCCTTTGCCAAGCTGTGGTTTAATGACCTCTTTTCCATATAAGTCATTATTGCCAACAAACTTTCGTGTATCCCCAGCCTTAAATAAGTTCACATACCAGTAATTGGATGGATCTCCACTCATTAAATTGTCAATGGCTTGGTAAATATGCTGAGAAGTAAATGTTCCATTGGCTGTAAAAGAACTGGTGTCTGGTTGCCATAATCCAAGTCGCTTTGGAATTTCAGTAGACCAAATATCCATAGGGGTTAAGCGCTCCAATTGCTCTGGACTTTGAAAATGATGAAGAAACACAAAGTTATTGGGATCTGTAACAGACTGAAGACACGCCCATCCTGCCCATTTACCTCGAGCTACTGCATCTTTAGCAATCGCTTTGTAATACGTCTTTTGAGCGTCAACAAACGCTGCAACATTACCCTCTACTCTAATTTCATGTGTTCTAATCAGATAAGGACCCTCTTGAGCAAAACCAGTTATACTGGTGAGCAAAACGAAAAGAAATAATAGTTTTTTCATTTGAATTGATTTATTGGTTTAAAACACCAATTTACAAAAATATTCATTAACAATAATTATTACTCATGAGGCAAACAAACCAACCCTTAAAGACAAATGAAAAAATATATTAATTAAACTTTATTGAAATAACTTTGGCACAAACTCAGAAAGATTTAGGCGCCAGTTAATCTATGCATGCCCTCCTTCACTTTCTCTAAATGCATTGTTAATATTAAGCTTATCGAGTTCTTTGTGCATGATAACAACATCTTAAATAAGAAAATCTTCTTTACTTCAAGCGATCTTATAGATTGCTGGATTTACCCGCTTTTTAACACCTTCCTATGCCACTAAAACGCGTTCCGCCGGCAGGGGCTTTTCTTTAATTTTTGGGGGCTTTGGCGCCATTTTAAGCCCTGTGGTTTTTTGTTATTTACTGGATCAAGAGATGGCGCTAAACCGTTTGTTTTTGCTTTTTTCCATGCCTCTTTTGGTTATGGGCACAGCAGTATATTTTGCCTACAAAAGCCTTACTGCTAAATCGGAAATAGAATACGTTAAAAAGGTGAAAGAAGTTTTACAGTATGGCAGACAAAGGTCCTGTGCTGTCTGAGAAGTGTTCTTTTTCAATGCCTAAACGTTGAAGCATGCTCACATAGAGATTAGACATTCGGTGGTCTTTTTCAGTAAATGTAGTATATGATCCATGCTGCACTCCTAAATCGGCACCGCCAGCTAAAACAAGTGGATAGTTTCTTGCATTATGAGTAGAACTACACGCGCTGCCATAAAGCACCAGTGTACTGTCTAACAACGAACCAAAAACATCCGTTGTGTTTTTCATTTTATTAATAAAATAAGCAAATTGTTTAGCATACCATTGATCCAAACGTCCCCAATCCACCCAATGCCCCGTGGCGTTGTCATGTGAAATGGTGTGATGCCCTTGCAGGCCAAGTGCTATTTTAGGGAAATTATCTCCAAAGCCCATACCATCTTCACGCGCCATCATATAGGTTATGACACGTGTGGCATCGGTTTGAAAGCCTAGTACAATAAGATCCATCATAGACCGCACATAGTCTTGGGGGGCAGTGGTAGGATCAACATCTAAATTGATTAGACTTGCATTGAATTCTTTCATAGGAACATCCAGCCACTTTTCATTTCGATTCAATTGCTCTTCCACTTGATTCAGAGAAGATAAATATTCATCAAGCTTCACTTTATCGTTTGCCCCTAAACGTCTTTCCAGATTTTTACTGTCTTCCAACACCAAATCGACAATTTTCTTGCTTTGGTTAATACTTTTTCGTCTTTCTTTTGTGGTACCGGTTCCGTTGGGTGAAAAATAGCGTTCAAAAATCTCACGCAAACGGTGTTCAGCTGGAATCGGTTTTCCAGAGGCATTAAAAGACAAAGTGGCTGTGCGTGACTTATAGCCCACACCTCCATCTGTAGAAAGGGAAAGAGAAGGAAAACGTGTGTATTGACTAAGACTTTCAGCGGCCACCTGATCTACAGAAATGCTGTTTTTGTATGCACCTCTCAAATCACCTCCTGTTAAATAAGAATCACCTGCCATGTGTCCTAACACTTTTCTACTGTTAGGGTGGCTAAGTCCTCCAATAATAGACATGTCCTTTCGATAGGGTGCTAAGGGCGCAAGAGATTTCGTTAAGCGATAGTTTGCTCCTTCTCCCATGGGAAACCAGTTCCAATCTTTATGAAAAGGACTCTCTTGGGGAGGCAAACCCACACCATTTGGAAAGTATAAAAAACACAATCGTTTGGGCATGAGGGAATCTGAGAATTTTGAATATCGATTGATGGCCATCCCTTCAAAAAAGGGAAGCATACACGTTACACCTAATCCTCTGAGAAAGGTTCTACGGTCTAGATGCCATGACTTTTTGCTCATCCACCAAAGATTTTATTGTACCAAGTTAACTCTTTTTTATAAAATGAGGGACTTCTAACAATTTGTTCTATAACGGTTTGGAATTTATAATCATCATCTATCACTTCTTCCACAATAGAATTAATTTCTTCTGCATCTTCAAAACCAACATCACGTCCCACCGCATAGGCGAACATATTTTCCACCAACGCTTTGGTGAAACGGTCTTTTTTAAATTGTAAAATATAATCCTTAATACCTTCAACACCAATCACTTCTGTGCCATCGGGCAATTGAGACTTTGCATCAATTAAGCTGCCATTTGAAATGAGATGAAAACGACCAGTAGCATCATAATTTTCAAATACCACGCCATAGGGGTCAATTTTTTGATGACAATCCATGCAAGATGCCTTGTTTCGATGTAAAAACAATTGCTCTTTTAATGTAAGATTTTCGAAGCCTGGAGTTTCAGGATCAAGTTGGGGGACATTGGGTGGCGGTGGGGGTGGATGTTCCCCTAAAATTTTTTCTTTTAACCAAACCGCACGTTTGATGGTGTGGGCTTGTACACCGTCTGAATGCCCCGTTAAAAATGAACCTTGTGACAATAAACCGCCCCGTTGTTGTTGTTGCTCTAATGGGACGGGTCGAAAAGTGTTTCCTTTCACTCCCTCTACCCCATAAAATTCCGCTAAATTTTGATTGAGCATGGCAAAATCTGAATCTATAAAATTCAAGATGCTTAAATTGTTTTGCAGAACATGATCTATGAATTGATAGGTTTCTTGAAACATGTCGGCTTTCACAAAACGGGTAAAATCACGATACTTATCCACATTAACATCCATGTTTTTATGCCGATCTAAGCGCAACCATTCATAGGCAAAAGAATGGATCATGTTATTAATTTTGGGGCTGTTAATCATTCGCTCAATTTGCTCAGGCAATTCGTCATACAAATCATCTTCAGCGGCCAACCGAAGTAAGGTCTCATCGGGCGGTGCATTCCACAAAAAATAAGACAATTGAGAGGCAAGAAAAAACGGATCATCGGCTGTGGTTTCTTCTGGGGTTTTGGGTTCGGTGATATAGATGAAGTTGGGGGAACAAAGCACCGCTATCAAAACTTCTTTTACACTTTCTTCAAAGCGATCAAAATCATTTTTTGTACTGTTCCAAAATTCCATATATCGATTTAACTCATTTGGGTTTAAAGGCCGTCGAAAAGCACGCTGCATAAAACGACTGATCACTTCTTCTGCATAGCGGTCTGGATTGTCTTTATGGGGTGAATCAAAAAAGATTTGCGAATAACTTTTGGGGGGCCACACAGGAAAATAAGGCGCTTCAAATTCTACTTCTTCAATCAGCAATGGAGGCCCTTTTAAGCCTGTTTCTTTTACCAAATGATTATTCCACACCCCAAAGGTCAAGATGTTTGCCAATTCGCCGCTCACCTCATCACTGCCCATGGGTATGGGAAAATTTTCTAAACGACCGGTAAATTCAAAAGTTTTAGCCGCCCCCATTGGAACGGTAACTTCCACAGGGTCTCCTATCGTCTTATAATCCATTCCATCATCAGTTCGTGAACCGGCGAAAACTTGAAGCGATGGATTCACATTTTCGTATTTTGAATTGTTTTGCATGGCTTCTTGTTGCAAAATTTCGGGTAGCGGATCGTCTGCTGCAATGGGCGTAAAAACCAAATGACTAAAACCAACAAAAAACTTACCGCCAATGTAGCCTTTGTGTTCACCCGCCGATAAATAGGCCATGGTGACAGGTGTTGTAATTTGGTTTGCCTCCTTTAAATCCTCTTTTAGATTGAGTCGTTTGCTAACAATTCCTTCTTTTTTACGACCAAAAAAACTGATGCGATAAGAAGGCACAGCCTCGTCGGGGGCATAAGGATGAATTAAATCAATTTGATATATACCGGCTTTGGGCACAGTATAGGTGAATGCAGTTTCCACATTTTTTGCCACCTCATTGGACACCAACCACCGATTGTTTTTTAAGACCACCCCCTTTGGTGGTTTGAGGTCTTTAGCCACCACATAAATAGATGCTGAATTGGCATTGGCAGGGGACTCTTTGCGCAAATCAATAAGGCGTTCATCTGTCAACGAATAGTATCCTTTGGAAGCGGTAACACGAAAAGCAAAATCACCCGTTCTGGGAAAATCTTCCCTGATTAGGAGCTTTAGATTTGGTGAAGGTCCTTGCCAAGATTTTGGCGTTACTTCTTTGGCCGGTAATGCAGAATATAAAATTAATCCTTCTGGTACGGTTGAATAGCGATTGCTTGCAGACCCGCGCATGCCCAATCCTATTTTATTTTTAAGAGCCATTAAAGCTTGTTGTTCTTCAATAGACTTCTTTTGAATGGGGTTGCCTTGGCCATCTAAAACAGAAACCACAAAATCTTCGTTATTGATGGGTGCTGTTTGATATCCTCCAAATTCAGCACCTGAAATACCATCGCCTTTTTCCTGGCCAATGGCCACATGATATCGTTTGGAGGGTGGTTTTTCACCATATAAAATGGCTTTATCTAAAGCTTCTCGTGCAATATTTTGATAATAATCGATATGCAAGGCTGATGTTTGAAGTATGTTTCCATTATTACTAAAACCCATTTTTGATTTTCCATCTTCAGGCAAAACATCCCCAAAACGTACCGACACTCCCAAAAGCGCATTTAATGAATTGGTATATTGCTCTCGGGTGAGGCGTCGCATCACAGTTCTATTGTCTTTTTGCTTGGCAATGGCCGCTTGACTCAAATTCTCGGTCATCCAATTGACAACGGCAAGGCGGTCTTGATCAGACAATTGCTTTTCATCTTCTGGGGGCATCTCGCCTAAATTTATGACGTTTAACGCCGAATGCCATCTTTCAGCATCATAGCCGTTGATCATATCCCAATCTAAAACATCAAGTCGCATCTCCCCTTTTTGCTTCTTTTCACCATGACAGGCATAACAATGCGTTTCTAAAATCGGTCGAATTTTTTCGGAATAATATCTTGCTTCTTGAGAAGTTGAGTCCGTTTCATTTTGTTGCGTCAGATAGACTGGCTCTTGATGTTCTATCCCCAAAAATCCTTTCATTGCTAGGGGCATATATTTGGTTAAATATCCTTTTCCATGGGTTAGATTTCCTCCATAATGTCCTGCGATGGAAAGAAGAATCACCGTGGTAAATAAAAAAATATGGTAAAAACGGGATGGATTTTTTTTTCTAACCACCACCAACCAAACACAGCTTAAGGCAGTGAACCACCCCAACCATTTGTGGGTATCTAGCAGAGCGTCATCATAACTCCCATTAGCCCCTAATAACATACCCAACAAAGCTGTAGGAATAATGCTAATTAAAGAAAACCATAGTAATAGTGCACAGGCCGAACCCAAATTGAGGTTGGGACGCCATTGATTGATTCGTTCCATAAAAAACAACACAATCAAACTGCCAATGGGCAGATGCAATAATATTGGATGAAAACGTCCCAAGAAAAAAACGAAGGTGTTTTCTATTGAGCCATCTAAAGGGATTAATAAAAGTCCTAGCAAAAAAACAGTAACAGAAATAGCAAAAACATAAATGCCTTTCATGGATGCTTATTTTAAAAATTTAAGATAGTAATTTTTTTAAAAAGCATAAACGCAACCTTTTTACAATGAACAAACTTGTTTTAGTCCTATTAAAACGTAAAAAAATGATGGATTATTTTTCAGACACCGGATTTTACAATGACAGTATTTTAAAAAAAATCAACTCTAAAATCATTTGATCTTGTGTCAATGCACCTTTTGAAGTTATCAAAAGACATGGCGGTCAAATAAATGACTGGATGGCACGGAGCACAAGGTAGATTTCATTGTAGAGAGGAAGAACTTCCGAAAATGAGTTTGGGCTCAATAGTACGTACCTTCCAGAAGAAGAACGATTATACAATTTTTCAAGAGCAGTTAAAGGCTTAGTTACCCATAATCGTCATATATCTTTTGACTGCAATAGAAAAAAGGAATCAAAATTTTGATAAAAAATTAAACACGTTTCAAAGTAGGTGTAAGAAATTTATACTTACTTTTTCTTACATTTTTAAATTATGACTAAAAAATTGATGTCCGTAAAGTGTTTAATTCTCATAGGAATGGTTTCTCAAGGGCTAATGGCCCAATTAAAAACCACTAGCTATCCCGTGGGTATGGGGTGGGCTAAAAATTCTGTGAACGTGGTTAAATTCCGTAAAAATGCCATCACAACCTACGGTGATAATCAATACCTCTCCTACTATGATGCCCAAAAAAATGTAGTGCTAGCCAAAAGAAAATTGGATTCGGACCAATGGGAAATAAAAAAAACACCCCTTGTAGGCAACCCCAAAGACGCGCACAATTCCATCAGTATGGCTTTTGACGGTGAAGGCTATTTACACTTGGCATGGAATCATCACAACGTGCCGCTACACTATCAAAAAAGCGATACCCCCGAAACCCTCTCTTTAGCGCCTGCAAATATGATTGGTATCCAAGAAAATCGTGTAACCTATCCTGAGTTTCACCCTCTCCCCAACGGAAACCTATTGTTTCTCTATCGTGATGGGAGTTCCGGAAACGGTAATCTTGTGGTTAATCTATACCACACAAAAAATAAACGATGGGAGCGGTTGCATCATTCGTTAATTGATGGAGAAGGCCAACGCAATGCCTATTGGCAAGCCACGGTGGACACCAAAGGCGTGGTGCATTTGTCCTGGGTGTGGCGTGAAAACCCCGATGTAGCTAGCAATCATGATCTTCTTTATGCCCGCTCCTATGATAGCGGTCGCACTTGGGTACGTTCCGATGATACTCCCTATGCCTTACCCATCAATGCACAAAATGCAGAAGAAGCATGGCCCATTGCCCAAAACAGTTCATTAATGAATCAAACGGACATGACCACCGATGCTTTAGGAAATCCTTATATCGCAAATTATTGGAAAGGTACTGATGGCGTCCAATATCGTGTGGTATATCACAATGGAAACGGCTGGAAAAAAAGAGACCTTTCCCTACGCAAAGGCACTTTTGATTTATCAGGTGGAGGCACTAAAAGAAGCCCTATCTCTCGGCCTTCTGTCTTAATTGACGGCAATAAATTACTTTTACTTTATCGCGATGAAGAAACGGACAGCAGAGTATTTCTGGCCGTGGCCAACCTCGAAAACAATGCCCCCCCATTAACATTTGCATTAACCAAAGAAACGGTAAATGATTGGGAACCCAACTATGATATTGCCCTATGGCAAAAGACAAAAAAGCTACACATTTTCACCCAACAGGTGCAACAAGTTGATCTTGAAGGCATTGCACCCACAGAAGAAAGCATGGTTCGTGTGGTGGCCCTCGAGGGTGGGTTCTAAAGGAACGGTAAAAGCCGAAAGCCCCTCCAAGATATTTCTATTTAATTTCATAGTTTAGCAGGAATGAAAACAAGTGCATTAAAAGGGTTTTATAAACTCAGTCCACAAGAACGATTAGAAGCCGTTGCGGCCTTTAGTGATTTAACCGCCGAAGAAGTAGCTTTATTACAAAATACCGGATCCCTCCCCGAGACCATAGCCAACCACATGATCGAAAATGTTTTTGGTGTGATGCCCCTACCTATGGGTGTGGCTGTAAATTTTAAAATAAACCAAAAAGATTATCTCATACCAATGGCCGTGGAAGAGGCCTCCGTTGTGGCTGCCGCAAGTAATGCAGCAAAAATGGCACGAATTAAGGGGGGCTTTTTTTCAAGCAATACGGGACCCATCATGCGGGCACAAATTCAATTGGTTGATGTGGCCGATCCGCATGTGGCGCGCTTAAAACTATTTGAAGCCCGTGAAGAACTTATTCAAATTGCCAATGAAAAAGACCCCCTATTGGTCTCTTTGGGGGGCGGCATGACCGATTTAGAAGTGCATTTAATTCCATCACCCCAAGGCACTATGGTGGTGATGCACCTAATTGTGGACACCCGAGATGCAATGGGTGCCAACGCGGTAAATACAATGGCTGAGGCCCTTGCGCCTCATGCAGAACGACTCACAGGAGGAAAAGTCTATTTAAGAATTCTTTCCAATTTAGCCGATAAACGCTTAGTGCGTGTGCGTACTGAAATAGATAAAGACGCTTTGGGTGGGGCTGCCATTGTGGATGGTATTCTCTGGGCCTATGCCTTTGCTGAGGCCGATCCTTATCGGGCAGCTACCCACAACAAAGGTATTATGAATGGGATTATTCCCGTGGTGATTGCCACCGGAAATGACAACCGTGCCATTGAAGCTGGGGCTCATGCCTATGCTGTTAAAAACGGACGCTATGGCTCCCTAACTCAATGGGAAAAAAACGCCACCGGCAACTTGGTCGGGTCCATTGAAATTCCCATGGCTGTGGGACTGGTGGGCGGTGCGACAAAAATTCATCCGATTGCCAAAATTGCCGTTAAAATATTGGGGGTTAAAACCGCTGTTGAACTGGGTGAAGTGATTGCCGCTGTGGGCTTAGCTCAAAATTTAACAGCCCTCAAGGCCTTGGCCACAGAAGGAATTCAAAGGGGACACATGTCGCTTCATGCTCGAAATATTGCAGTTACAGCAGGTGCCTCTCCCGAAATTTTAGAGCAGGTGGTGCAAGAAATGATTTCGGCTAAAAAAATTAGACCCGACTATGCCGAAGCCTTAATTAAAAAACTTTCGAAATAAAAACTTTTAAGGATTTCGGAATACTTGAGTAAAGTATAGCATACTGTCTTTATCAAACGTAATCCCAATACCAATTTGCTGAAAATCGCCAATCATATTGGCATAATGACCTGGTGACTTGCGCCAGCCTTCCACCATGCAATCAGCAATAGCATCGGCAGAGCGGGTGTCGCCGCCGTACTGCGTCACCGCGTCTTCCTCGCCGTCAAAAACGAAAATGGCGCTGTGGTCGAACATATG
>CAZTYX010000059.1:0-10070 GCA_964617385.1 uncultured Flavobacteriaceae bacterium | reverse complement strand
GCCCTCCAAAAAGGGCCCATTGATTTGAAAAAGAATAATTAAATCCTACCCCAGGAATGACTTCTTTTACACTGTTTTCTCTCATTTTTAGGGCTAACCCCATACGTTCGGGGTCTTCTTTTCCATACTCTTTACGAGCCAAAATCATACGTTCATAGCGTATGCCGGGTGTGAGGGTGAGGTGGTTCCACTTGTATTTATATAATGCATAGAGGGCTTGAGCATTCGCACTTGAAATGCGGTTGCCTTGCGCGCCTTTTGGCCCAAAGGCGGTTAGAGCCATTTCGCCATTTTTGATGCTATAACCGTCCTCCCATTGAAAACGATCTTCATCATCATAATGTATACGAGCGCCCACTTCTAGATCGTGAAAAGCCCCTTTGCTATCATACCAATGATAGTCTATTTTGGTTTGAACACCACGTGCTGTATATGCTCTGTTGTTGGCTTTTACTAATAATGCATTTGCCTCACTGTTTCGAGTTCCTTTTAGAAGCTGCATGTGTTGGGGAAATCGATCGGGGGTTGACAATACAGTGGCTATCCCTTTTTTATCGCTGCCATAAACCACATCATCCAATTTATACCAATTGCGTGAAAAACGGTTTTGATACCCATTCGTAATCACCTTTAATCGAGGTGAAAAATCGACTACATGGGTGAACATCAATTGCGTTTGATTGGCATTCATCTCATCTTTTTGGGAGGCTGCATAGCGTAAAAATGGAGCGGTTTTAAAATCTTCTTTGGTAAGGCCCAAATAGGTTTCCCTTGAGGTTTCATCATAGAAATGATATTTAAATTCAATGTGTTGATGAATTCGTGCCTTTTCAGCAGATCTAAATCTTACCTTCCCCAAAAGGTTATGGATTACAAAACCCGTATTTTGATTTTTTCTTAGTTGTTTAAAGCCCCTTGATTGACTCTCTTGATATTCTATGAGATAACCCACCCGACCCTTCGATTGCCCTATGGAACTATAGAGTTGAGCAGATGTAAAACTACCAAATTGTGAACGTAAACGTAAGGCGAGGCTATCGGGAATGTTGGTAGACAGCATATTGATGGCCCCCCCAGTGGTAAATGGGCCATATTGCACTTGACTGCTGCCTTTTAAAATTTCGACCGCTTGCATACGGCCAATGGAAGGAAAATAATACGCCGCGGGGGCACTGTAGGGGGCTGGAGCAATGAGCACGCCATCTTCCATCAAAGTGATTTTGGAACTGCGCTGAGGAGAGGTGCCTCGTAATGAAATGTTGGGCCGCAAGCCAAAGCCATCTTCTTCATAAAAGGTTACCCCAGGCACACTTTGGAGGGCTCGGTTAATGTCTGTTGGATTAAACTTTTCAAGCTCCTGGGTGGATAAAAAATAGGCCGCACCCGTTCGGTGTTGTGCAACATATTTATTTCCTAAAATGGTATTGGCTTGAAGTATAACCTCATACAACTGCTGTACGGTGTCAAGAGCTACCTTGACGGGCACTTCTTGGCCCTTACCGATCCATGCCCATAAAAGCAAAACAAATACTCTTTTTTTCATTTATTTAGACTAATTATAAATTAGAAAGCAAATGTAAGTGTCTGAAAATTATCTGGCAAGTTTATTTAGATTAATTTTAAATAAAGTAATCTACCAAATATATGTTATAAAAAAGGCTAAATAAAACTGCTATTTTAGCGCTTCAAAAACAGCCACCAGAGCGTTGGCAATAACCAAATTACCTTGGTCTGAAGGATGGAGGCCATCATAGGTCATTCCAATGGCCTCGGGAGGGTAAGGATACTCATCGGAATCGGGATGGAATGGAAGACCAATGAAATCGGGATAAGGAACATTTTGATATTCGCCGGTTTCAGGATTTTTGAGGCGTTTGTAATGGATCAGTTGGGGGTGTTGTAATTGAGGATGGTGATAAAGATCTACTGTAGAAAAACCCTCCGTTTTCCCAATGGTTTGGAAAGCTTCGGCAAAAGCCTCTAAATATTGGTCATTTTTTGGGCCGTAGGAACCCAAAGCATTGTTGTTTGGATTGTTGATGTAAACAAAATCGACCCGTTGCATGGGCGTAATCAAAACAATGGGAGCATTTGGGTTTAGGGCTTTTAAATGATCAACAATGATTCGGTAGGCCCCCAAGACTGTGGTAGTGCCGGTGTTGTTTTTATAATCATCTAAAGTGCCCAAGGGGTTGCCTCTCCACCAATCGTTAGTGCCTAAAAAAATGGAATAATAATCTGCCGTGGGGATTTCTATTTTCTCGAGATTTTCAGCTATTCGAATGACTGTCCAACCATTATAGCCTTTATTGAGCACCTGTAGGTTTGGTAATTTTTCGGTTACTGCCGTGAGATAGCCTTTGGTCACACGGTGGCCTGTTTCGTCTTTGTGGTCGTTTAAATAGGTGATGGAATCGCCAATGGCTACCCATTTTTTGGGGGGTTCTGGCTGACAACTTAGAAAAATTACACAAAGAAGCAACAGGCTTTTTTTGATCATATCGGCTGTTTTTAATTGACTTTTGTCCAAAGTAAGCGTTTTCTTCGTTAAGTAATTTTCACAAAAAAGATTTTTTTTAATTTCGTTCGTTGAAAAAGTGTAATTTAGCGCACTTTTTGAAAAACATGAACCGTGTTTTACATATCAGAAAACGAACCACCAAACGGTTTCGTTTTAGTGCTTCCTCCTGGGGGCAGGTGCGATATGCTTTGCTTTCATCGCTTATGTGCGTTGTGTTTTTACGCACTTCCATTCTAGAGATTTGTGGGTTTAGTTTGCCCATTCGAGTTTAGGTATTTCTTTCCTCTCGACACCTGAGTTGTGCTTGTTTTTTTAAATACGCACTTATTTAAATCCACAATTTTTAGACATTATGAATACGCGATATATCGACTTTATAGAACAAACATTCGATTTTCCCCAAGAAGAATTTAGCCTCAACAATGAAGACTTACAATTTCATGAACTTGATTTGATGGGCTTGGTGAAAACGCATGGCACGCCACTTAAGTTTACTTATTTGCCTAAAATTTCTAGCAACATTCAAAAAGCCAAAAAGTGGTTTGTTGACGCCATGAAAAAAGCAAACTATCAAGGCAATTATCATTATTGCTATTGTACCAAAAGTGCTCATTTTAAACACGTGATGCAAGAGGCCCTTAAGAATAATATTCACATAGAAACCTCCTCTGCCATTGACATCAATATTGTTGAGTCGCTGATTGCCTCTGGGGATATTAGTCCTCAAACATATATCCTCTGCAATGGATTTAAACGAGAGCAATATATTGACAATATTGCCCGTTTGATTGACAGTGGGCAAGAACATTGCATTCCCATTTTGGATAATTATGAAGAATTGCCCTTGTTAACCCAAAAAATTAAGTCGTCTTTTAAAATTGGAATTCGTATTGCCTCAGAAGAAGAACCTAAATTTGAATTTTATACATCGCGTTTGGGCATTGGCTATAAAAACATCATCCCTTTTTATCAAAGACAAATCAAAAACAACCCCCAAGTGGAACTTAAAATGCTGCACTTTTTTATCAATACGGGAATTAAGGACAACGCCTACTATTGGAACGAATTGCTGAAGTGTTTAAAAATTTATGTGAAGCTTAAAAAGATTTGCCCTAGTCTAGACAGTCTTAACATTGGTGGGGGTTTTCCAATTAAAAATGCGCTGAATTTTGAATTTGATTATGCTTATATTATAGAAGAAATTATCCATCAAATTCAACTGATGTGTCAGGAAGCTGGAGTGGACACCCCCCATATTTTTACAGAATTTGGCAGTTTTACAGTGGGCGAAAGTGGGGGTATGATTTATGAAGTATTGTATCAAAAGAAGCAAAACGACCGTGAAAAATGGAACATGATTAACTCTTCTTTTATCACCACCTTGCCTGATTCTTGGGCCATTAATAAGCGATTTGTGATGCTGTCCATTAACCGTTGGAAAGATGCCTATGAACGGGTTTTATTAGGCGGACTCACCTGTGATAGTGATGATTATTACAATAGCGAACAGCATGTAAACGCCATTTATTTGCCTGTGTATGACCCTAAAAAACCTTTATATATTGGGTTTTTTCATACGGGTGCCTATCAAGACAATATTGGGGGCTATGGCGGCTTGCAACACTGCTTGATCCCCCAACCCAAACACCTTTTGATTCAGCGTGATCAAGACAACAGTTTACAAATCAAAATCCATAACGAACAACAATCTAAACACGAATTTTTATCCCTTTTAGGCTATGAATAAAAACAAAACCTTTGCGGGCATTTCAGATGAATTTGCCTTAGCAAACCAATCTAAAATTGTTTTAATTCCAGTGCCTTTTGATGGCACAAGCACCTGGCAAAAAGGTGCCGACAAAGGCTTTGAGGCATTTTTAGAAGCCTCTGAAAACATGGAGTTATACGACATTGAAACCGATAGCGAAGTATATCGGCAAGGCATATATATTGCTGAGGCTATTGCTGAAAAAGAAAATCCTGAGAAAATGGTGCAAGCTGTTCACCAAACGGTTAAAGAATTTATTCTAAGAAAAAAGTTTGTGACCGTTTTTGGGGGAGAACACTCGGTGTCTATAGGCACTATAAGAGCCTTTAATGAAGCCTTTGAAGATTTGACCGTTTTGCATTTGGATGCTCATGCCGATTTACGAAAAACATATGAGGGATCTCCCTACAACCACGCCTGTGCCGTACATGAAGCCAATCAGCAAACCAATCTCATTCAGGTGGGCATTCGTTCTATGGATCTTTCTGAAAAGAGTTATATGGACTTGGACAAAGTCTATTTTGCCCACGAAATGATTGAAGATGATTTTTGGATGGACAATGCGCTGGAACAAATGACCGAAAATGTGTTTGTTACTTTTGATTTGGATGTATTGGACCCTTCCATTATGCCTTCTACTGGAACCCCAGAACCCGGTGGCTTATATTGGAATGAAACCCTTGCTTTTTTAAAAAAGGTGTTCTATTCCAAAAATGTGGTGGGTTTTGACATTGTGGAACTTTGCCCAAATGCGCACAACAAAGCCCCCGATTTTTTAGCCGCAAAACTCTATTATAAACTTTTAAGCTACCAATTTTCTAAAAACCAATAATTATGACACCCTTAGAAAAAGGCCCCATTACTACTTTT
Organism: uncultured Flavobacteriaceae bacterium; assembly: GCA_964617385.1. Classification (GTDB taxonomy): domain Bacteria; phylum Bacteroidota; class Bacteroidia; order Flavobacteriales; family Flavobacteriaceae; genus JADHMP01. The sequence continues at coordinate 4,911 of CAZTYX010000059.1, read as the reverse complement.
TTGAAAGATCACTTTTTGCATTTTAATGCCGCTGCAATGATTGATGCCGCTGAAGCATATCGCCATCAACTGGCGCAAGGAGGTAAAATGTTGGTGAGTTTGGCCGGAGCAATGAGCACTGCTGAAATTGGTAAAATATTTGCTGAAATGATTCGTCAAGACAAGGTGCACATGGTGTCTTGCACTGGAGCCAATCTGGAGGAGGACATCATGAATTTAGTAGCGCATTCTCAATACAAAAGAGTGCCTCACTATAGAGACTTAACCCCACAAGATGAATGGAGCCTTTTAGAAAATGGGCTCAATAGGGTGACCGATACTTGCATTCCTGAGGAGGCTGCCTTTAGAAAATTAGAAAAACATTTGTTACGCCTCTGGAAAGGGGCCGAAGAAAAAGGCCAACGCTTTTTTCCGCATGAATTTATGTATCAACTGCTTCTCTCTGGTGACTTGGATAAGGCGTTTGAAATTGATCCTAAAGACTCTTGGATGTATGCCGCTGCACAAAAAAACCTTCCAATGGTGGTGCCAGGGTGGGAAGACAGTACCATGGGTAACATTTTTGCTTCTTATGTTCTGAAAGGAGAATTGCAAGCCCACACCGTAAAAACAGGAATAGAATATATGACCTATTTGGCGCAATGGTATCCCAAAAATGCAGCAAAAGGGATTGGCTTTTTCCAAATTGGAGGTGGTATTGCTGGTGATTTTCCCATTTGCGTGGTGCCGCTTTTGTCCCAAGATATGGAACAAACTGACACGCCTTTTTGGAATTATTTTTGCCAAATTAGTGATTCTACTACCAGCTATGGTTCCTATTCGGGGGCAGTGCCCAATGAAAAAATTACATGGGGAAAATTGGGCATAGACACCCCAAAATTTGTAATTGAAAGCGACGCCACCATTGTGGCACCGCTGTTTTTTGCTTACCTTTTAGGGTTGTAGACCTAAGTAAAATTCTATACCGAAAAAGAAAAGTAATTTCACTTGCATTTTTTCGTTTGTTTAATGTTATAAATCCTTTATATTTGCCCACCTAAATAATCCTCCTTAGCTCAGTTGGTTAGAGCATCTGACTGTTAATCAGAGGGTCCTTGGTTCGAGCCCAAGAGGAGGAGCCATCTTAGAAAAGCCATCGATTTTCGATGGCTTTTTCTTTTTCTACAAGGTTTTTATGTGGTTGCAACTTATCTAAATATATTTTAATCTTTCACAATTGTATATTCGAGGTTTTGTGTTATTCTTGTTTGGGGTGAAATATTAATTTTACAACATGATAAAATCTATAATTCACTCAAAGTCAATTACTGAGTTACATAAAAATATGGGATTGGACGCTCCCTCTAATCCACTTATTTCTATTATAGACACAAAGATATTGACCTATGGGGAGGATGCTGTTGGTAATAGATTTTCATCAGATTTATACTGTATCGCAATGAAGGATTCCAATTGTGGAATTGATTATGGTAGAAATCACTATGATTTCAATGAAGGTGTCTTAATTTTCACAGCTCCAAATCAAATTATCACGATTACTAAGCCGCAAAAGCTTAATGAAGTGGAAGGATGGATGTTGTACTTTCATCCCGATTTAATTCGAAAACACCCACTTGGAAAGTTGATCAACCAATTGAGTTTTTTCAATTACGAAGTACACGAAGCCTTACATCTTTCAAAGAATGAACAACAAACCCTAAATCAAATTTTATCTCTCATTTCAATTGAAATAGGTGAGCGGATAGACACACATAGTCAACATGTATTGGCGTCCCATATTGAACTTTTACTGAGTTATTCTAAACGATTTTATGAACGACAATTCATCACCAGATCAACCAGTCATATGGATATTATTTCTAAGGTTGAGCAACTGTTAAGAGAATATATGAACGATGTGGTATTGTATTCTGAGAATCCCCCGACACTAAAACACTTATCCGAACATTGTAATCTTTCTCCTAATTATTTGAGTGACTTATTGTCCAAGGAAACAGGACGGTCTGCATTAGATCATATTAATGATGCTATAATTGAAAAGGCTAAATCCATTCTTCTAAACACTGATGATTCAATTAGTGGTGTAGCCTATTCTTTAGGATTTAACTATCCGCACTACTTCAGTCGCTTATTTAAGCAAAAAACAGGCATAACACCAAAGGAATATCGTCACCTAAATTGAAAAGCAATTTGTGTTATATATTCCTTTTTTAGTGTTATAAGTAGTTGATATTTAAGCTAACATTTGTTTCATCATTATAAACACGAAAAGATGGAACAACTCAATGAAAAATTTGACCTTTTCTTATTTGGAAGCAATAGCGCGATATTTCAAAAATTACTAGAAGATCATGAAGAGTATTTCCGTGAAAATGTAAATACTTTTCACCTTATTCAAAGACACAATACCATTCCTGAAGTTTTTAAAAAGTTCGAGAATAAAACATTGGATATTGCGGATTGCGCAAATGCTGAGACTTTTGAAATTCAATTAAAGGACATCGCCTCAAAATACGCGTCAATAAATAGGCCTATGCATGTTTTTCCCTCTTATGGGATTTTTAAATTAGATATGCAGTCCCCAAAACCTCGATTTGAATATTCAAGGGATGAACTTCAAATTAATTTGAATGCTCGTTTACAGATTTTAGAAGCCTTTAGACCATTTGCTTCTAACACTAAGTTTCACCTGTTCGGGTCACTATTTGGAAACTTCCCCTACATGGGTGGATATGCCAATAGTATGTGGTATATCAATAATGTGGTCGCTGATCCAAAGAATAAATTCTATAAGGATTTGGATATTGTGGTTCATAATCTTGGAGGCATGATGACAAAATTTTGGTGGCGAAAAGAGTTTGGAGATGCGTCAGGTCCTTTTGTATACAAATTCATACCAACCCAGATCATTTTAAATCATGGTTTCAAAAACCGAAATAAGGGCGGGGAAGTATACACCGCGTATCCATCATTATTTTCCAAAGTGGCCTCGTTTTTTGGTCGAAGAGGACTTAAACCAATGGATTACTAATAATAACAAACAAATTCTAAATACAATACAATGACAAAAACAATACTGATAACAGGTGCAAGTAGTGGAATTGGAAAAGCAACAGTTCTTCATTTTCAACAACAAGGATGGAATGTTATTGCGACAATGCGTTCACCCGAAAATGAAACAGAATTAAACAAGTTCGAAAATGTACAACTAGAAAAATTAGATGTACTCGATTTGGCTACGATCGACAAAGCAATTAAAAATGGTATTTCTAAATTTGGAAGAATAGACGTGCTATTAAATAATGCAGGTTATGGGGCCTATGGACCTTTAGAATCCTATCCAAGGGAGAATATTCTCAGACAATTTAATACCAATGTTATTGGTCTTTTGGATGTAACCCAGGCTATTCTTCCGCATTTTAGAACAAATAAAGCAGGGGTCATTATTAATATTTCTTCCATTGGTGGTCAAATGACCTTTCCGTTGGGAACATTATATCATGGAACCAAATTTGCCGTTGAAGGAATTTCTGAAGCACTACATCATGAATTGAAGCCTTTTGGAGTTAGGGTAAAGATTATCCAGCCAGGTATGATTGCTACTGACTTTGCTGGGCGTTCCTTTGATTTCCAAGCTGGTAATATTTCAGAGTATCAACCCATCATTGGTACTATAATGGCCCAATGGCAAAATCCAGATTTAAAATTATCACCAGCGAATTTGGTTTCAGAAATCATATTTAAAGCTGCAACAGAAAATTCCGATCAATTAAGGTATAGGGCAGGGAAGGATGCTGAATTTCTTTTAAGTCAAAGAAAAAAATTAGATGATCGTGAATTTTATCAAATGATGAACGATCAATCCTCTTAAAATGGATTTCTTAATTCACTAAAAGATTTAGTTGGTGCTGCAACTTTGAATAATAGGGGGAGCAACTTATAATGATAAAACGGTTATACTTTTATAGTGTGACCGTTTTTTATTTATTTTCAGTCGAAGACCATTTTTCTATAGCTGTAAATACTTCACATAAATTTTTTGACTTTTCCGTAACTGAATACTCCACTCTTAATGGGATTTCCTCAAACTGCTTGCGGTCTATTAATCCATCACGTTCAAGACTCTTTAATTGTTCTGTCAATACTTTTCGAGAGATACCATCTACAAGTTGATGTATTTTTCCAAATCGTATAGGTTCATTTTTTCTGATTGCATACAGAATCGGTAGTTTCCACTTTCCTCCAATTTTTTGAGTAAAGTATAAAACGGGGCATTTTAAATTTTCCATTTGTTCAAAGGTTACATTCTTGTAACCAATTTTTAATAGTTACTAAAAGGTATCTTATTTCTTTATGTAACCAAATATACTAAATTCGTTCCTGTAATAAAATGATGGGATACTTAATCAATACTTATATAAATGAAAAGAAAAAAATTAATCTTTATACTTACAACATCACTCTTAGCTTTGATGTATATGGGTGGAGGTACTCGATACTTTGTCGAATTTAATGAAATGTCTGACATATATATCTCCTTACAATTTCCGAGATGGTTACACCCTGTATTAGGTGTCACTAAATTTATGGCTGTTATTTCTTTAATAACAATCCTATTTAACATAAAGTTTAATCCCTCTTGGTTGAAAGAATGGACTTATGCCGGTATATTTTTCAATGGAACATTAGCCTTAATGGCACATCAGATGGTCAATGAACCATTTGTCTTATCAATACCTGCAGTTATGGTACTACTATTGGTTATAATTTCCAGATATACATGGGATAAGAAAAATCTTACTGATTGACTTAAAATCCGATCTTGAGTGTATTTAAGTCAAAAATAGATTTACTTATGCTGCATCTTTGAATAATAGGGGGAGCAACTTATAATGATAAAACCGTTATACT
>CAZTYX010000058.1:0-10298 GCA_964617385.1 uncultured Flavobacteriaceae bacterium | reverse complement strand
CGTTAAATTGTCATTACTGGTTATGCTTGGAGCTTTTCGATCGATTACAATAAGTTCATTAAAAAACGATTGATCAAATATGCCTGTGGGGTTGGCTACATTGACTAAGGTTGAAGTTACCTTATCGGTGGCACTGGCTTGGAATAAAATATCTCCTTCTGGAAAACTGCTAGAAACGGAAAAGGACAAGTTATAAATATAAGGGCCTGAACCAACCTCTACAGTTCTTAAAGTGGGTGTAAATCCGGTGAAAGTAACAGTCAAACTACTAATAAGCAGTTGTTTGTCTGAAGTAAAACTGTAGGTAGCCACATCGCCATCGTTTACAGAATACGACGCAACGGGCGCAAGATTGTTGGTGTCTGATACGGTAAAGCTTGAGAGCGTAGGATTTTTTGAATCCAATTCAATGTCTTTTAAGTAAGAAAGATATTTGTTATTTGAAGTAATATCTGCTAAGCTTAAACTTGCTGTATTTGAGGCCCCGTCTAGAATGGTTCCGCCATTCAAATCCAAAGCTGTTACATTCAAGTCAGATGTTTGAACTTCTTGAACCACAGGATTTGTAAACGTAAGGGTAGTGGTGCCAGAGCCATCAAAATAATAAGCATATGAAACGGGGGTTGTGTTTAAAACCACACGCGGTGTGCCGCTAACGGATACGCTATCTGTAAACGTCACAGTGATTGTAACCGTATCAGAAAGGGCTTGATTAGCGTCGTTGTCTGTATAGGTGCCATTGGCCATGGGGCTTGAAATTTGTTGTATGGTTGGGGCAATGGTATCTACTGAAAGCGCAAGGGTTGTTGATGCAGCATTTCCTGCCACATCTATCATTTCAACGGTATAAGTTACCGTTCCAGAAAAATTGGAGGGGGGTGAATAGGAATACGTCCAACTTGCCCCAGAAGAGGTCATGGAATAGTCTGTAGGAGACCCCTGAACAGTAATGGTCAATGTGGGGGTGCCAGCAATTGTTTCATCTGCACTGGCGGTAAGCAAAACCGTTTCACCGATAATTAAGGTATCGTCTACATCATTTTCTACAAGGGTTATGGTGGGGTCTGTATTGTCAACAGTAAAGGTAACGGAATCGGTTCCGGCATAATAATTTCCAAACAAATCGGTTCCAGAAACGGTGGCTGAGTAAAGCCCGTTTTTACCACCAGGCACATTCCATGTGTAGGTCCATACACTGGAAGAGGTAGCGGTCATTAAAGCATTTGCAATATCATTTTCACTTATGCTTTCTATATTGATGGTTGGGGTTGCGGTCATATCTTCACTAAAAGTAACAGTAAATACTACTGTGTCCTCTCCATTAACTACAAGATCATCATGATCATGAGCGAAAGAAGAAATTGTAGGGGAAATGGTGTCAATATTGAGACTAAATGTTGAGGTAACGTTACCTGTTAATTGACTATCAGTAAATTTATCCATTCCAACAGTAATTGTTGCTACTCCCGAATAGTTTATGGGAGGAGAATACAATGCTTCAAACAAAGTGCTAGAAATTGTATTAAAACTAGATAATGATCCTACAGTTATATCAATATCATCTAGTACAAAATTAGAAGTTGAAGAAGAGGTGTTGAAAGTTAAAGTTGTTGTTTTAGAAATATTTAAGTTACTGTAAGTAGAGGATATTGTAATTGAAGGTGTTACAGGCTGATTATAATTTGAAATAAACAATCCAACTCCACTGATAGGTGAAATTAATCTATATGATGTTGAAGTACCATCTGTTGTTGGATAATTAAAATCTCCTGTAAAAAATATCCAATCATTCCAACTATTACTGATATTCTCACTACTACTATAAAAATAAATTCTAAACTTAATATTATTGTTGTTTATAGGAACAGATCCAAAACTTGACAAATCAATAGAGGTTCTTCCATAATTAGAGGAAGGAAAGGTAAATTCCCCAAGATTTGAATTAAAATTATCAGTATCCCATCTAAGTTGAACTTTTGTTGATTCTGTAGCAGTGTAGTCGGCTTTATTTTTTGCTAAAGCTCCTAAAACAAATCGATCAAAATTAAGAGTCTGAATTGTACTTTTAGTAGTAATAGAAAATTCAAGATAGGGGGCAGTATCAATATCCAATACACTAGAAGTATTTGGATTAACCCAAACAGCTCGATTATCATTATCAAGCCCAAGCCCATTATAATCTAGAGTTCCTGAAACAATGTAGCTGGTATTTTCATAATTAGAGTCTAAAGGAAAAACCTGAGTAGAAGTATTATAGCCACCAGACCAAGTAATTATTTTGGTTTGCCCATAAACAACCCCAGAAAGCATCAAAAAAAGGAGAAAAAGAAAGCGTTTACTCAATACGGTATAAATGAATAAACACAAAAATAGTCAATAAATTTGATGTAATTTTAGAGGAGCTTATAGTTATTGTGTAATTATTGATATATATCAAGTTATGATAGATCTAAACCATACCATCAGCATAAAAACGATAATTTCCGTATATCCTATACAGCAAGATACTATAGATTTTTTGGATAAAACGTTTAAAACAAAAACCTATCGGAAAGGTGAAATTATACTTGGGGAAGGGGAAATCAGAGATGAAATATATGTGATACGAAAAGGATTGATTAGAGGATATAGAACTTTTGAAAATGATGAAATAACTTTTTGGGTTAGTGTTGACCGAGAGTTTTTTGCTGCATCTTCCTATTTTTTTAAAACCCCTTCAGATGAAAATATCGAATGCTTAGAAGATTGCGTTTTAGACTATTTGACTTTTGATGAGGTGAAATATGCAATCAATCAATATGATGATTTTAGAAACTTCTACATCAAAAACCTTGAAATATATTATCGTTATGCGCAATTGAGATCCATTTTATCTCGTATACCGTTAGGGACCAAGAGAGTAAAATATTTTTTCGAGAATTACTCTCCCGAAATCGTCAAGAGAACCCCAGATAAATACATTTCCTCTTTTTTAAACATGAAACCCGAAACCTACAGTAGAATTAAAAAGGAGCTTTTGAAAAGCTAATTTCCATTCCCAATTACCCCCAATGTTTGATTAAGAAAGGTCTTGTTTCCATTTATCCTTATCTTGCCCAAAACGTATGTCATGAAAACATTTGAATATAAAATTTTAAGCAACAAAGTGTTTAAAAAATCGGAGCTCACCGAAGAAAACTTTAATCGCTTAGGAAAGCAAGGTTGGCAACTCATTTCCATTTCCACATTGGAATCGGGCATTGCCAAAGCCTATTTTATGCGCGAACAATAGAAGGCTCATTAACACGGTGCCCCTTTGCCTAATTGGCCTTTTGCATTTGTTTGCTCAATAGCAAAAACAACAAACCACAACAAATCCAAGCGGGGAGGGTCATAAACGAAAGGAAAATTCCTTGGCTTTGCGACCAAAAATAAAATCCTCCAGCGGCTAAAACCCAAGCTAATAAAACGGTGCTATTAAAAGTCAATCCCTTTTTTTCGGCATAATGGGGAATAATTCCAAAACGCTTATGGAAGAAATGTTCAAAAACAATGATGGCACCCACAGGCGCTAAAATAAAACCATAGAGCGCCACAAAATCTAACAGCTTCATGGCAAAAGCAGGAAATAGTCCGGCCAAGGTAGCCACACTCCCAGCCAAAAGGGTTACCCGAAACGTACTTGCCTTGGGCAATAGCGCTTGAAAGGCCAAGCCTGCTCTATAAATGGTGGGATTGGCGGTGGTCCAGCCCGCTAAAATAACCACCAAAATGCCAAAAACGCCTAAGGCATTATAGGCCAATGGGCCGGGTGCCACCGGTGGCGCCTCTCCATTTTGGAGCAACATTTGTGCTTCGGGCGATTGTAAATAAACCGCATACAATAAGGCTGCAGCAATCCACGCCATATAATGCCCCACATACATGCCGGCGGCGGTAGTCCATCCTGCGTTTGGGTTTTTTGCATAACGAAAAACGGTGAGATCTGACATCCCAATATGCATGGCTGCATTGGCAAACCACGACCAAAAAAAGACGTGCCAAAAAGTATATTTCATCTGCCCAGGAAACGGATCGCTACCCTCACCCCAAAGGGCCCAAAAATCTGAAAAACTACCCACTCCCAGTTGGCTTAAAGAAACAACACCTGCGGCTAAAAAGCCAAAAACAATCACGGGCGACATCCAGTTGGCGGCCCTAGAAACGGTGGCAAAACCTTTAGCGGCAATCAAAGAAATGACCACCCCCAAGCCCAAAACAATCAAAATCCAAGTAGGACCATTGGGCAGCGTGTCTGTAAGTTTGGGCATGGCCATATCAAAAGGGATCCCCACGGCGGTGGCCGAAACAGTAATCATTGCACCAGCCAAAAAGCAAAATAAAATGCCATTGGCCAAATTATATATCACGACAAGTTTTTTACCGCAAATTTTTTCGAGTTGATAATAAAGAGTGAGCCTATAGCGAACCCCAATGGTGGCCGTCAAAAATCGCCAGCTTAAAACAGCCATAAGATTACCCAATAACAAGCCCACAATCAAATCGAAGGCGCTCACCCCGGTCGTCAAAAACAAAGGTCCAATCACAAACTCAGTTCCAGCGGCATGTTCGCCGGCATACATTCCTAAAAAACTTTTCCAGCTTTTTAATTTTGATGTAGGCACCGGTGTTCTTTCAAATTCACCAGTGGCTTCGGTTTGGGGCACCGTTTGTGTTGCTTTTGTTGTCATTGAATTAAATGCTTAGGTAAATCGGATACATGTTCACAACAGAGTTGATCCATAACCTGTTTAAATTGAGTTTTTAAGATGCTAATGGTGTGGTCTCCACCGCGATTCCCAAGTGCAGCCACCCCATACATGGGGGCACGGCCCAAAAAGGTGAATTTGGCACCACTGGCCACAGCACGGGCAATGTCTGGCCCCGACCGTATGCCACTGTCCATCATAATTTCTATTTGATCACCATAGCGTGCCTGTAGGTTTTTTACCACTGCAATGGTTGAGGTTGAAGCGTCTAGCTGGCGCCCGCCGTGGTTGGAAACAATAATACCGTCAAAGCCCATTGCAATGGCATCTTGAGTGTCTTGTTCTGAGGCAACCCCTTTCAATACCAACTTGCCTTTCCATTGGTCGCGAATGGGTTTTATTTTTTCAGCGTTTAATTTTCCCGAAAACGTTCGATCCATAAAAGCCCCTAGTTGTTTCAGATTTAGCCCTTCGGGGGTGTAGGGCTTTAATGTATTAAATGAGGGAATGCCATATTTTAACGTTTGCATGGCCCAATTCGGTTTGCCTAATACTTGTAGAATATTACGCAAGGTCATTTTGGGAGGTAAGGCTAGATGATTTCGAAAGTCGCGCGGGCGATAGCCAAATGTGGGCACATCACTCAACAAGACCAACACGGGGCACTCTGCTGCTGCTGCACGATTTATAATGTCTTTTCGAATGTGATCTTCAACAGGATTGTATAATTGAAACCATGCCTTACCTTCGGTAAGTTCACTGGCCCGTTCAATGTCCATAGTGGTGACCGTACTTAAAATAAAAGGAATATTGTGTTGATGGGCTGCTTTAGCTAAAATCTCTGGAGCGTTGGGCCACATCAATCCTTGCAGGCCCACGGGAGCAATCCCAAAGGGGGCATCATAGGTCTGTCCAAACAAAGTAGTTTTGGTGTTGCTGGCTCCATAATTTCGTAAATAGCGCGGTTCTAGTTGAACGGCTCTAATTTCTGCCGTGTTGCGATGCAAGCTAACGTCTTCATTGCAGCCGCCATCCAAATATTCAAAAGCAAAAGCGGGCGTGCGCTTTTCGGCTCTTTTTCGCAAATCAGCAACAGATGGATATTGATTAATTAAATTGGACATAGTGATTATTGCAACGCAGGCGCTACCTGCTTAGAGAGTTGATTTTGTGTGTTTAAAAAAGAATTTGGCAACGGTGCGGTACGCATCAAAAGAGCGGCACCTAAAGCACTGCCTTGCGCAAGTTGAGAAGAATAAATTTCCATGTTTGGCATCAATAAGCACAACAACTTAAGAAATATTTCATTATTACTAAACCCACCTTCCACAAAAACTTGCTTAATGAGTGTTTTTCCTTGAGCCAATCGAAGAGAGTCTACTTGCAAGGCAACCAAGGCCATCATCAAATGATGATAGGCTTCTTCAAAAGAATGATAGGTCAAAGGGATTACTTTTTTTATTTTTTGCGCCAAACCGATCCATTCAAATTGAGGAGCAGGCCCATCTTTTAGTTTTTGATAAACAGCGGGATTAAATCGTATGGTTTTATGTTCTTCTTGCGAAATACCAAATTGTTGGCTAAGTTTTTTAACCTGATGCTCATATTCATGCCCCAAAAAAAGGCGAGCAGCTTTTACTGGCGTGCCGTCGGTTTGCATATAATAAAGCCCTCCTTGAGCGGCTTCTTTCTTGTTTAAGGGCGCGCTAGCAAATGGATTGAGGGCCACATTCCATGTGCCTGTAGACAATAGTATAAAGGGTTCTGAAAACTGTTTTAAATATGGAATTAAAGCCGCCGAACTGTCGTGAACACCCACACCCACCATCAACGGTTTTCCTTCAAAGCGCTGCATTGTGGTCGTGTTAGTGTCCACAATTGGGGCCAGAATAGACGTGAGTTTTTCCTGCTTGACCCAAGCGTGGTATCGCTTTTTTTGATAATCCCACAATGCCGTATGGCACCCAATGCTGGTGTAGTCGCTCACTGTTTGTTGACTAAATAAAAAGCTGAGATATTGAGGCAGGTGTAAGCTTCTCTTTATACGTTTAAAATCTTTTGGGTGTTGGTGTTTAAGCCAAAAAAGTTGCATCCCTGAATTGAGCATGCCCGCATCAAAAGAACCGGTTTGGGTTGTGAAGCGAGACTCGGGGCCATAGCAAGCATAAAATTTTTTATGCAGTGTTTCAGGAAAGCTTTTGGTATAATTAAATAAAGGCATCACGGGTTTTCCCGTAGCATCTATGTGAACAAAACTGGCGCCATAGGCAGAAAAATTGAGCCCTTCAATGGCAAACTCTTTCCGCTGCAAGGCCTCATTAAAAGTGGTTTCCACCCAGCTTTTTAAATCCTCCACCGATTCACAAGGGTGTCCATCGGCATCTTTTGCTAAGGGCAATTCGGTTTTAACTTCATGGCAAACGTCCAAAGCGGCATTGAAGAGAAAAAACTTTTTATTGGTTTTTCCTATATCAAAAACGGCAGTGACTTTTTCCATGGTCATTATAGTCCTGAGGCCACAGAATGTGCTCCGCGTTCTTGAATTAATTGAGAACGAACCGCTAAATTTCGATAGGCTTGTAAGGGATTTATACACCCTCCTGCCTGCGCTCTAGCGGCTGCCAACAGGGGGCGCACATCTGTCCGAAAAGCGGCTTGTAAAATTTCCTGACAGCCCACAACATCGTGTTGTTTTTGCGCCGTGCGCAAGGCTGATTGATCCACCAATAGCGCCTTGGCATAGGCTTCTAAAATGGCTTCTAAAGATTGCAATAAATCCTCCAAGGGGTCTTTTATGTTATGACTGGCGTCAATCATCCAAGCGGGACTGGGATTTTGCGGATTGTTTGCCATTCCATAAACCAACTCGTTAAATATCAAAAAGAGGGCGTAGGGCTTGATGCTGCCTACGGTGAGATCGTCATCACCATATTTGCTGTCATTAAAATGGAAACCGCCCAACTTGCCTTTCAACATGAGTGTGGCCACAATTTGTTCAATATTGGTGTTGGGCAAATGATGCCCCAAATCGACCAAGGTGTAGGCTTTTTCTCCACACCCATTGGCCAGCATAAAGGAAGTGCCCCAATCTTGAATCACTGTGCTGTAAAAATTGGGCTCATAGGGTTTATATTCAATAAACATTTTCCAATCTTCTGGAAGCGAAGCATAAATTTGTTGAAGACTATTTTCTGTTTGCTGTAGGGCGGTTTGGAAATGAGTTTGACCAGGAAAATTGGCCCCATCAGCCAACCAAACAGTCAGGCTTTTAGAACCTAATTTTTCGCCAATGGAAATCACTTCTTGATTGTGGGCAATAGCCTGCTCCCGCGCGGCATTATCAATTGCACTCAAAGAGCCATATTTATATGAATTTTTTGCTCCTTTTTGGTCTTGAAATGTATTGGAATTCACGGCGTCAAAAACCAACCCCAACCCTTTTGCTTGTTCTTTGATGGCGGTGTAATCTTCAGGCACATCCCAAGGAATGTGTAGCGAAATGGCTCCCGCACTTTGGGTTAGGGCATGCAACACCCCCACATCTTCCAGTTTTTGGGATAGTGTGGCGGGTTCGCCATAAAATGAAAAACGACCAAAACGTGTTCCTCCAGCCCCCATGGCCCAACTGGGGATGGCCACTTGAAAGGCTTGTAGTTGTTCTATGATGGGCGCCACGGCAACGCCTTGACGTTCTAGGGTATTACTTAAATAATCAAAAGCAGGAGCATGCACTCCTTTTTGACGTTCATTTTCCTTTTGTATTTGTTCTGTGCTAATTCTCATAAACGATTAAAGGTATTAAAAGAATGGTTTTTTCAACACCTTGTTTTTATCGTACAAAGGCATTGGCCATACCGCCATCTACATTGATAATATTTCCGGTAGATTTGTCTAACAATCCCACACAGGCAAAAACGCCGTTGGCAATATCTTCGGGATAGATAATTTCATTTAACAAATTTCGTTTGGCATAAAATTGAGGCAATTCTTCCACTGAAATACCATAAGCTTTGGCACGTCCTTCGGCCCATTCGCCTTCCCAAATTTTACTGCCCACAATCACCCCATCGGGGTTCACGGTGTTCACTCTAATTTTGTCGCCTGCCAACTCAGCCGCCAAGAGACGGGCCATGTGTTGCTGTGCTGCTTTAGCAGTTCCATAGCCCACATTATTGGGTCCAGAAACCAAGCCGTTTTTGCTGGCAATAATAACCATATTGCCACCCAAATCTTGGGTTCTCATAATGCCCACAGCTTGTTTGGCCAATTCAAATTGTCCTTTCACTAAAACATTTTGTAAAAGATCCCAATCTTTTTCTTCGGTATCCGCCAAGGGTTTAGAAATAGCCAAACCGGCACTATGTACCACAATATCTACCCCGCCAAAATGAAGGGCAGCATGCTGCAAAGCCTTTTGAATAGAACTTTCTTGGGTCACATCGCAAACCACGTGGGTGGCCTGATCGGCTGTAAAATGAGCTGTGTTTTCGCGCAAACGTTCTTCCGAAATATCGGTATAAACAACATGCGCTCCTTCGGCCAAAAGTTTATCAGCAATAGCTTTTCCAATGCCACCCCCTGCACCGGTTACAAGGGCCACTTTTCGAGACAACACTTTTTCTTTGGGCATGCGCTGCAATTTGGCTTCTTCCAAAAGCCAATATTCAATATTGAAAGCTTCTTGTCGAGGCAAGGAGGTGTATGATGAAATGGCTTCTGCCCCCCGCATCACATTGATGGCATTAATGTAAAATTCTGCTGCCACCCGAGCTGTTTGTTTGTTTTTTGCAAAACTAAAAAGTCCCACGCCAGGGTATAATAAAATTACCGGATTGGGATCTCGCATGGCTGGGCTGTTGGGGTGTTTACAGGTTTCGTAATAGTCTTTGTAGAGCGCTCTATAACCTTCAAAGGCAGGTGTTAGTTGTGCTTTAATACGTTCGAAATCTTTGGCATTGGCAGAAGGGGAAAGCGGCAACACCAAAGGTTGGATTTTAGTTCTTAAAAAGTGATCTGGACAAGAGGTTCCCATCGGCGCAAGTCGTTCCAAGTCTTTCGAATTAACAAAGGCCAAAACTTTTTCATCGTCGGTAAAATGACCAATCATTTGATTTTCAGAAGAACAAAGCCCTCTCAAAAGCGGCATCAACTGTGCAGCTTTTTCTTGACGTTGTGCAGCATCAAGTGACTCGACTTTTTCTCCTCCAAAGACAGCTGGATTTGCTGCTATTTTTTCTTCTATATAAAGGGATGCTTGTTCAATTACTTCTAGGCTGTTAAGATAGCATTCATGAGCGGTGTCGCCCCACGTAAATAAGCCATGACTGCCCAACACAATACCCCGTATGCCAGGGTTTTCGGCCAAACATTTTTCAAGTTGCAATCCTAAATCAAAACCAGGGCGTTGCCATGGCACCCAACCCATGCTGTCTCCCCAAATGGCTTTTGTGGCGGCTTCACTGTTGGCTGCTGCAGCCACTGCAATGAGTGCGTCTGGGTGGAGGTGGTCTATGTGTTTAAAGGGGAGCAGCCCATGCAATGGAGTGTCTATGGAAGGCGCACGGCTGTCTA
>CAZTYX010000057.1:0-10405 GCA_964617385.1 uncultured Flavobacteriaceae bacterium | reverse complement strand
CCAAACAAAAATTTCGAAAAAGCACAGGTGTATTATTCCAACCGTGATTTTTTTGAAGAAGGCTTTTACACCACCATTTTACACGATGGCCCCGTCCAATTGAATTTTGAAGAACTGCGTTTTAATTACAAAGAAGACGACCCAGAAACCGAAGATGTTGATGAAACCACCCAAGTAGAAACAAGGTTGAGTCCACGGTTGCGTGTTCCCCTCAATAAGACCTTTTTCCAAGAAAAAATATTGGACAGAGAAGACGCCAATGAGTTGGCTAACAACACCAATTTTCAGGAATACCTGAGAGGTATAATTATAAAAGCAGAAAATTTTTCGGACGATCTTTATATGCTTTTAGATTTGTCTAGTGCGGCCATAAAAGTGGAATATACCTATCAAGTAAAAAACACCAATGGCACTCTAGACACCACCGAAGATGATTTTATTGAAACGGCGGAGAAAACATTTGAAATGTCTTTGTCTGGCATTCAAATAAACACCTTAAAAAACAGTGCTTTTGACGCAGCCATATCACAGCAAGTTGCCCAATCGGAAGCGGGTCAACAAGCGGATAAACTTTTTGTAAAGAGTGGTCAATGGCATGGCAGGGTGCGATTGTTTGGTACTGCTGAGGGAACAATGGATGCTAATTTAGTAGATTCTTTGCGCAGTCAAAACCAACTGCTCAATGAGGCTCGCTTGAGTTTTTATGTAGATCCTGAGCAACAAAATAATGATCGACTTATTCCTCCTCGACTTTATTTATATGACATCAACAACGGCACTCCATTGTTAGATCAAAGCATAGACGATTCTGAAAATGATGAAGCCACCAACGCCTCTAAAACCCGTTTTGGCGGCTTGTTAGAATATGATGCTTCCAACAGGCCCTATCGATATGTGTTCAAAATCACAGAGCATGTGAGCAACATTTTGCGTCAAGACTCAACCAACGTCGATTTGGGCGTTGTGGTTTCTGCCGATGTGACCAACCTTACCTTTAGAAAAGCAAAAAAGCCAAACGAAGCGGCACTTCAATATCCCACAGCGGCGGCTTTAAATCCCCTTGGCGTGGTGCTTGTTGGTTCTGCAGAAGATGCTAGTAATGCAGACAATCAAGTGCAATTAGAGCTTTTGTTTACTGCATTTTAAGCCAGCCAAAGCCACCCATAGTAGCCCAACAAAACCACCACAATGCCCACGGTGCCTTGAATTAAAGTGCCAAGCGTATGTGTTTTATAGGCGGTTTTTACATCCATATTACTCATTTGCGAAACAATCCAAAAATAAGAATCGTTGGCGTGCGAAACCGTCATGGCTCCTGTGCCAATAGCCATAATGACCCAAACCTTGCCCATTTCACTGGTGAGCCCAAGTAGAGGCAAAAGAGGAAAAACTATGGAAGCTGCCGTGATGATGGCTACTGTTGAAGACCCTTGAGCGGTTTTTAATAGGGCAGCAATTATAAAAGGTACAAGCAAACCCAAACTGGCTAAATGAGAAATATTGGCCAACTGCGTTTCCAAAGAAATGTGCCCAATCATTTTCCCTAAGGCGCCTCCCATAGCTGTGATGAGCAAAATGGGGAGGGCTTGCCGTAGCCCTTTGTATAGTGCTTTTGAAACGTCTTTTTTACCCTTAGGCAACACCAATGCCAATGCAAAAAGAACGCCCATTCCTAGGGCTCCCGATGGGCGACTTATAAATTGCACATAGGGGCGGATGCTTTCTGACATTATATTTTTAGGCAAAAAAGCACCTAAGCACATCAAGAGCAACGGAAGTAAAATGGGTAGCAGGGCTTTGCTAAACGCGGGGCTAGGGGTGGTATCGTTTTCTTCGTTGGTGGCCACAGAGATTTCTTTTTCTACGTATGGATATTTTTTGCTTACATAGAGGGCAAAACCACCCCCAACAAGAATGAGTATAAAACCTATAATGCCACCCGTTAAAATAAGAGAAGACAGTTGGGTTAAATTTAAATTGGCTGCTGCAGCTAAGGGGCCAGGGGTGGGCGGGATGAGCACATGAGGTGCAAAAAGGCCGGTTGACAAAGCCACACTCAAACCCACCAATGAGGTTTTCGTTTTTTGAGCTAGACTCTTATTTAATTGCGCTAATATCACAAAGGCGGCATCACAAAAAACAGGAATTGAAACCACATAGCCAATACAACTAACAGCCAACGGAAGAGGTAGTTTGTGCAGAAATTGAAGCAAGCCATGAGCCAATGCATGAGCGCCTCCAGAGCGTTCTAAAGCCGTTCCAATAAGAGTGCCAAAAACAATGAGTAGCCCAATGCTTTTAAGGGTGCCGCCAAACCCATTGATGATGGTGTTGGTAATTTCAATGGGAGATAAACCGATGAAGATGCCAAGGGCCAAAGCACCCACAAAGAGTACAATAAAAGGGTTTAGTTTTAGGGTGGAGGTGCCCAAAACGATCCAAACAATGACAATAAAAATGAATAGTAGCGAAGTGAGCATGGTGGTTTATGTTTTGGATGAAAATGGACGTAATGCAACGAGAAGTTGTTGTGATAAATTTTCTTCAGCCTTTGTCATGGCTTCTTCTGGGGATTGATGGGGTGGCGTGCAATCAAAAACCTGCACCCCTTTGGGGAGTTGATTTGTGTTTAGGGTGTCTGCTATTGTTCCAGCAAAGATAAAAGTGGGTTTATTGTGTTCGGCGGCTAGCTGAGCGATCCTAAAAGGCAATTTCCCTTGGGTGCTTTGCCCATCAAAACGCCCCTCACCCGTTAGTACCATATCTACTTTTTTTAGCACTTTAAGCAAGCCTGTTTTTTCTGCTAGGAGATCAAAACCGCTCTCCAGTTGTGCACCGATTAAGCCATTTAATCCGGCGGCAACACCTCCAGCCGCACCTCCACCCGGAAGCGTGGCTAAGGAGGCAGATTGTGACTCAGGAAATAGGCTTAAAAAATGCTTTCCGCGGTCTTCCAATTCCTTGACCATTTTTGGCGTAGCTCCCTTTTGAGGAGCATAAACTGCTGCAGCGCCTTTAGGGCCTAATAAAGGGTTGGTCACATCACAGGCCACAACAAACGAAGTAGTCTTCAAACGAGGGTCAAGATCACTTGCCTCTATATGGCTTACATCCTTTAGGTTTTTTCCACAAGGAAAAACAACAGCTCCCTTAGGGTTTATTAATTTTCCGCCAAGCGCCGAAAAGATGCCAGAACCTAAATCGTGGGTGGCACTGCCTCCAATACCTAAGATGATGGTTTTACACCCTTGGTCTAAGGCGTGTTTGATTTGCATACCCACCCCAAGGGTGGTCGTTTCAAGCGGATTCCGTTCTTCCTCTTTAAGGAGCACTAAGCCAGCGGTTTGTGAAAGTTCAATCCATGCGGCGGCTTCATTTTTAAATAAAAAATAAGGTTTTTGGATGGGTCTATTCAATGCATCTACACTGTTACAGTAAATCCATTTTCCTTCGGTTTTGTCCAGAAGTGTGTCCAAGGCGCCCTCGCCCCCGTCGGAAAAAGGAAATGGTGTGCATTGGCTTTGGGGAAGTAGGTTGTGAATAACGTTTTTCATAATGCCGGTCACGGCCTTTGCAGTGAGGCTGCCTTTGAACGAATCGGGAAGGAGAAGAAAATGCACTAGTGAGATCTTTAAACAAAGAAACACAATCTAATGAACTTCTAAAAATGTATCTGAAAAGGAACTATTGCTTAGTGATGGCATCCATAATGAGTGGGGCATGTGCTCTTGAATTTTCAATGAACCATTTGTTGGTTTTATAGCCCCCGCAAACAACACCAGCCAAAAATACTCGGGACGCAGAAGACTCCATGGTATGGGGATTGTATTGTGGCGTTTTATATTCATCTTCCTCAAAGGTGACCCCCAAGGATTCTAACAAGGCAAAATTAGGTTGATAGCCTGTCATTGCCAGTACAAAGTCATTCTCTAGGGCATGGGTGCCTTTTTCATTTTTAAAATGAACTTGAGTGGGGGTGATTTTTGTGATTGTGGTATTGAAATGTGCGGGAATACTCCCTTCTTCAATACGATTAATGATGTCTGGGCGCACCCAATATTTAACGTTGGCACCAATTTCGGGTTCTCTAATGAGCATGGTAACGCTTTTGGCACCTTTGCGATAGGTTTCTAATGCCACGTCTACGGCCGAGTTGGCGGCTCCCACTACGGCAATGTTCATGCCGTAAAAAGGATGGGGTTCTCTGTAGTAATGCAGTACTTTAGGCAACTCTTCTCCAGGTACGTTTAACAGATAGGGAGCATCATAAAAGCCTGTGGCCACCACCACATTTTTAGATTCATAAGTGGTTTTGGATGTGTGAATCAAAAAGTTTTTGAGTTGCGTATCAATGGTAGTCACGGGCTCATACAAGTGCACGTTCAAGTTCCAATGTTGTGCCACACGGCGATAATATTCCAAGGCTTCGGCACGGGTGGGTTTGGGTTGGTGAGAAATAAAGGGTACATCACCAATTTCAAGTCGATCTGACGTCGAAAAAAAGGTCATGTTTAGAGGATAGTTGTATATGGAATTTACTAAAGGCCCCTTGTCAAGTATCAAATAGCGCAACTTTCTTTTCTGGGCTTCAATGCCACAGGCCAAACCCACAGGACCCCCTCCAATAATAACTACATCATACATAGCGCAAAAGTAAAAATTCCCTACAAAAAAGAAAGATATAAGAAAAAATGATAATAAATATAAAACTATAATAAATACAAATAATATTTAAAAAGAACAAACATTTACGGCTCTTTATTCAATTTTATTATAAGCCAAAACTATTCTAAAAATTAAATCAATAGTATTTTTTGCCTAACAAAAAGACTGCCAATACTTATGAATAAATAAACTAGGGTCGTAATACTCCCCCAATAGGCATTGCAAAGGAGGGCAGAACCCCACCACCAAAGCGGAAACAAAAAGGCGCCTGAGGCATATTTTAAGGAGCTAATAAAAACTTTGTCCTCAAAAAGGTTGATGACTTGGCGGGTGATCCACAGCGGAATGAGGTTGGGCAGGCTTAGCAGTTGTCCCCAAAGGAAGGTTCGTTTTTGTTTGGAGGGTTTTAGCCCAACTCTGGAGTTCAATTTTTCTTTAAAATCAATAAAATCCAATCGCGAATTTTGTGCATTGATCCATTTTTTTTGTGTGTTATACATTTCTGTTTGTTCAGGCAACCAAAGACAGGCTTTCATCTTTTGACTGAGGTCTTCCTTTAGGCGATTAATGTTTTGTGGCTCTGGTTTTGAAGGGTCCAGATACTCTTGCACTAAAAGGGGTTTTCCAAAAACAAGGTGGAGGGTGCAGCGGGCTTGCCTGTGATGCCCATAATTAATGCCTACGGGCAAAATATAAACTTTTTGATTGGGGTTTTGCAACTGGGCTTGATAGACCAATCGGCTGCTGCCCTTGGAAAGGGTTTGCAAGTAATATTCATCGTGGTGCCCCCCTTCTGAAAACATCAACATTTGCCCGCCGTGCCCCAAAAGGTTATAGCATTGTTCAAAGATGGCGTCGTTTTTCTTCAAGTTTTGATACCCGTTACGAATTCGATAAACGGGCAACATTTTAAAGGCATCGAACAACCATTTTTGAGGCCCATTAAACACATCTGCCCGAGTGAGAGAAGTTATTGTTTTTGGTGTAAAAGCTCCTATAAGCAATGGATCTAAAAATGCACCTTGGTGATTGGGTGAATAGAGAATGCCTCCGTCTTTGGGAATGTTTTCTTTCCCATATATTTTCACTTCTCGAAAAAAGAAATAGGTATAAACCTTAAAATAATATTTAAAGAAAAAATATAAAAACTGCTTCAATGTGAAAAAGGTTGATGTGGTCAATATTAAGATTTTCCAAGCATAAAAGAAATGAAAAAAGAGAAAACCTCTTTGGCTACCATATTTAAAATAGATGCTTCATAACAGCGACTTAATAATTAAAGTTAAGTTGAATGGTGCGCAGCTAATGAAATAATTTACTAAATTTGAGATAAAAATTGCGGAAGCGTCATTCCAAAATTTCCCCTTTTCTACATTAAGACAAAAAATTAGAAAACAAAACAAACAACAATTTCTATGAAACATTTGCTTTCCTTTAAAGCACTCGCATCGGCCTTAGTGCTGTTTAGTGCTACATTACTCCATGCACAAAGCACCATTTCGGGTGTGGTGATGGATGCCGAAACTCAGGACATGTTGCCTGGGGTGAATATTATTGTAGCGGGTTCCAACACGGGAACCACGACAGATTTTGATGGTAACTTTATTTTAAACACGGCGGCTACTCCTCCATTTACACTGGAGATCAGTTCCATTGGATTTACCACCCAGCGCATTGAGGTCACCGCTGCCGACCAAACCATTAATGTGCAGTTGGTGCCCGGTCAAAGTTTAGATGAGGTAATTATTTCAGCTTCAAGACGTTCGGAAAAAATGCAAGATGCGCCCGCTTCGGTTTCTTTAATTTCTGCACAGGAATTGCGTAATTCACCTAACGTGACTGACCCTGTACGGAATTTAATTAACATTCCTGGGGTGCAAATACAACAACAATCGGCCAATTCAATTAATATTGAGATGCGTGCGGGGTCGGGTGTTTTTGGAACGTCAACTTTTCCCATTCTGGATTATCGCTATTTAGTAACGCCTTCTGCGGGTGTCTTTTTAAGTTATCAAACAGGATTATCTAATATAGATATTGAACGTGTTGAAGTGGTGCGAGGTGCGGCTTCTGCTTTGTATGGCCCTGGAGTGACTTCAGGAGTGGTTCACTTTTTATCTAAAAAACCGATTGATTACCCAGGCACTACTATAGAAATGTATGGCGGTAATTTATCTTCCTTTGGAGGGGCCCTCAGACATGCAGGTCGCAACGAGAATAAAACGTTTGGATATAAAATTAACGTACGATACAACAGAGGAAATGAGTTTGGTCTTGACCCTGTAGAAGACGCCGATTTTATTTCTTCCTTTAGAAGTAGCGTGAGCCAACCGGCCATAAAAAATAAAACAATTGATGCTACTCAAGCAGGAACTACTCTTTTAAGCGGATCGGATTTAGACACCGATGGTGATGGAAACCCCATGGCTTCAGAATATAAAAATGTGGCTTTTAATGCTCATCTTGAATTTCGACCTAATGATAAAACATCGGGGGTTGTTGCTGGAGGTGTTAACAACGGAAGTGGATTATTTTTTAATTCCCAAGGCCCCGGCTTCACACAAGGGAATGATTATTGGGCACAGGCGAGACTAACCTCTGGAGGACTCTTTGCTCAGGCCTATTATAACTACAATGATGGTGGAGGAGCCTATAACCCCACCTTTTTGTATTTGACTGGTTTCCGCCAAGTGGCCAAACGCGCCTCTTTAGAAGCCCAACTACAATATAATTTTGATGCGCCCGACTTTCTCGATTCTAATTTCACTATTGGAACCGACTATAGAAACACGGCTTCAGATTCAGAATATACCCTTTATGGAAGAAATGACGATGATGATCCTTATGTCATCACAGGCGTATATGGGCAGGGAACCTCTCGCTTAGGAGAAAAAGTAGATTTAACCTATGCCTTGCGCTATGACCGCTTTAATTTTGTTGATGAAGGCGCCTTAGCTCCAAGAATTGCATTGGTCTATAAAGCCACACCAAAAAGCTCTTTCCGTTTATCGTATAACGTGGCTACATTTGGTCCTTCGGCACTGGAAACTTATATTGATTTTCCTGTTTCTACCCTTGCCCCAGGTGTGTTAGATGTGTGGTTGTCTGGACAAATAGAAAATCAAGGGTTTGATCCCGGGGCCGGAATAGAATTGACAGGAGGCAATGGTCTCACCCTGCCCCATGGCACCCCTGGACTGCCGTTGGCGGTTCCCTACGGTGCTGTGTCTGCGCTAACCCTACAAGGGTTATATGGCGTTTTAGGAAGCAACCCTCAAACAGCAGGCATTTTGCCCTATGTTCAAAATTTCTTTAACAATTATCAAGGCCCTAGTGGTTTAACAGGAACCTTAACTCCCTACAACCTCTTTAATAACGAACCCATGCCCACGCTTGATGCAACTTCATCAGCGGCCATTGGTACTTTAAAATCTTGGGAAGTTGGATACAAAGGATTGTTGGGTGATAAGTGGTCTTTGGGTGTAGATGTTTATACTTATGAGCGTACGGGCTTCACTCAATTTACCGCCATTGGCCCCACCTATGCACTTGGTGGCATTGAAGGTATTGCAGGCGATTTAGCCGCTGCCGTAAGTGGCGATTTTGGTGCCGATCCCATTATTCAAACAGTAATTGCTCAAGGCACTACTGCTGCTGTTAATGCTCAAGTTCAGGCGGCTGTAGAAGCGCAATATACATCGCAAGGAATCCCTCCAGCGCTTTGGGAAACAGGAGCCCCAGCAGGTGCACTCTTTCCGGGCTCTCCCGCAATTCCTTCTGTGGCCGATGCCACAGCAGCCACTGCTGCTCCTCTCATTCCAGGAGCGATTGCTGCTGCAACGCAACAACTTGTGGGCGGTGTGGCACAGGCGTTTACTCAAGGGGGTAGTGCCTATGCGCAGGGCGTAACACCCATTGCTCAAGTGTTTGGAACTGTAGAAACCAATCGTGTGCCTCAAAACGATGGCATTACGCACATCCCAGCGGGATATAGACGATTTGGCGACGCCACTCGAAGCCACGTGGGCGCTGATATCTCTTTAAAATATCGTGCATCTGATAACTGGACCTGGTGGGGTAACACCTCTTGGTTGAGTCAAAATAAATGGATCCCCGGAGAAGATAATGATGATGATCTTCCCTTCTCTAGTTATTTAAATGCACCTGCATTTAAATATAGATTTGGGGTTAATTTTACTGGCGATGATGGATTTAGAGCTTCATTGGCTTTTCAACATGATGATGAATTTGAATCGAATCAAGGCTATTTCTCTGGTGTTGTGCAAGCTAAAAATCTTTTTGATTTAAACTTGGGCTATCAAGTTACAGAAGGCTTCGGGTTGGATTTATCAGCCACCAACTTATTTGATCAAAAATACCGTGCCTTCCCTAGCATGCCTGTCATTGGCAGAAGGGTATTCCTGAAAGCAATCATTGATCTATAGGTTGATTTAAAATAGGATTTAATTAAGGGAGCTTTGGAGCTCCCTTTTTTTTATAAAAAACCTAAAAATTGGTGGCGTATCTATCCCTATACTCCTATATTTGCAGTGCAAAAAATAAAACCAAAAAAAATGGCGCAAACCCAAGGTATTGTTTCCCAAATTATCGGTCCGGTTGTAGACGTTGAATTTGCCGGAGAAAACAGCGAACTCCCCAAAATTTATGATTCCTTAGAAATTAAAAGAGAAGATGGTTCCACCCTTGTGTTGGAAGTACAGTCGCATATTGGAGAAGACACTGTGCGCACCATTTCTATGGATTCCACAGACGGTTTGAGTCGAGGCGTTGCCGTTCAAGCTACGGGAGCACCCATTCAAATGCCTATTGGCGAATCCGTTTATGGCCGATTATTTAATGTTATTGGCGACGCCATTGATGGTATGGAAAACCTACCTAAAGCCGGAGAAGATGGTTTACCCATTCACCGTGAAGCCCCTGCTTTTGAAGACCTTTCCACTTCAACAGAGGTTTTGTTTACAGGAATTAAAGTGATAGACCTTATTGAACCTTACGCCAAAGGAGGAAAAATTGGATTGTTTGGTGGTGCCGGTGTAGGCAAAACCGTTTTGATCCAAGAATTAATCAATAATATTGCGAAAGGCCACGGAGGTCTTTCAGTATTTGCCGGAGTGGGTGAGCGCACGCGAGAAGGAAATGACTTACTGCGTGAGATGCTCGAGTCTGGCATTATAAAATACGGAGATGATTTTATGCACTCCATGGAAGAAGGTGGTTGGGATCTGCAAAAAGTGGATAAGCAAGCGCTCAAAGAATCCAAAGCTACATTTGTGTTTGGTCAGATGAATGAACCTCCTGGAGCCCGTGCTCGTGTTGCTCTTTCAGGATTGACCGTTGCAGAATATTTTAGAGATGGCGCCGGAGATGGCCAAGGCAAAGATGTTTTGTTCTTTGTGGATAACATTTTCCGATTTACACAAGCAGGATCTGAAGTTTCTGCCTTGCTCGGACGTATGCCCTCTGCCGTAGGATATCAACCCACATTGGCCACTGAAATGGGTGCCATGCAAGAACGAATTACCTCTACCAAAAAAGGATCAATCACATCGGTGCAAGCTGTTTACGTTCCAGCGGATGACTTGACAGACCCCGCTCCAGCAACCACATTTGCGCATTTGGATGCAACCACCGTATTATCACGTAAAATTGCCGAGTTGGGTATTTATCCTGCCGTGGATCCCTTAGATTCTACTTCACGAATTTTAACTGCTGAAGTTTT
>CAZTYX010000056.1:0-10527 GCA_964617385.1 uncultured Flavobacteriaceae bacterium | reverse complement strand
TGCCACAACAATTAAATATCCCATTTTAAAATGTATCGATAAATGATTTCTTAAAATGCTGCTGCACAAACATAGTGCCTGAACCCGCCGCCCCTTTAGCCTATGAACTAGAAATTAGCGAAATGCACTTTGGACAAATCCCTAAATATTATATCGAATGCACTGAAGTTCGAGCTATTCCAATTGCTGTTCAGCGAGCCATCTATATAGGTCAAATCCAAAAAATCGTGTAGCATTGCATCAAGTCATACACCCAATTTTTCTCAACCCGAAAAGCTGGCCTCAATATTAATGCAAATAGAAAAAGACTAAGGCAATACTTTCAAAAAAAGGTGCTCTCAAAAAAGAGCACCTTTTTTTGTCCATAATTCCGTTAATAATATTTTTTAAAAAGGAGAAAGCGCATGTATGACTTTTTTACATTTGAGTTCTATGAAGAAACAACTTTCCATCGGTTTGCTTTTGCTTTTTTTGGTGTCTTGTTCTACAGACACCAAACCTCTGAAAAATAGGTTTGAATACATCCCTCAAGAAACTATTTTGGTAGCACAAGTAAATGATTTTAATATTGCAAAAAACACATTTAGAAGTCAACCCCTACTTTCTCAATTGCCCCCCCTTTTTGACGTTGTGACACAACCCCTAAGCCATTTATCTTCCAAAATGGAAAATAGACAAAGTCTTATTTGCATTACTCCACAGGGCAAATCGAGCTTGGCTTTTTCTTTAATTTATGAACGACAACCTCAAGATAGTTTGCCCCCAAAACATGATCAATGCATTGTCTATGAAGGGCTCACCATAGGCATCTACCAACATGAAGAAAAAACCTATTACGAAAGCTACATGGGTGACGTTTGCTATATTTCCGATTCGCAATTGGTGATTGAAAACAGTATTCGAAATTATAAAAATAAAGTGGTTGGCATCAATGCCAAAGACTTTTACAAACTCACCAAAACATTAGACAACAATGCGCCCATGCAATTACTTTTGCATGTAAACGCTAGCACTTTCCTAGAACAAATTTTTCCTGAAACACCCAATTTCCCTGCGGTGAGTAGTTCTTGGACTGCCTTTGATTTTAACACCCAAAGAGACCCATTTACGCTTGATGGTGTTTCTTTTATCAATGATTCTATAGCCAACCCTGTCAATTTAATTAAAGGACTAAGTCGCCAAAAAATACTAAGTCCAGAAATGAGTCCTGCTCGTGTGGATAGCTATTTAGGCCTGGCTGTTGAAGACATGCAAACACTAGAAGATAATTTTAAAAATTATAGCCGTTCTAAAAATATGGCGCTCCCTAACATTGATTTTAGTGCATTAGCCGCTGTTGATGAAATTGCTTGTGTGCGCATCAAAAACGATGATGCTGTTTTTTTACACCTAAAAAATACAGAAAACATCAACCCTCGTTTGCAAGTTGAAAACGGATCACCCAAAACGTTTCGCTCAGTAGCCTATTATTCTAGCCAATGGGATAGCAATTTTAATGCTTTACTCAATCTTTTAGGCAAAACACAACCTGTGCAATGGGGCACCCAAATAGATGATTTTTTAGTATATGCTTCCTCGGAAGAAATGATTAAAACGGTTATTAGTGCTTATAAAGACGGCCGTGTTTTAGCGAATGATTTTATTTATAAAAACCTAATGGAAGCTTTGGCCGATCAAAGCAATTTCTTGTGGCTGGGCAACACCAATGCCTTGCAAAATCATTGGCAAACCAAAAACACTACAGGTTTAGAAAAAACGTGGGAATCATTCGATTTGTCAAAATATCCATGGCTGGCCTTACAAGGAGTGGGTGAAGAAGATTTTGTGCAAATGCGTTTTACTGCACAAAAAGACAATCCAGAAATGGTAAAAAACAGTGTGGTTAATCAATATTCTTTTCAGCTAGAATCGCCCGCCATAGGTGCACCCCAATGGATCAAAAACCACCGTACAAAAGCTATGGATCTTGTGCTGCAAGACCAACAAAACCAGCTTTATTTATTTTCAAACACGGGCACACTTTTTTGGAAAAAAGCTCTTTCTGGACCCATTCAGGGGCCCGTTCAGCAAGTTGATTTATATAAAAATAAACGGCTGCAGATGGCCTTTAGAACCCCAGATCGTTTTCAAATAATAGACCGAAATGGCAAGGTAGTTCGTCCTTTTGATATGAAGGTGGGTGCCTCAGACATTCCCCTCGCAGTATTTGATTATGACCGCAATAGAAATTATCGTTTTGTGGTGGATGAAGGCAATACCTTAAAAATGTATAATAATAGCGGTGCCCTTGTCAAGGGTTTTCAACTCAAAACACTCAACAAGACCTTGATGCACCCTCTTAAACATATTCGGATGGGTAATAAAGATTATATTATTCAGCAAAATGCAGATGGTAGCTTGCGTATTTTAAACCGTCAGGGTAAAGATCGAATAAACATTAAAGAAAGGGTAACCACCTCTACCAATCCAGTGTATAATTATCGAGACACCTTCACCACCACCAGTGCTGCAGGTCAACTATTGCAAATTGATCAAAAGGGAAATGTGGTGCAAACACCTTTAGGTCTTTCCTCTGGACATCAAGTGGACATGAGCGCCAAAAGTTTGGTAACTCTTTCTGATAATATCTTAACCATTAAAGGCATACCTGTGACACTACCTTTTGGAAATTATACAGCACCAAAACTTTTTTATCTCCAAAACACAATCTATATCACCACCACCGATAAAGATGCAGAAAAAGCCTATCTCTTTTACAGCAACGGCTTACCCGTAGAGGGCTTTCCGGTGCATGGCATTGGTCCGGCAGATTTAACTAATGCCGATGATGACAAAGCGCTTGAATTAGTTGTTCAGGTGGACAACAATGGATTTATGATTTATCAGATCAATTAATCCATTCGGTTTGAAAAAGTTTTTCAAAATTTTGAAGCAGTTGTTTTTTTACCGCCTCTTCTGAAACGCTTTTTTGCAGTTCATTTTCCATAGAGGTAACCCCTTTACCCACAATTCCACAGGGAACTATGTGGTCAAAATAATGCAGTGGGGTATTCACATTTAAGGCAAAGCCATGCATCGTAACCCATCGGCTGGCCCGCACACCCATGGCGCAAATTTTTCGGGCAAAAGGGGTGTTCACATCGAGCCACACACCCGTTTCTCCTGGGCTTCGATCGGCTTTTAAGCCATATAGTGCCAGGGTGTCAATCACCACTTGTTCTAATAAGCGTAAATATTTATGAATGTCTGTAAAGAAATTATCCAAATCAAAAATGGGGTAGCCCACAATTTGTCCAGGGCCATGAAAGGTGATGTCTCCTCCGCGATTGGTTTTATAAAAAGCAATTCCCTTTTTTTCTAGCTCTTTTTTATTTAACAACAAATGAGCCAAATCGCCACTTTTCCCGAGCGTATAAACAGGTGGATGTTCAACCCATAGGAGGTAATTTGATGTTGGAAATGGGGGGGTTTGTTCCCGATTTGCTCTTTTTTGAGCAATGGTTTTTTGAAACAATTCTTCTTGAAAATCCCAAGCCTCTTGATAGGGTTTCAATCCCAGTTCGAGCAACTTCACTTTTTTATTTTGTTGTTTCATTTCCTAAACTTGGTTGGGGTTGTTAAAAAAGGATTATTATGGCATGGCCACAGACACCCCACCTTAAAGGAAAACAAAGTTACAATATAAATACTTCTCTAAAACCGACGGCCCAAACATTCAAAATGAATTTTAGATTCGCACTGTAGAATACACAGACTGTGTATCTTTGTCAAAATTTTAATACATGAGCAGTTTGTCTGAACAGGAGCTTGTTAGAAGATCAAAATTAGAAGCACTCCATACCCTTGGAATCAATCCCTACCCTGCGGCACAATTTCCGGTCAATTTTTTTGCTACCGATTTACCCAACGCTTATGAAGAAGGAAAAAAGGTGGTTGTGGCTGGCAGAATTATGTCGAGAAGAATACAAGGAAAAGCAAGCTTTGCTGAACTGTTAGACACCACGGGCAAAATTCAACTTTATTTGAATAGAGATGAAATGTGCCCTAATGAAGACAAAACCCTCTACAATGAGGTATATAAAAAACTGCTAGATATTGGGGATATTATTGGCGTGGAAGGGAACTTATTTACCACCCAAGTGGGACAAATGTCGATTAGTGTAAAAAATATTACGGTTTTAAATAAATCACTTCGGCCATTGCCCTTGCCCAAAACTGATGCGGAAGGAAAAACCTATGATGAGTTTAATGATCCTGAGCAACGCTACAGACAACGTTATGTGGATTTAATTGTGAACCCAAAGGTCAAAAACACCTTTCTTAAACGCACTCAAATCACCAATGAAATTCGTCGCTTTTTGACAGACAAAGGCTATTTGGAAGTTGAGACACCCATTTTACAACCCATTCCTGGCGGTGCTGCAGCCCGGCCTTTTGTGACGCACCACAACGCTTTAAACATGCCGCTCTATTTGCGCATTGCCAATGAGCTGTATTTAAAACGCCTTATTGTTGGAGGTTTTGAAGGGGTGTTTGAGTTTGCCAAAGATTTTCGCAATGAAGGTATGGACCGCACCCATAATCCAGAATTTACTGTGATGGAACTCTATGTGGCCTACAAAGACTATTTCTGGATGATGGAAACCACCGAACAGCTTTTAGAACAACTAGCTCAAAGTGTGCATCATAGTACAGATGTTCCAGTGGGTGATAATACGATTAGCTTTAAAGCTCCATATCCGCGCGTGCCCATTTTAGAGGCCATTAAAACCCATACGGGCTATGATGTGGCCATTATGAACGAAGTTGAATTAAGAGAAACTGCAAAGAAATTAGGTATTGAAGTGGATGACACCATGGGAGAAGGCAAACTTATTGATGAAATTTTTGGAGAAAAATGTGAGCATCACTACGTACAACCCACTTTTATTACCGATTATCCTAAATCTATGAGTCCCTTAACCAAAGAACACCGTTCCAATCCAAAACTAACAGAGCGATTTGAATTGATGGTTAATGGAAAAGAGTTGGCCAATGCCTATTCAGAATTAAATGACCCCCTGGACCAACGAGAACGTTTCGAAGCCCAACTTGCCCTTAGCCAAAAGGGAGATGATGAAGCCATGTTTATCGATCAAGATTTTTTGCGAGCCCTAGAATATGGCATGCCACCCACATCGGGTATTGGCATTGGCATCGATCGGTTGGTGATGTTACTAACCAACAACAGCTCAATTCAAGAGGTTTTGTTTTTTCCTCAAATGAAACCCGAACAAAAAGAAGTTGCACTCACAGAGGAAGAGCAATTAATTTTGAATTTACTTAAAAAAGAAGACCCCATTGCACTGTCTCGATTAAAAGAACAAGCCGCATTAAGCAATAAAAAATGGGACAAAGGCATCAAAGGATTGACCCAAAAAAAATTGGCTGCGGTTTCAAAAACAGGTGATCAACTTGAGGTTTCCCTGTTAAAAAATTCTTAAGGCTTAAACTTCTCTTGGATTCTGTTGTCTTAGAAACGAACCCATTAAAAAACAACTTTATGAGAAATTTTAAATTGTACTTTTTCATTCTTTTTCCAATGGCTCTGTTGGCGCAACACAACGGCCCAAAGGGAATGGAAAAATTAAACCCACAACAAAAAGCCACCCTAAAAGCCAAGGAAATGCGCCTGCATTTGGATCTCAACGACAAACAAGAAGGACAAGTGGCAAACATTCTACAACAAGCCATGGAAAACCAACCGGTTAAACCCGAACATCCCAATTCCATGTCTCAAAAAGAACGGTATGACATGCGTTTGGCTCATTTGGAGACACAGCAGCAAATACAAGATAAATTGCGAAATGTCTTGAATGAAGAACAATATGCCCAATGGAAAAAAACTGCTTTCCGCCCACGAGGATCCAAAGGCAAAAAAGGATTTGACATGCATCGCAAAGGAAGACCACAGACATCACAAAGAGGGCCACGTGGCCCCCAAAAAGGACAACATGGTCAAAAAATGAGACCAGATCGTCGATTTTAAAAACGATCTCATAAGAGATTAAAAAGTTGAAATCACTTTGCGAAAAGCTGCAATGGTTTTTTCTATATCCTCAGAAGACAGGGCGTTGTTTAGGAAATAACTTTCAAAAGCACTAGGCGGCAAATAAACGCCTTCGGCCAGCATACCATGAAAATAGCGTTTAAAAAAATCGTTATTGGCAGTGGCAGCACTTTTAAAATCAACTACTGGAGTGTCGGTAAAATGTACAGACAACATTGATCCCAAATGGTTGAGTTGAGAAGAAATTTGACAGTCTTCAATCACCCCAGCAAAACCATCGCGTAAAGCTTTGGTTTTGCTGTCTATTTGAGTTATTATTTCGGGTTGGTCATTAAGTGTTTTTAACATCGCATAACCTGCAGCCATTGCCAATGGATTTCCACTCAACGTGCCGGCTTGATAAACAGGCCCTTCAGGGGCTAAGTGACCCATAATTTCGTTGGTGGAAGCGAAAGCCCCAACAGGCAATCCACCACCAATCACCTTTCCGAACGTAATAATGTCGGCACGCACACCCAATCGTTCTTGAGCACCTCCTAGAGCGAGTCGAAATCCAGTCATGACCTCATCAAAAATGAGTAAAGCTCCATATTGATCACATAAGTTTCGAAGCCCTTCTAAAAATCCTGGCGCTGGCAAAACACAACCCATATTGCCGGCCACAGGTTCTAAAATGATGGCAGCAATAGCATCTTTATTGGCTTCAAACAAAGCCTCTACTTGTGCTAAATTGTTATAGTCTGCAAGGAGTGTATCTTTTGCGGTTCCTTTAGTTACACCAGGACTGCTAGGACTTCCAAAAGTTACGGCACCACTTCCAGCTTGTATTAGAAAAGCGTCGGCATGGCCGTGATAGCAGCCTGCAAATTTGATTATCTTTTCTCTGCCGGTAGCACCACGTGCTAATCGAATTGCACTCATACAGGCTTCTGTGCCCGAATTCACAAAACGCACCTTGTCAATATTAGGAACCATTTTTATAACCAATTCCGCCATATCTGTTTCCAATGCTGTGGGTGTTCCAAAAGAAGTGCCTTTTTGAGCCTGTTGGGTGATGGCCTCAAGCACGGGTTGAAAAGCATGCCCCAACAACAAAGGGCCCCAACTGGATATATAATCAATATACTTATTGCCATCTTCATCATATAGATAAGCCCCTTTGGCTTTTTCTATAAACAAGGGGGTGCCACCCACCGCCTGAAAGGCCCGCACAGGAGAATTAACCCCGCCTGGAATTACTTTTTTTGCCGCTTGAAATAGGGCGCTACTTCTTTTGTATGCTATCATTTTAAGGATTCGGTATTGTGAGTTCTTGGCCTAAATAAATAGTTTTATCGTCAATATTGTTTTCTTGAATTATTTGGCTTACGGTGGTCTTGTATTTTTTGGCCAGTGAATAAAGCGTGTCACCCTTTTGTACAATGTGTGTGGTATCTTTTACTTTCTTTTTAGATTTTATCGTATTTCCATCAAAACGATGTAAATCAAAACGCTCTATGAGGCTGATCAATTTTTGAGGATATTTAGGATCGGTGGCATACCCCGCTTTTTTGAGTCCCTTGGCCCAAGCTTCAAAATCATGGGATTTTAAAGCAAATAGAAAAGCGTATCGAGATCGAGTATTCAAAAACAAAGAATGGTCTCTAAACGATTCTTTCGGGGATTGATATACCCTAAAACATTCCCCTTTTTTATCATCATCATGGTAAATTCTTTGGCCCTCCCATTCTTTGTGACATTTAATTCCAAAGTGATTGTTGGCCTCAATAGCCAATCGCCCACCGCCCATTGAAGACTCTAATATGCCTTGAGCCAGGGTGATGCTTGCGGGTATGCCAAATTGTTTCATTTCGTCAACGGCAACAGCACTATAGGTTGCGATATAAAGCTCAATTTTCTCAAAATTGGTTTTGGGGGCGGCTTGTTGGGGTGCTTCTTGCGGGGTTTGTTGAGGTCGTTTTTCAGCAACTTGAGGGTTATTCTTTGGAGGTGTTTCTCGTATCACAATTTTTTTTGTACCACAAGAAGCCACCACAATTAACAATGCTAATAGCCCTAAAATTGTATTTCTGCCGCTCCTTTCCTTTTTAAACGTGCATTGATCCCTGCAATTCCTTGAAGGCCTCCACTGTGAATTATTAATATTTTTTGGCCCCATTTCCATTTTTTCTGTTCTATTAGGTCAAAAATACCAAAAAGCATTTTGCCTGTATAAATTGGATCCAAGGGAATTCCATATTGTTGATAAAAAGTATTGATAAATTGAATTAATGTTGAGGACACCTTGGCATATCCTCCAAAGTGATACGTATTGATTAATTCCCAATTTTTTTTGGATGTGAAATTCGAAATCCGATCTGGCAAACTTTTGTCGTTTAGGGCCGTAAACCCTAAAATATACTGATTCTCAGCACTACTTTCAACAAGACCTGCAAGGGTGCCTCCGGTTCCTACGGCAGTACACACCACATCAAATTGATCATCTTTTGGTTGTAAAATTTCTCGGCAGCCTTTTATGGCTAAAGAATTTGTGCCTCCTTCGGGAAGACAAATTAATTGAGGAAATTGTTGCTTAAAGGCGTTCACCCTTGAACTCTTTTCTTTTAATTGATAAGCCTCTCTTGAAACAGCACACAACTGCATACCCTCTTTTACACAATGCATCAAGGTTGCACTTTCGGCCCACTTACGCTCCCATTCTTGACCCCGCACAATACCGATGGTGGGTATCCCTATCATTTTTCCAGCAGTGGCCAAAGCAGCTAAATGGTTTGAAAATGCACCGCCAAAACTCAATAGTGATTGTTGTTTTTGAGGAGTGAGTGTGGTAAAATTATATTTTAATTTTCTGAACTTATTTCCTGAAACAATAGGGTGAATTTGATCTTCTCGCTTTATGGCGATTTTAAAGTCTGGGAAAGGATCAATCCACTGATTCGTTGTATTTTTAACTGCAGTAAAGAAGTTCATGGCTTAAAAATACATCAAAATGTCATTGTCAGTTCCCCCTTTAGAAGAAGGAGATTTTTATTGGTCTGAGACAGGATATCGGGTTTTTACTGAACAATACCATCTGAAAAGAGGTTATTGTTGCAAAAGCAATTGCCGACATTGCCCCTACGGCTATGACCCAAAAAAAGGTTAAAACATTCAATTGGGCATAATTTTTGTATCACAACACGCATCACTATTAAATAAAACTAAAATGAAAAAGATTGTTACTTTGTTAGGGTTGTCATTGTTATTTTCTTGCAGTTCTGTTTTTGTATACACAGACCACGACAGCAGCGTTGATTTTTCACAATATAAATCTTTTGCCTACTACAAACCGCAAATAGACGAAGTTGAACTTTCTGATTTAGACAAACGTCGTATTCTTAAAGCTATAGACCATACACTCCAAGCCAAGGGACTGCTTAAATCTGAAAGACCCGATTTGTTGGTGAGTTTTGACACAAAAGCTAAAGAAAAGGTGTATGTCAATAATTTCAATTACTGGGGTTGGGGTTGGAATCCTTGGTTTTGGGGACCAAATTACAACAATGTAAGTCGACAAACTGAAGGCACACTTTATATCAATTTAATTGACGCCAAAACCAAACAATTGGTTTGGCAAGGCAAGGGTCGCGGATACATTTCAGAATATGCCACCAAACGCGACGAGCGCATTGAGCATTTTGTGAATGAAATTGTGGCTCAATTTCCTCCAGAGGGCTTGGTTAATTAAATCAATTCTCCTTCTGCAGCTGCCAGTGCTTTTTCAATTCCCTTGGGATTTTTCCCTCCGGCCGTAGCAAAAAAGTTTTGTCCACCACCACCGCCTTGAATGTGTTGTCCTATAGAACGTATTAGTTTGGCAGCATCCCATTGTTTGACCTCTACAAGACGTGGGGAAATATAGCAACTCAACAAAGCTTTACCTTGATTCTCGGCTCCTAAAACAACCACTAAAGAATCGTGCACTTTGGCCAATTCAAAACAAAGACTTTTCATGCCAGCGGCATCTAAATCAACTTTTTGAGTCACTATAGAGATGTCTTTTTGACCATCAATGTTGGATTTTATTGCCTCATAAATCGCCTGTTGTTTAAGCTTGTTTAAGGCCGTAACTTCCTTTTTAAGTGCCGAATTTTCAGCATGCAGTTGTTCAATGGCTTTAAGCGTATTTTGGGGCTGATTGAGCAAGGCTTGCACTTGATTTAAAAGTTGGGCTTGTTCTTCAAAATGTTTTTTGACGGCATCACCAGTGATGGCTTCAATTCTTCGCACTCCCGCAGCAACCGCAGATTCTGACACAATTTTAAAATGCCAAAGATCTGCTGTATTTGCAGCATGAGTACCTCCACAAAGCTCTACCGATTGACCAAATTGAATCGTGCGTACTTTATCGCCATACTTTTCACCAAACAAAGCCATGGCACCAGCGGCAAGAGCTTCGTCATAGGCAACAGCTCTCTTTTCTTCTAAGGGCAACTGTT
>CAZTYX010000055.1:0-10946 GCA_964617385.1 uncultured Flavobacteriaceae bacterium | reverse complement strand
TTAATTTTGTAAAAAAATCATAATGATTCAACGCCTGCAGTCCCTTCATTTACTTATTGTTTTATTGCTTTCTGCAACCCTTTTATACGGATCACAATCAGCCCTTACCCCAACTGTATTTTCCCAAAACTTTGGTTTTCTATCGAGTCCAATAGTAGCGTTATTAGCACTTTTTCTATACAAAAAGCGGCCCATTCAAGCACTTGTATGCCTAGTGTTAATCGGACTTCAATTGGTGCAATTAGGGTTTTATGTGCCCCATTTTAAACGCACCAATACTTGGGGATGGACTGAAGCTGTATTGTTATTTTCGATTCTAAACATGATATTTGCTGCATGGGCGCGTCGCCTTATTCGAAAAGATGAAGCCTTAGTTCGATCGATCGATCGCATTCGATAGGGCACCTCTCAAGCCTATTTCGATTACTTCCAATTGTTCTATTTTTCCTGCAACCAATGTGAATCGTAACATGGTTCTTATTTTATGAAAACCGGAAATGCCTACCGCTCCTGGATTTATATGTAAGTGTTTCTTTTTTTGATCTTGCATTACCTTAAGAATGTGCGAGTGACCACAAATAAACACATTTGGCTGGTGTTCTGCAATGAGTGTTTTTGCACGGGGCACATAACGTCCTGGCGATCCACCAATATGGATCATTAGCACTTTGACACCCTCCGCAGTAAAGACCAAAAATTCTGGAGCCTGCAGCCGAACTTCTTGACCATCAATGTTACCATAAACGGCTTTTAATGGTTTTTTTTCAGAGAGTTTATCTAGAACACTTGTTTTTCCAACATCTCCTGCATGCCAAACTTCATCGGCTTGATCCAAATAGTGTAAAATTTTTTCGTCTATATGACCATGCGTATCGGAAAGTAATAGGACTTTTTTCAGTTTTTTTGTATTTTTAATGAATATCCCAAAGGTAAACAATCCATGAACACAACCCTACTTACCAAACCACTTCTAGAGTTGATTAGCTCCGGAAAAAAACCAAGTACACTCTCTTTTTATAAAGATCATTTTGTTTTTAAAGTCGAACCCGATCATACGCCAAGAACTATTTTCTATAACGAAATGGATAACGTTTATACAATTCGTTACAAGGGACTGCATTATACTTTATTAGCCTTTAGCTCTGCATTATTTGGAGCTACGTTTGGAGTATTTTTTATAGAAGAAGGGACATTTTATAATGTGGTCACTAGTGTTTGTCTGCTTGTTATGTCTTTTGTGAACGTTAAAGCAGACGCAAGCATGATAAAAATTAAGCGTGGTGCCCTAGGAACGGAAGTATTTAAATCTTTTAAAAAAGAAGAAGTTAAGCAAGCGCTCATACATCTAAAAGACTATCAAGCCAATACAGGCTGCCATAGAAGTAGCTAATAAAGCATATGGTGACTTTAGTCAATCTATACGATTTTCTTTTGGGGCTGCTCAAAACCCATATCTTTGTGGCGTTAAACCATAAGGGTGCGCTATTTTATTGACTTTTCATACGCCGGAACGAATTATCACGGGTGGCAACGCCAACCCAATGCACTATCGGTGCAGCAAGTGATGGAGGAAGCCCTAACAACACTCTTCAAACAATTGTGTGTTGTTGTGGCCGCCGGCAGAACAGATACGGGGGTACATGCCCGTCATATGGTGGCGCATTTTGATTTAGACCAGCCCCTTAAAGACCCACAACAATGGGTATATCGGTTGAATCAATTTTTACCCACAGACATTGCCGTTAAATCTATTCAAGCGGTAAAGGCAGATGCACACGCTCGTTTTGATGCCTTATCTAGAACGTATGAATATCATATAAAAACAATTAAATCCCCCTTTGAAAACGAACTGTACTATTGTTTTTATCAATCACTCCACTTAGAGCAAATGCAGTTGGCTTCTCAATTGCTTATGGAATATGAGGATTTTGAATGTTTTTCAAAATCTAACACAGACGTAAAGACTTATTTATGTAAGATCTCCCAGGCGCAATGGGAGAAAACCAAAAAGGGTTATATCTTTACCATCACCGCCAATCGATTTTTGCGCAATATGGTGAGAGCCATTGTGGGCACACTTATTGAGATTGGCCTCGAAAAAAAAACTGTAGAAGATTTGCACAATATTATTCAATCCAAAAACCGTTCTTTAGCCGGCTATTCTGTTCCTGCTCAAGGACTTTTTTTAACACATATTGAATACCCCAATAACCTTTTTATGTAATGGCTAAATCGGGTTCTTTTTTTGATTTCAAACTCTTTAAGGCACTGCTGCGTTATGTAAAGCCCTACCAAAAGACCTATTATTTTGTGCTCACAGCCGCCATTTTATTGTCTGTGTTTTCAAACCTGACCCCTTATCTTTTAAAAATTACCGTTGATGATCATATACGATTAAACGATTTTGAAGGCACATTAAACTTAACCCTTTTAATGTTTGCAGCGCTATTCATGGAGGTAATTTTTCAATTTCTATTTGTTTTTTACGCCAACTGG
Organism: uncultured Flavobacteriaceae bacterium; assembly: GCA_964617385.1. GTDB lineage: Bacteria > Bacteroidota > Bacteroidia > Flavobacteriales > Flavobacteriaceae > JADHMP01. Next base: position 8,450 of record CAZTYX010000055.1, on the reverse strand, counting down.
CTTGGGCAAAAAGTAGTTAAAGATTTACGGGTGGATTTGTTCCAAAAAATTGTTCATTTTAAAATGGCCTATTTTGACACTACGGCAGTAGGACGTTTGGTGACCCGCACTGTAAATGACATTGAAACAATTGCTAGTATTTTTTCTCAGGGGTTGTTTATGATCATCGCCGATTTTTTAAAAATGGCTTTGGTTATAGTGGTGATGCTTGCCGTGGATTGGCGTTTGTCGCTCATTGTTTTTTCAATTTTTCCAGTAATCATTTATGCTACACGTTTGTTCCAAAAGGCGATGAAAAAAGCCTTTGAAGAAGTGCGTTTGCAAGTGGCCAATCTAAACACATTTGTTCAAGAGCGTCTCAGTGGAATGAAGATTGTTCAAATTTTCAGACGTGAACAAATTGAATATCGAAACTTTGTAGCCATTAATGAAAAACATAAAAAAGCATGGTTAAAAACAGTATGGTTTAATTCCATTTTTTTTCCCGTGGCAGAAATTGTTTCTTCCATCACTATTGGCTTGTTGGTTTGGTATGGCGGCTACAATGCCATAGGAAGTGGGAGCATTTCTTTGGGAACCATTTTTTTATTCATTCAAATGTCGCAAATGTTGTTCCGTCCCTTGCGTCAAATAGCAGATAAATTTAATACCCTCCAAATGGGCATGGTGGCTGTGGAACGAATTTTTGCATTGCTTGCCACCTCAAGTCATATTGAAGATAGAGGAACCCAATCGGCTAAAAACCTTAAGGGTCAGATTAAATTTGATCAAGTTCGGTTTTCGTATGTTGCTGACGAAGAAGTGCTAAAGGGCATTTCATTTGAAATTAACGAAGGAGAAACCGTGGCCATTGTGGGTGCTACTGGAGCAGGCAAATCAACCATCATTAATCTTTTATCTCGATTTTATGATTTTGATGAAGGGCAAATTTCTATAGATGGCATTTCCATTAAAGATTTCAAACTAAAATCTTTACGTGATGAAGTAGCTATTGTTTTACAAGATGTTTTCTTATTTGCAGACACGCTTTATAATAACATTATCCTTTTTGACAATACCATCACTGAGGCAGAGGTGATTCGTGCAGCAAAAGAAATTGGGGTGCATGATTTTATAGAATCATTGCCTGGAAAGTATCACTACAATGTGAAAGAACGGGGTGTGTTGCTCTCGGCTGGCCAAAGACAACTCATTGCCTTTTTGCGTGCCTACATTACGCAGCCTAATATTTTAGTTCTTGATGAAGCCACTTCCTCTATTGATACCTATTCAGAAGAATTGATACAAAAGGCAACAGCTGTTTTAACAAAAGGAAAAACGTCGATCATTATTGCACACCGATTGGCCACAGTGCGCAATGCCGATCGCATCATTGTGATGGATGGAGGCAAAATTGTTGAAATGGGAAGCCATGAAGAGTTGATGAAATTGCCCCAAGGACACTATGCAAAACTATATGATATTCAATTCGCAGCAGAAAAATCCATGGCGAGTTAAAGGTCAAAATCTTCTTTAAGTTTTTTGGCTAAATCATTTGCCGTTGGCATATCCATCATATTACCGTTTTTAATATAAGTAATACTACCTCTTTGTTCAGAAACCACTACGACAAGGGCATCTGTTTTTTCTGATATACCTAAACCAGCTCGGTGTCTTAGCCCATATTTTTTAGGAAGTTTTTCTTTTTGGGACACGGGTAAAACCACACGCGTTGCAGTAATTTTATTACCGCGCAATATAATTGCACCATCATGCATAGGCCCGTTTTTAAAAAATAGGGTTTCAAGCATTTGAGGTGCTAATTCCAGTTGCACTTCATTTTCAGAAAGAATTAAAAAATCAAGATTATTGTTTTGTTCAATCACAATGAGAGCACCCGTTTTGCTTTTAGCCATTTGTTTGCACTCAGAAACCAATGTTTCTATATCTAATGCAGTACTGCCTTGGTTTTGTTTTAAAAAATTAAAATAGCGAACCACACGCCGTCTGTTGGTAAAGTTTGTTGATCCTATAAGCAATAAAAACTTCCTGATTTCTTGCTGAAAAACAACGATCAATGCAAAAAAACCAACACTAATAAAATTACCTAAAATGCTGCTGAGCATATCCATTTTTAAAGCGGCAGTGAGTTTCCAAATAATATAAATAATTACAATACCAATAAAGATGTTAATGGCCACTGTGCCACGCACCAATTTGTAGAGATAAAACAACAACAAAGCGACCAAGATGATATCGAAGACATCAACAAAAGAAAGGTCTAAAAAATCGAAGGTATTCAAAGAGTTGCTTTTGGTAAAAATAAAAAATCTATTGCATTAAGGCTACCAAATCAATACATTCTTTAGCCTCTTTTACATCATGCACCCGAAGCAGTTGAGCACCTTCAAGAAGTGCTTTGGTGTGCAAAACGGTGCTGCCATTGAGGGCGTCTTTTGGTTCAATCGACAAGGCTTTATAGATCATAGACTTTCTAGAAACACCCACTAATATGGGAAGATTCAAGGTGTGAAAAACAGTAAGGTTAGCGAGTATTTCATAATTGTGGGCCATGGTTTTACCAAAACCAAACCCCGGATCTATAATTAAATCTGTTATTCCAGCCTGTTCGGCTTGGTGTTTTCGTTCAGAGAAAAAGGTTAAAATATCTGCTACTACATTTTTGTATTGGGGATTGTTTTGCATGGTTTTGGGTTGCCCTTGCATATGCATCATCACATAGGTGGCTTTATATTGCCCCACAGTTGTAAACATTTTGGAGTCGGCTTGTCCTGCAGAAATATCATTAATTATAGAGATTCCCATTTCGAGGACTTCTTGCGCCACCGCACTTTGAAAGGTGTCAACAGAAAAACGTTGTGCTGGAATTTTTTGAAGAAGAAATTCCAAAACAGGAAGCAAGCGTTTTTTTTCTTCATCAGGGGTTAAGGTATCGCTTCCAGGGCGTGAACTCATGGCGCCCACATCAATAAAATCGGCACCTTCTTCCAACATTTTTTCTGCTTGATTGAGTGCCTCAGAGGAGTTTTGAAACCGTCCGCCATCATAAAACGAATCAGGAGTAAGGTTTAAAATTCCCATGATTTTTGGTGTTTTAAACGAATGTAATTGCCCCCCAATCTGAATAGATTTGTCAACCATTTCTTGATAACTTTTACGTGATATTTTTTTGTACCCGAAAATATATTCGAAATTTACCCAAAAATAAAGCATTTGGAAGCGACTCAGAAAGAATATAACGCCATTAAGACCCGGTGTCGCAATTTATTTGATAAAAAAATGCACGATTATGGAGCCGCTTGGCGTATTCTTCGACTGCCCTCATTAACTGATCAAATATTTATTAAGGCACAACGCATCAGAGGACTACAAGAGCTTAAGGAGCAGCGTGTTGATGAAGGTCAAGAATCTGAGTTTATTGGCATAATTAATTATTCGTTGATGGCCTTAATACAATTGGAACAGGGTATTGCTGAACAGCCAGATTTTTCAACCAGCGAAGCACTTGCCCTATATGATGCACAATTTGAAAAAGCACAATTGCTTATGGAGGCCAAAAACCATGACTATGGTGAAGCGTGGCGAGATATGCGAGTGAGTTCTCTCACAGATTTAATTCTGCAAAAACTACTTCGGGTTAAACAAATTGAAAACAACCAAGGAAAAACATTAGTCAGCGAAGGGATTGACGCCAACTATTTGGACATGATTAATTATGCTGTTTTTGCTTTGATTCATTTAAATTACGAAACGCACTGATGCTTAACTATTTGGCGCAGAAAGTATTCCAAATGAGCCTCACGCTTTTAGGAATAGTCACTCTCGTTTTTTTTCTTTTTAGTGTTTTGCCGGGGGACCCTTCTCAAATGATGTTGGGACAAAATCAAAATGAAGAACAGCGTCTTTTGATTAAAAAAAAATATGGCTTTGATCTGCCCGTAGAGAAACAATATCTGTTTTTTATAAATGATCTTTCGCCCCTTTCCTTTCATTCAAAAAATCCGGATGCTTTTAATTTTTATACTCCAAACAAGTATGGGGGTGTGGTTTTATATGAGCATACTAAGGGACTATTGGCGTTAAAATTCCCCTATTTAAGAACATCCTATCAAAAGCGTGGCAAGCCTGTGTCTGAAATAATTGCAGAGACCTTACCAAATACTTTCGTGTTGGCCGTGGCTGCTATGAGTGTTGCAGTGGTGTTGGGCATTGGTTTAGGTATTCTTTCGATGTTGCAAAAGGATCGGTTTATCGATAAAATTTTACAAGTAGTGAGCACATTGGGCATGAGTTTACCCTCCTTTTTTAGTGCCATCATTGCCTCCTGGCTCTTTGGTTTGGTTTGGCATCAATATACCGGTTTAAATATGACAGGAAGTTTATTTGAATTGGATGACTATGGCGAAACCCATCAATTGCAAATAAAAAATTTAGTCCTTCCTGCCCTGGTATTGGGCATTCGACCCCTAGCTGTAATTATTCAATTGATGCGTAATAGTCTTTTAGATATCATGGAGCAAGATTACATCCGTACAGCACGCGCCAAGGGCTTGTCATTGTGGGCCATTTTATTTAAACATGCATTAAAAAATGCACTTAATCCCGTAATCACAACGCTTTCGGGCTGGTTTGCCTCGCTTTTGGCAGGCGCCATTTTTGTGGAATATATTTTTGGATGGCGCGGCCTAGGCAAAGAGATTGTTACAGCTTTAAATACCTTAGATATTCCTGTGATTATGGGTGCGGTATTAATTATTGCCTTTTTCTTTATAATTATTAATATTGTGGTCGATTTGCTATATGTCTATCTCGATCCACAAGTAAAACTATATTAAACTATGAGAACTAAAATTGTTGCAGGAAATTGGAAAATGAATAATAATCAAGCCACCACTGAATCCCTTTTGATGGCTTTAAAAGATATATCTATTTCGGCTGGAAACCGTGTGATGGTGGCGCCACCTTTTGTTCATTTGGCACAAAGTGTAAGTTTAACCGAGGGCACACCCATAAGTGTGGCCGCACAAAATATGCATGCAGCACCCTCAGGCGCTTATACGGGAGAAGTGGCTGCCGATATGATTAAGAGTGTGGGTGTTGAAAGTGTTATTTTAGGTCATTCAGAACGCCGCACTTATTTTGGTGAAACCAACACCCTTTTGGCTGAAAAGGTAGCCTCTGCACTAGATCAAGGTATGGAGATAATTTTTTGTTTTGGCGAACAATTAGAAGAACGCAAACAAAAAAAACACTTCGAAGTGGTTGAACAACAACTCAGAGAGGCATTATTTGCTCAAGACGGTTCTCGATGGAACAGCATTATTTTAGCTTATGAACCCGTTTGGGCCATTGGCACAGGTGAAACAGCCTCTCCTGAACAAGCTCAAGAAATGCATCAATTTATCCGTAGTTTATTGGTTGCTCAATATGGCGATACTATTGCAGAAAACACAACCATTTTATACGGCGGTAGTGTGAAACCAGACAACGCTCAAGAAATTTTTTCAAAACCTGATGTGGATGGCGGACTGATAGGAGGAGCATCTTTAAATCCTGATGATTTTAAGGCCATTGCACAGGCTCTATGATGCAACCCTATATTGCTTATACGTTTACGGTTCACCCTAATGAACCTTGGTCAGAGATCCTTTTGGCAGCCCTTTCTGAATTGCCCTTCGAAAGCTTTGAATTCACTCCAATAGGTTTGAACGCTTATATCCCAAAAAAGCTATGGACAAAAAACATTTTGGCGTCAATTACATTGTTTCAGAATAGTGAAGTGAACATTTCATATACCCTTGAAACCATTGCTTCTGCCAATTGGAACGCCGAATGGGAAACTGGTTTTTCTCCTATAGAAATTGATGATCGTTGTGTGGTTCGGGCACACTTTCATCCAAAAACTGATGCCCCTTTTGAATTGGTGATTACCCCTAGAATGAGTTTTGGAACCGGTCATCATGAGACGACGCAAATGATGTTAAAGTATGTGTTAGATTTATCAGTTGAAGACAGCAGTATTTTAGATATGGGCTGTGGCACGGGCATTTTGGCTATCCTAGCTGCAAAGCGTGGCGCTCAAATTATTCATGGCATAGACAATGATTCTAATTGTGTGGCCAACAGTAAAGAAAATGCTGTGCAAAACAACCAAGAAGACATAGCCTTTTGGACTGATGAAAATCCTCCTGAACAGGAGGATTGTTATGATTTTATTTTCGCCAATATCAATAAAAACGTACTTTTAAATCAGATGCCTAACTATTTATTCTGCCTAAAACCTGGGGGACATTTAATTCTTTCTGGTTTTTTTGTTGCAGATGTGCCTGAACTTGTTGAGCAGGCAACAGTTTTAGGTTTAAGAAAGCGATCTGAAAAAGCAATTGAAAAATGGGCCGCCCTACATTTTACGTTCTAAACAATACCCAACCCAAGGAAAATCCCATTTCAGAAGAAGCTGTTGAGGTGATGACCGAAAAGGAGCATCACATAATATTATTTAATGACGATGTGAACACCTTTCAACACGTGATTGAAACCTTAGTTCGTGTATGTGACCATACCTATGAACAAGCTGAACAATGTGCCTACATCGTTCATTTTTCAGGAAAATGCATTGTTAAAACAGGTAGTCTAGACGATTTGGTACCCCGTTGTACACTCCTCTTGGAGGCTGGGTTGTCGGCCGAAGTGGATTGATTTTTTCAATCCAAAAAAAAGGGCGAAATTTGGAAAAAATCAAAAAATGAAAAAGTTAGTAGCCCTTATTTTTTTAATCAACATATGTATAGCTATGGCACAAACACAAAATGCTTCCAATGTTTCTATTCATCAATTTAAAGTAGAAACCCTCTCTGGAGACACCTTCGATTTTAGTTCGCTTAGCGGCAAAAAAATTATGATTGTGAACACCGCTTCCAAATGTGGATTAACCCCGCAATACAAAGAATTGCAGGCTTTGTATGAAAAATATAGCAAAAATAATTTTGTGATTGTTGGTTTTCCTGCGAACAACTTCTTAAGTCAAGAACCAGGCACCAATGAAGAGATTGCCCTATTTTGTGAACAAAACTATGGGGTCACTTTTCCAATGATGGCAAAAATATCTGTGAAAGGAAAAGATATGCATCCTGTGTATCAGTTTTTGACACAAGCCGAAAAAAATGGAAAGTTAGATTCTAAAGTAACTTGGAATTTCCAAAAGTATTTAATTAACGAGCAAGGTCAACTGGCTAAAGTAATTAGTCCAAGAACGCAACCCAACGATCCTGAAGTTATTGCTTGGATTGAACAATAGTGATGGCGAAATCAACCCTACAGACGATTTGTGTGCATGCCGGAGGATTAAAAGATTCCGAACACAAAGGGTCTGTTTCACCTCTTTATATGGCCACTTCTTATGCTTTTGAAGATGTGGAAATTAGTCAATACCCTCGCTATTTTAACACACCCAACCAACGGGGGGTGTCAGAAAAAATAGCTGCTTTAGAAGGCGCTGAGGCAGGATTAATATTTGGATCGGGTATGGCGGCCATTTCTACCAGCTTGTTGTCGCATTTACAACCGGGTGATCATGTTATTTTTCAAAACGACCTTTATGGGGGGACTCGAAATTTTGTCAAAAAGGAATTAAAAAAATATCAAATCGATTTCACTTTTGCTGAAGGGGTGCATCTAGATGATTTTAAAAATGCCTTACGCCCCAATACCAAAGGGGTTTATGTGGAAACACCCAGTAATCCAACCCTCAAGTTGATTGATTTAAAGGCGCTTTCTGATTGGGCCAAACAAGAGGGGATATGGTCTATGATTGACAACACTTTTGCTAGTCCAGTAAACCAAAATCCAATTGGTTTTGGCATTGATATTGTCATTCATAGCGCTACAAAATATTTGGGCGGGCACAGTGATATTTGCGCCGGTGCTGTGGCGGGATCTCAAGCCCGTATTGATAAAATATTTGAAGTAGCTAAAAATTTTGGAGGCAGCTTGAGTGAGGCTACCGTTTGGTTGTTAGAGCGAAGTATGAAGACTTTGTTTTTGCGCGTGACGGCTCAAAACGCCAACGCCCTTGCATTGGCTCATTATTTAGAAAAACAATCGTGGGTTGATCAGGTATATTATCCGGGTTTGACCTCACATCCACAGCATGCATTAGCTGTTTCGCAAATGAAAGGATTTGGTGGTATGCTTTCCTTTGAACTTGCCCCGTCAATCAATACCACAACCTTCTTTAAACATTTAAAACTTATTAAACCTTCCATGAGTCTTGCTGGTGTAGAATCAACAGCATTGAGTCCGCGATTGACTTCACACGCTTTGCTTTCTGAAGAAGAGCGTTTGGCTCAAGGAATAACCCCGCAGCTGGTTCGGTTTTCTTGTGGCATTGAAGCCATAGAGGATCTGCAAAATGATTTGGAGAATACAATTAAAAGGTGTTTGAAATGAAA
>CAZTYX010000054.1:0-10997 GCA_964617385.1 uncultured Flavobacteriaceae bacterium | reverse complement strand
ATACATATGTTACCACGCCCTCTGGTGATTTGCGTAATTTGCCCAAAAATGCCACCTTAACTCGATTACAATATCAAGCCAATAAGCATACTCAATTTAGTATTGGTTTACAAACCAAAGGCAAACGCATAAGCTTAGACAATGAAACGTTTTTGAAGGCCTATCAACTTCTTGATATTCGATTTCAAAGGGCTGTGCCTCAATGGAAATTAAATATTACAGCAAGCCTAACCAATGTGCTTAATGAAGAGTTTGTTCAAAATGAAGGATATGCTACTCGTGGAAGAAATGCCCTTTTGGGTTTGCGCTATTCCCCGTTTTAAAGACCAATTTTAATCCGCTCATCCAATAAAACGTTGCGTTTTTGGGTGAGTGGATCCAAAACTCTTAGTGCATTGTTCCATTCGGCAGAAGGGACTTGGGTCTTGGCGGTGCCTGAAATTTGATCCAAAGCTGCTTTTAAGAAGGGTTCTTGTTTGTTGCCTAGGGGTTTTAAGTTTTTAATGTCTTCTTCTATTTCTATATCGGGTTGAAGTCCATCGGCATAATCTGCAAAACCATCTTTATTAGAAACTTTAAAAACGATGGGAAGCATCACATATTTATGATCTGGATTTTTGGTCCCTTCATTATCCACATAATCATATACGGTGATTGATCCTACATTTTTGCCAGTGGTTCCTTCACCAATTAAAACAACATCAATATACGGTTCCAAACCGTTAATAATTAATTCACTAGCCGATGCCGTTTCGCGCGTACTAAGCACAAACACTCGACTAAGATTGAGTTGATTTAGGGCATTGCCTCCATCAATTTGGTCTGTAAATCGATCGTTTATTCGTTCTGGGTCTCGTTCAGCCCAATAGGCGTCTAATTTGGTATTCCATTTTTGTTTTGCAAATACTTCGCCATTGAATTGCCCCGTAATCATAGAAGCTAAATAAACACAGTTTTGTACAGAGCCACCACCATTGTATCGCAAATCAAGTACTAATTCTGTTATTCCAGCACTTTGCAGCCGTCCAAAGGCGTCATTTAAAGGCTCATTGGCACGAGCCAAAAATTGATTATACATTAAATAACCCACAGTGGTGCCATTAACATCGATAACCAATTCTTCTTGAATGGGGTTGCTTTCAAAGTTTTCTATTTTAGTAAGTTGTACTTCTTTGCCATTTTCTTGCAAGGAGCCGTCAATAATTTCGGCCATGTTAAGGGTATAGTTCAACGCATCTCCAAAAAGCAAATCAACATAGTTGTTAACGGTGAGGGTGGTGCCATTTACGCCAACAAAAAAATCACCTCGTTTAATATCTTTTGAAGCGGCATCAGAACCTTTGAGTATGTATTTCACATAACCCACCAATTCGGCGCAATTTTGACAAGCATACAACAAAGAAAACTCTAAACCGTTGCTGGCCTGGGTGCCGTCTAGAATTTGAGTAAATTCATCATAATCATCACTTATTACACTAAAGCGATCATCTTCGTGTTTTAAGCTTTCAAAAAAGGCTTTAGGTTCTGGATTTTGATTGATATACTGCGCATAAGTTTGTTCATTGTTGAGTTTGCTGTCAGATAAATCCGGCACACTGCTTTGCCAATAATAAAAATAATTTAGCCCCTGCCAAACAAAATCGCTCACTTGTAAGTCGCCCTCTAGGCTAATGGCAACATCATCTGTGTCTTGATTGGTGCCCGAAGTATCAATTAAAGGGGTTTCTTCAACGGGTGTTTCTTTGGTGCAGCTGACAAAAAAAGCAAAAAAAAGGGAAAAATAGGCTAGGTGTAAAAGTGGGTTATACGGCTTCATTTAATAGATTTCATTAGCAATTAACCCCATAAAAATATAAAATACTAATCAGTTATCTTTATTTTTAACATATGTTGTAACAAAAAATAGTTTTCATCGTCTGAACATTAGAGTTAACGCATTATGCAATTGACCTTGAAAGATCCTTTTCTTGATGACCTACTACCGTTAAAAGACAAGCTTTTTCGTGTCGCAAAACGCTTGTTGGTTTCAAAGGAAGAAGCTGAAGATGCCACCCAAGAAATTATAACAAAGTTGTGGCAAATGGATGCGCAAAAAAGGGCTGCATTTAACAATCTAGAGGCCTATGGAGTAACGATGATCAAAAATTATTGTTTGGATCGTTTGAAGTCCAAGGCTGTGCAAAGTAGATCTGGTGAGGAAATGCCCCAAATTTCGACTAAAAATGCATTGGCAAATGCACTCGATTATTCAGATGCCCATCAGTGGGTATCAAAAATAATAGACAAATTGCCCGAAAAAGAAAGAATGATTGTGCAACTGAGAGATATTGAACAATACAGTTTTAAAGAAATTGAAACGATGGTTAACCTTCCAGAAAGCACCTTAAGGGTTTATGTTTCTCGGGCGAGAAAAAAAATTAAAAAGGCTTTTTTAAAAATTGACAACTATGGACTCTAAGCAGTTTCGCCATTTGTTAGATTTATATTTTGAGGGAGAAACTTCCCAGGAGGAAGAACAACTCATTCGGCGTTTTTACAAAGAAAATAAAACGGTAGCCGCTGATCTCGAAAAATTTAGAGCTTTGTTTTTATATTTTGATCATGCCAAAACAGTGCCTTTTCCCAAAGCAAAAAGCCATAAAAAACAATGGATGCCCTATGCTATTGCAGCTAGTCTTTTGATTTTGATAGGTTTGTTTTTGGCACCATCGTTGAACTCTGTGCAATTCCCTGAAGAAAATTTAGATCAAGTGGCTGTGGAAAAAGCTTTTAATGATTTTAAAACGAATTTCACCGAACTGTCCAAACATTGGGAAAAAGGAACGACTTCGGTGCAGTATCTCGTATATTGGGATCAAACCACTAAAGAATTTATAAAAAAATGATAATGAAAAGATTTTTTGTGTTACTGTTTATGTTGGGAACCCTCCTGTTGCCGGCGCAATCTATTTTTGATGCCTATGCCAATAATGAGGAGGTTTCATATGTTTCTATAAGTCCAAAAATGTTTCAAATGTTGGGCAAAATGAGCGTTTCTAGTTCAGATCCAGAAGCGGCTGAGTTTCTTAAAATGGTGCAATGCATTCGTAATTTTAAGGTTTTGGTTTCAGGCAACGGCACCGTTACTAAAGACATGATGGAATGGGTGCAAAAGCAAGTTTCTGAAGAAGCTTTGGAAGAATTAATGATTGTAAAAGATGTGGATTCAAATATCCACTTTTATGTCAAAGAAAGTGATCAAGAACACTTGGTGGAACAGTTGCTGATGTTTACGTGTAGTAATACTGGCAGTGTCAATACCCCAGTATTACGTGGTAAGCAGGTAGAAAGTGTATTAATGCTTTTGGAAGGTGCTATTGATTTGAATCAAATTTCTAAGCTCACCGAAATGATGGATTTGCCCGGTGGGGATCAATTAAAAAAAGCGGGAAAAAAACAATAGCTTTAGATGCCGGTGTAGGTAAATGGCGAAATGCTTTTTAACTCTGATTTTACCGCTGGAGAAACGGACAAAGTTTCAATAAAATCACTTAAAATATCTTGTGTGATGGGGCCATGGGTTCGCGTTAGACCCTTTAGGGTTTCATAGGGATTGGGATGGCCTTCTCTCCTTAAAATGGTTTGTATGGCTTCTGCCACCACTGCCCAGTTGGCCTCTAAATCGGCAGCAATTTTTTCTTTGGAAAGCACCAGTTTTTGTAATCCTTTCACGGTTGATTTAAATCCGATGAGTGTATGACCAAAAGGGATTCCAACATTTCGAAGCACGGTGCTGTCGGTCAAATCGCGTTGCAATCTAGAAATAGGAAGTTTGGCTGCCAAAAACGAAAACAGTGCATTGGCCATGCCCAAATTGCCTTCTGAATTTTCAAAATCAATAGGATTTACTTTATGAGGCATGGCAGAAGAGCCCACCTCGTCTGGATTAATTTTTTGTTTAAAATAATCCATAGAAATATATTGCCAGAAGTCTCTATTGAGATCAATAATAATGGTGTTGATTCGTTTTAGATTATCGCATAAGGCAGCAAAGGCATCATAGTGTTCAATTTGGGTCGTAGGAAAGGAGTGGTGCAAGCCAAGGTTTTGTTCCACAAAACGCTTTCCAAAGGCTTTCCAGTCAATATTTGGATAGGCCACAAAATGGGCGTTAAAATTACCCGTTGCGCCACCAAATTTGGCTGCCTGTGGCAGTTGATTTAAAAGGGCTATTTGTTGTTTAATGCGTTCAATAAAAACTTCAATTTCTTTTCCCATTCGAGTAGGGGAGGCCGCTTGACCATGGGTGCGAGCTAACATAGGCACAGCAGCGTGTTCTTTCGCCAATTCGGAAAGGGTTTGTAAAAGGGCTTCCAATTCGGGGCGGTATATTTTTTCGAGCGCTTCTTTGATGCTTAACGGAATGGCGGTGTTGTTTATATCCTGCGAGGTTAAACCAAAATGGATAAACTCCTTGAACTCCTGAAGCCCGAGTTTATCGAATTCATTTTTGATAAAATATTCAACGGCCTTAACATCGTGGTTGGTTGTACTTTCAATATTTTTTACTTCTAGGGCATCGTCGGTACTAAAATGCTGATAAATATTGCGTAAATCTTCAAAAAGGGAGGTGTTAAATCCCTCTAGCTGGGGCAATGGTAGTTCGCAAAGCGCAATAAAATATTCTATTTCAATGCGCACTCTATATCGGATGAGTGCTTCTTCAGAAAAAAAAGGAGCTAAGGCTTTTGTTTTGGCTCTGTAGCGTCCGTCTATGGGTGAAATTGCATTTAATGCGGTGAGCAGCATGATTTTAAATTAGAGCACAAAGATACGGTGAAATTGAAGGCTTCCAAAATCATTTCTTAAAAATGGATCGTAAACTTGCGCGTAGCCCTGGCGAGGGATTAGGCATTTGGGTTTGCATAAAATCTTTTATGTTTTCGGAAATCCAAGGATAGTCTTTTTGTAAAAGCATCAAAATTTTAATGGCAAAAGCAAGTGTGGCCGTTTTGCTGGGCAATAAAATCCAATCAAAACATAGGGCGATGATCTTCTTTTTTTGAGGAGTACTTAATTGATCGTAGTTCGTTTTAAGATAATAATATAAAATTTTAGCCAAAGGGCGTTTGCTCGATTCGGATTGGATTTGGGGTAGTTTATTTAAAAAATGATTGAAGTGTGGTTGAAGCCAGTCTGTTTGTTCAATTAAAACAAACTCCAAAACCCAAGAGGCCACCTGATGCAATCGTTTTTTTTTAGGACTCAAGGCCCAGTCTAATAGAGAAAGCAAAGTCTTGGGGTGTTCCTTCACAAAAGCTGCTGCTTTTTGACGATCCACTCGTGAGGCCTTAATTTGAAGTAAAAGGGTTTGGAGCTGTTCAGAATTGAAGGACACGATATTCTTCATAGCATTTACTAATAGCCTCTAAAATTTGAAGGTCGTTGGCTTGTCTAATAAATGCATCAGAATAGCTGCAATTGATCAAAATTTCATCAATCGATTCGCGTTCAAGTTGCAGGAGTTGCATCAACACTTGACGATCAAATTTGGAAGCCAATAAATTTTTGATCTCATCGTCTTCCCGCATTTTTTTTAAACGCCGCATTTGTTGCGGGTTTTTTCCAAATAAATTGTGCAGAAAATCGGCCGGATTGAAAAGGGCTCCTAGGGTTTTGTTGATGGCACTTTGGTTATTGTTTCTTGCTTCATAACCGCTGTTTGGCAAGCCCGGAATACGATAGCGTTGCGCAGAATTGATTGGAACGTTTCTAGCATCAATATCCAAATAGCCCGTGAGCTGATAGGGTTTCACAACAATTTCTTCGAGCGCAAAAGCGAGTTCGGTCATTTGAAAGGTGGCATTGCCAAATTTCACCATATCGTTTGTTACGGCAATTTTTAGGGGTTTAAATCCTAAATAGGTGAGATAGAGTGTGTCTTTGGGTGCTGCAGGTATTTCAAAAACGCCTTGAGCATTTGTGATGGTGCCCACCACTTGTGTGAGATTTAACACATGGACACTTGATAAGGGCCTTCCTGTGCTTTCATTTTCTACCACGGCTTTAAAGGTTTCTTGGCCGTAGCCAATGCATACCATTAAAAGGAAAAGAAAAGAAAACCGTTTCTGCATGCCATAAAATTATGCAAAATGCGCTAATACTCTAATAAACGGTAAAATTTATTGCGCTATATGTTGTGGCGACTTAAAAAATCGAGCATTTTAGATACAGCCAATGACCGATGACTGATTTTATTTTTGACAGCTGCAGGGAGTATTCCAAACGAATCTGAATAGCCCTCGGGTTGAAAAATGGGATCGTAGCCAAAACCACCCGAGCCTTGGGGTTGGTTTAAAATGATCCCTTTTACGATGCCTTCAAAAGTGTATGTTTTTTTGTCTAGTATCAAAGCAATTACGGTTCGGAATTGCGCCTCCCGATTTTTGATTTGTTCCATTTCGCGCAATAGTTTTTGGATGTTTTGGGAATTGTTTTTTGCAGCTCCTGCATAGCGCGCCGAATAGACCCCAGGCGCTCCGTCAAGCGCGGCCACCTCTAGGCCACTATCATCGGCAAAACAATCGAGTCCATAATGATTTTTGACATAGGCAGTTTTTAGTAAAGCGTTTTCTTCTAGCGTTTTTCCGGTTTCTGGAATTTCCTCATGGCAACCTAAGTCGTATAAAGAAACCAGGTTAAACCCATCGGGAAGCAACGGTGCAATCTCTTTAATTTTATTTTGATTGTGTGTTGCAAAAACCAATTTCATATTATTCATTGTGATAGGGATGGTTGTTTAAAATAGCGTATGCACGGTAGAGTTGTTCGCAAAAAAACAGTCGGATCATTTGATGTGAAAAAGTCATTTTTGACAAAGCTATGTGAGTGGTGTATTGCTGTTTAAACGCATTGGAAAATCCAAAGGGACCCCCCACAATAAAAACAATCCGTTTTCCACCTAAAAGTTGCATTTTGTCTATTTCTTGAGCAAATTGTTGAGAGGTGTATTGTTTCCCTTTTTCGTCTAATAAAACCACGTGGTCTTGAGGCTTTAGGAAGGTTTCAAGACGCTCTTCTTCTTTGCTGCGCTGAAAATGAACTTGATTTTTTTTGTTGATTTTTTGTGTAGGTAAGCTTATAATTTCAAAATGGACATAACGCTTCAATCGTTGTTGAAAGCGTTGTAATTGCACTTCATCTTCTTTATCCGTCGTTTTTCCAACACAAAGCAATACAATTTCCATTTTGCAAAGGTAAGAAGCTCTTCTATTTTTTATTGGCATTTATGAAATAACAAAGCACTGAAGCCATTATCTTTGTCTTATGAAGGTGCGCATTCCCATCGTTCAAAGAGTGATTCATTTCTTTAAGGCCATCAAACCACCTGGGTTTAATGATTTTTCATTATATGATCTTTTGGAAATGTATGTCATTGGTATTGTTAAAGGCACCCTTGGCTCAAGAGCTGGGAGTATTTCTTTTAGTTTCTTCATGGCATTGTTTCCGTTTCTTCTTTTTATTTTAAATCTCATCCCCTTTATCGATTCAATTATCCCCATTGAAAACTTTGATGAAACGGTGCTCAGTTATATGGAATTATTAATTCCGGCAGAAACCCAAGGTTTTTTTAGCGATATTTTCAACGACATCAGAAACAAACCCCGTGGCGGATTGCTTTCTTCGGTGTTTTTGCTTTCTATTTTTTTGACAGCCAACGGTGTGTCTTCCGTTTTTGTGGGCTTTGAAGTGTCTTATCACGTCAAATTAGAACGTAATTTTTTTAGACAATACCTCTACGCTTTGGGCGTGAGCGTATTGTTGGCGTTTTTACTGCTGATTGCAGTCATCATCTTTTTTTATTTTGAATTTTACATTCTTAAAAACCTCAGTACCCTCATTCCAAATGAAATCAATTGGATTCGAATTGGGCAAGGCCTTTTCTTTAGCGTATTGACCTATATTTCCGTTAGCATTCTGTATTATTTTGGCACCATAGAGGGGCGCAAAACACGCTTTTTTTCACCTGGCGCCTTAATGACAACCCTGCTATTCATGCTCTCCACATATGGTTTTGGAATTTATATAGATAACTTTTCCACCTACAACCAACTTTATGGTTCCATAGGTGCTTTATTGATTTTTTTATTATACATCTGGATTAATGCCACTGTGTTACTTCTGGGATTTGAATTAAACGCTACTCTTTCTCGTTTAAAAAACACACCAAGAAAAGGAACTGGAACACCCAAACGTTGAATTTTTTGTAATGCATTGTTTTATTGATGTTCTGCTTCCATTGCCCCTCCCAAAACCCTACACCTATGCCCTTTCTTCAACGGATTTTGAACGTATAGGCCTTGGATTTAGAGTGTTGGTTCCATTTGGAAAACGCAAATGGTACACAGGCATTGTGCTTAAAAAACATGGTCGTGCGCCACAAACATATGAGGCCAAACACATATTGTTTGTTTTTGAAGAACGTCCCCTAATTTCAGAAAAGCAATTACAATTTTGGCAATGGATGGGGCAATATTATCTCTGTTCGGTGGGCGCCATCTTAAAAGCCGCTTTGCCGGCACCGCTTCTATTGGAAAGTGAAACAGAGGTGACTCTTTCAGAACAGCGACCCAAACACGATTTTGATTTAAACGAGGCGCAATCTGCGATCTGTGAGGCTCTAGAAAAAAGAGCCATGACATTAAATGAAATCGCCGCCATAACAGATCGGAAAAACAATATGCCTATAATTCTGAAGCTAATGGACTTAGGAATATTGCAAATTCAACAACGTCTCACTTCAAAATACCGCCCAAAAAAAGTACGGCATGTGCGTTTGGCTCCAGCATATCATGAAGAAGCGGCACAGTCAAAAATGATAGACCAGCTTCAAAAAGCACCCAAACAATTGGATGCCATTCTTTCTTTAATGACTTTTTCTCAAACGGACTGGCAAAAGGTGGGTCTCATAAAAAAACATGCCGGAGTAAAAAGCAATGTTTTACGCCTTTTAGTTGACAAAGGTATTTTGGAAGAGCAATGGATACAGCAAGATCGGGTGGTATATTCCAATCCAGACCAACCACAAATACATTCGTTGTCTGATGCACAGCTGCAAAGTTTAGATGCGCTAAAGCACTCGTTTGAAAAAAACAAAGTAGTACTTTTTCAAGGGGTTACCGCTTCTGGAAAAACAGAAGTATATATGGAGCTGATTGCAGAAGTTCTAAAACAAAAAAAGCAAGTGCTTTATTTATTACCAGAAATTTCTTTAACCTCGCAAATAGTACAACGTCTATTGGCGCGTTTTGGCTCTTATGTGAGTGTATATCATTCTAAATTTTCCATAGAAGAGCGAACAGAAATTTGGCAAAACATTTGTTTAGGAAAACCCCAATCGAAAATTGTGGTGGGCGCACGCTCAGCTTTATTGTTGCCTTTCACAGATTTGGGATTAATTATTGTGGACGAAGAACATGAGGCTTCATACAAACAATTTGACCCGGCACCACGATATCACGCTCGCGATAGTGCCATTTACATGGCTCGGTTGTATCAAGCCAATGTAGTTTTAGGTTCGGCCACGCCCACACTAGAATCCAGTTATAATGCCCAAACTGGAAAATATGGATGGGTAACCCTCAACGAACGCTTTGGCAAAGCACAGTTTCCCGAAATAGAATGCATAGACCTAGCAGAAGCCTACCGTAAAAAACAAATGCAAGGGGTTTTTTCTACTAGTCTAATTCAAGCCATGGAAGAGGCCTTGGCAAAGGGAGGCCAAATTATTTTATTTCAAAACCGACGGGGATATGCCCCCGTGGTAGAATGTTTGAGTTGTGGACATACTCCACAATGCACCCAATGTGATGTGTCTTTAACCTATCATCAAACCACCAATCAACTGCAATGTCATTATTGTGGCTATCACACCCCGCTGCCTAGTCAATGTTATGCTTGTGGCATGCCCACTTTAGACACCAAAGGCGTGGGCACTCAACAAATTCAAGCCCAAGTAGAAGCTCTTTTTCCCAATGTGCAGGTGGCCCGAATGGATTGGGACTCTACACGAGGCAAGTATGATTTTGAAAAAATAATTGCTGCCTTCACTGCCCAAGAAACCCAGATTTTGGTGGGAACACAAATGTTAGTAAAAGGATTAGATTTTTCAAACGTCCATTTGGTGGGGGTGCTCAATGCAGATCACCTACTCAATTTCCCCAATTTTAGAGCTCATGAACGATGCTTTCAAATGTTGGTTCAAGTGGCAGGAAGAGCAGGGCGATCTGAAAAACCTGGAACTGTTTTGGTGCAAACTTTTCAGCCCAAACATCCTGTCATTAGTCAAGTGCTTCAAAACAATTATGCCTTATTGTTGGAGCAGCAACTCAAAGAGCGGATGCAGTTTCGCTATCCTCCCTTTTGTCGAATGATTCGAATTACACTTAAAAATAAAAGTTTTCAAACCGTAAACACTGCCGCCGATTGGTTTACAAATGTGCTGAAACAAACCTTAGGTGTTGTTGTTTTGGGGCCCATGTTTCCTCCAGTTTCTAGAATTAGAAATCTTTACCACAAAGAGATTCTTTTAAAAATTGAACCCGATCAATCTGTTGCACAGACCAAAAAACAACTGTTTAAAATTCAACAAAGTTTTGAGAGCATCAGTTCTTTTCGATCTACGAGAATTAGTATTGATGTAGACCCCAATTAGAAGTTGCTGTAAGTGGATTGAAAATATTTTTTGTGGTTGCGGCTCAAAGGCAATGAACGCCCTAGCACATTGACAGTGTTGGCTGTGTGATGCAATACTTTCTTGAGGTTAACGATATACGACTTATGAATACGTATAAATTGATTTTGAGGCAGTTTAGATAAAAAATCTTTCATGGTTGATAAAACCAAATATTTTTTTTCTGGGGTAATGATTTTCACATAATCGCCCATGGCTTCAATCCAGTGAATTTGATCCAGTTTAATTTTTTCAGTTTTTAGGTTGCTTTTCACCACAATAAATT
>CAZTYX010000053.1:0-11285 GCA_964617385.1 uncultured Flavobacteriaceae bacterium | reverse complement strand
GATACACAATGGGTAGACGATGACAACCCATATCCTAGCGTTACGGCGTGTTTAGTTGCCGATCTGTTCGGCAAAACCGAAAAGCAAGTAGAGACAGATATCCGCAAAGAACTAGCACGGCAAAAAAAGAACATGCCATGGAGCACAACAAAGAACACAAAGCTGATGATAAGATGAATAATAAGGCCTATACTTCAGCTTATGTTTGCCCCATGCATTGTGATGGAAGCGGCGATGAACAACCTGGAAAATGTCCCGTATGCGGCATGGAATATGTCAAAAACGAAAATCATCCGGAGCCCCATCAATAGACAGCGGTTGAAAATAACCAGAAAACTTTTTTAATTATTTGGCGCCCTTAATTTCTTCGTAGAAATTGGCTAAGGCCACGTTTTGCCATGGAATAACAAAAAGCATCCCAATAAAAAGGGTGAAGATGGTAAGCAAATACCAAGGGATAAATCGTAAAACGAGTTCAAAAAGACGCATTTTGTGACCATCCATCATTTCCCAGCTTTTTTTAAGTGCTTCTGTGGCGGTCAGACTACGATCTTCAGCCAAAATGAAGTAGGTCATAGAAAGGCCTAATGCAACAATAATACCTGGTACGATCAATAAAACTAAACCCACTATGGTTGCCAAAACAATAAAAAGGTAAGACAACAGCACATTCCCAAAAGATTGAAACCCATCAAACAAATTGCTGAACTGAGGGTTGTTTTGACGGGCTACATTTAAAGAAAAAATGGCAAACCCCAACTGCATTGGCCCCGATATGAGCAACACCAACAGAAACAAACTTTCGTTGATTTGTGTGGGCATGCTCGTAATTAAACTATATAAAAATGTGATGCCAACGGCCAATGCCCAATAGGGTCCCAATTGTTGGCGTGCTTGACGCATAAGAGCCAAATTTGACGAATCCATAATTTTAATTTCTTTAAAAATAAAAAAAGCCTCTATAAAGAGGCTTTTTTTTACGCATTTAAGATTTTTTCTTGATGGTTAATTGATTCTTGGTGAATCGCTTTAAAAAGTTTGATGACAAATTCTTTTCCTAAATCACGTTCTTCTCCTTCAAGAATCATACGTCCTAAAATTTCATTCCACCGTTTGTTTTGCAAAACAGCCACGTTGTTTTCCTTTTTCAATTTCCCAATGTCATCAGAAATTTTCATGCGTTTTCCTAAAACATCCAAAAGCGATTGATCTAACAAATCAATTTGAGTCCGAAGTTGTTGCAAACTGTTTTGGAACCCTGCTTCATCATCGGTTGTTTTTCTGATGGTGAGGTCTTTCATTATCTCAATCAAACGAGTGGGTGTGACTTGCTGACTGGCATCACTCCATGCGTTATCGGGATCCCAATGTGTTTCAATCATTAGCCCATCAAAATTTAAATCGAGAGCTGTTTGAGAAAGATCAAAAATTAAATCTCTTCTACCGGCAATGTGAGATGGATCACATATAAGGGGCAAATCGGGAAACTTATTTTGAACCTCCACAGCAATTTGCCATTCAGGAATATTTCGGTATTTGGTTTTTTCGTAAGTGGAAAATCCACGATGAATTAAGCCTAATTTTTTAATGTTGGCTGTATAAAGTCTTTCCACGCCACCCAACCAAAGAGACAAATCGGGATTCACTGGGTTTTTAACTAACACAATTTTATCGGTTCCTTCCAATGCGTCGGCAATTTCTTGCACAATAAAAGGACTCACTGTAGAACGAGCACCAATCCAAAGCAAATCGATATCATGCTCTAAAGCCAACTTCACATGGTCTTTGTTGGCCACTTCTGTGGCGGTGAGCATACCGGTTTCTTCTTTCACTTTTTGCAACCACTTTAAGCCTATAGCCCCCACGCCTTCAAAGTTTCCAGGACGTGTTCTGGGTTTCCAAATTCCAGCACGATAGATGGTTGCATCGCTGTTCTTGAGCTCATGAGCTATTTTCAACACTTGTTCTTCTGTTTCTGCACTACAGGGTCCTGCAATCACTAAAGGGTGTGATAGTCCAAAAGCATCTAACCAGTTGCGCATTTCTTTTTTGTTTTCCATTTTTCTATTGATTCTATTGTTTATTTAATATTCCGTTTAAAATTGGGGTTATGGTGTTAGCCTGCTCTAATTCTTCATAGAGCTTATCATACTCTTCTTGGGTTAAATAGGCTTTAAAGCGTTCTAAATTTTCAATGTATTGCGTTAAAACCTCGAGTATATTTTTTTGGTTGTGCTTAAAAATGGGGGTCCACATTTTAGGTGAACTTTTAGCCAGCCGCACTGTGGAAGCAAAACCACTTCCCGCCATATCAAAAATTGTTTTTTCGTCTTTTTCTTTTTCTAAAACGGTTTTGCCCAACATAAATGAAGAGATATGCGACAAATGAGACACATAGGCTATATGTTTATCATGTGCTATGGGATCCATCTCTCTAATTTCCATTTTCATATTACGAAACCATTGCAAGGCCCATTCTAGCAAATCGGGGCGTGTTTTTTGCGTTTCACAAACCATTTGAATCTGTTTTTCAAACAACGTGGCGAAAGCGGCTTTGGGTCCCGAAAATTCGGTTCCTGCTATAGGATGTGTTGCCAAAAACTGATTGCGCTTGGGATGCAATTCTACAGCCTGACAGAGCGATGCTTTGGTAGAGCCCACATCCATCACCAAGCAATTGTCATTCACTTTATCTAACAAATCCAACAACAAAGCATTGGCCTGATCTACCGGAACAGCCATCACTACCACATCCATTTTAGGGAGTAATTGTTCAGTAAGCCCTTCATCTACTAAGGAAAGTGCCAGAGCTTCTTTTTCATGTTCTGGCTGGACGTCGGATCCAAAACGCTTCACTTGGGGCAAAGTGGCTTTTGCCGCTAACCCTAAGGAGCCTCCTATTAATCCCAAACCGATGATTCCTAAATTCATTTCTTTATGCGATGTATAGCGGTTTGTATCTGATTTTCATTTACACAAAGTGAAAACCGCACATATCCTTCTCCTTGAGAACCAAAAATGGTTCCGGGAGCTATAAAAATATGATGCTTTTGTAATAATTGTTCTGTAAACTCTGTGGCCTTTATTGTTGAATCGGATAATTTTGCCCAAAGAAACATACCCACTTGATTAGCATCATAGTTTAAACCTAATTGCTGAATCAGTTGTTCCATTAACGCCCGACGTTTTGCATACACTTTATTCATAGAGGCAAACCAATCTGACGATTGTTGCAAAGCTGCAATGGCCCCATGCTGCAATCCAAAAAACATACCTGAATCCATGTTGCTTTTAACTTTCAATACCGCTTGAATACTGGCAGGATGACCACTCACCATGCCCACGCGCCAACCAGCCATATTAAATGATTTACTCAATGAATTTAATTCTAAGGCTACTTTTTTTGCACCCGGTAGAGCCAATAGACTCTGTGGATTTTGGTTTAAAATAAAACTATAGGGATTATCATGAACCAATAAAATTTGATGAGCAGCAGCCCAATCTACAAGGCGTTGGAACGTTTCTTTTTGGGCGGGTGTTCCTGTGGGCATGTGCGGATAATTTAACCAACACACTTTTATCTTGGTGGTGTCTAATGCTTCGAGAGAATCAAAATCGGGTTGCCAACCATTTTCTTCCTTCAGATCATAGAATACAGGCTCTGCTTCAACTAGGCGGGTCACGGCAGCATAGGTAGGATACCCCGGATTTGGGATGAGCGCTTGATCACCTTTGTTTAGAAAAGCCATAGAAATGTGCATAATGCCCTCTTTAGAACCCATTAGCGGTAAAATTTCAGTTTGAGGATCTAAATCAACACCGTAATTTTTTTGATAAAAAGCAGCCATGGCTTCCCGCAATTCGGGAAGGCCCTGATAACTTTGATACATGTGCGCTTTGGGATGTGCTAAGCTTTTGGTTAATGCATCTTCCACAGCTGTTGGAGGTGCCAAATCTGGACTTCCAATGCCCATATTAATCACAGGGTGACCCGCCTTAACCATGGCAGCTACCTCTCGCAATTTTTGCGAAAAATAGTACTCTTGAACACTTTCTAAACGATGGGCGGTTGATGTCATTCTTTGTGATTGGTATATTCTCCTAAAATTTTAAACTCACTTGCCATAATCTGTAAAATAGATTTGGCCTTATCATATTGCGCATAAGTGTCAAACGTAACATCCACAAAAAAGGCATATTTACCAGGTGTTTCAATCACAGGAAGCGATTGAATTTTAGTTAAATTCAACAAGCAATCGCTCATCATATTGAGAACGGCTGCAAGACTTCCCCGTTGGTGGTCTAACGTAAACTTAAGAGCGGCTTTATTAATTTTTTCTTCCTCAAAAGCGGGTGGTTCTTTTTGTAATATAACAAACCGTGTCACGTTGTTTTGAATGGTTTGTATGGAAGCAGCCAAAACCGATAGGCCATAAATTTCTGCGGCTCGTTTTGGAGCAATAGCGGCTACACCCTCAGTTTTGTTTGCAGCAATTTTTCGTGCTTCATCAGCGGTATCTGCCGATTCAACCAAACGTATGTGAGGATATTGCATGAAAAATTGTTTGCACTGCAACAGTGCCATAGGATGTGAACGCACTTCTTCAAGCGCTTCTATGGTTTGCCCATCAAGAGCCATTAAATGATGATGAATGCTCAAATTATGTTCGCCCACAATATGAAAATCATTTTGATCAATCAACGCATAGTTCGGTATGATAGATCCCGCAATAGAATTTTCGATGGCCATCACAGCAAAGTTAATCTCACCGTTTTTGAGGGCTAATGCCAAAGCGTCAAAACTCAAAAACTCTCTAACGGCAAAAGCGTCAGAAAAATAGGTTGTGGCCACTTCGTGATGAAATGACCCGCGTATACCTTGAATTCCTATGATCGTATTTGACTGCATAACAAAAAAAAAGTCCCGAAAAAATCAGGACTTTAATTATTCTATCTGTTTTTAGATTATAAAGACCCTGCCGCTTCCGAAAAGAAGTAGTAATAAGACGTATAATAAAAAAACGTTTGTTTCATCTTTTTTAAATCGCCACAAATGTAAGATAGGTTTTTTCAAAAACAAATATTTCATTCATTTTTTTAGCTTTTCCTATCTTGGTGGCCGACTTATGAATCAAAATTCAAAATGGTATCCGTTGGTTTTGCTCAATATGGGCATGTTATTTTCCAGCAGTTCCGGTGCTTTTGGGCGTTATATTGACCTATCGCCACCCCACACCATTGGCTATAGAGCTCTAATGGCCCTAGCGCTATTGCTGGGCTATGCTTTATTTCAGAAACACAACTTGCGGTTTGACCTTAAAAAGCACGGTTTCACGGTGCTTTTAAGTGGTTTTTTTATGGCCATACATTGGGTTTCTTATTTTTATGCATTGCGTTGGGGCAGTGTGGCCATCGGCATGCTTTCATTGTTTACTTATCCCGTGTTTACTAGCCTTATGGAGCCCTTTTTCTTTAAAACCCACTGGCAATGGAGACATCTCATCATGAGTTTATTGATTATTATTGGCACTTATTTTTTAGCGCCCAGTTTAGATCCTAGCGAGGTGAGCACGCAGGGCTTAATGATGGGCTTGTTTTCGGCTTTCACTTATTCATTACGCAACATTATTTTAAAGAAAAAAGTAGACACCTTTAAGGGCTCCTCCCTCATGCTTTATCAAATGGCTATTACAACCCTATTGCTAATTCCTGCTTTTTTTGTCTATGCTGGAGAAGTAGTGAAACCACAGCTGCCTTATATTGCATTCTTGGCTTTGGTAACCACCATAGGACACACCTTATTCATTAATAGTTTTCGATATTTTTCAATCAGCACAGTAAGTATTCTAAGCAGTATTCAGCCTTTATTGGGTATTTTATTGGGTGTGCTTTTTCTAGCAGAAATACCCAGTGAACGCAGTATTATCGGAGGCGTGCTCATCTTGCTAACGGTAGTCATAGAAAGTAGAAAAGGAACTTCTTAGGTTATTGTAGATGCCGTATCTTTGAATTATAATGAGTATTGTTTTAGAAAACATATCCAAAAAATACGGATCATATACAGCCCTAAATGCTGTTTCTTTTAAGCTTCAGCCTGGAGAAATAATTGGTCTATTAGGCCCCAATGGCGCAGGCAAATCCACGTTAATGAAAATTCTAACGGGCTATTTTTTAAATTGGGAAGGTAAGGCTTCTTTTGAAGGTTTGGATTTAAAAAAAGATCGCAGGGCTATTCAAAAAAAAATCGGATACCTGCCCGAAAACAATCCACTTTATCCAGAAATGACTGTTGCTGCCTATTTGCGTTTTGTTGCCGGACTCTATGGTATTAAAAAACCTCCCCTGGAAAAGGTGCTCGAACAAACTGGTCTTGAACAACATTCTCATCATAAAATTGAGATCCTTTCTAAGGGGTTCAAACAACGGGTAGGACTTGCTGCAACCCTTTTGCACGACCCCGATTGGCTTATTTTAGACGAGCCCACCACGGGCCTAGACCCTAATCAATTGATTGAAATTAGAACACTCATTCAAACCCTTGGAAAAGAAAAAACCATTTTACTTTCCACCCACATTCTCCCCGAAGTGGATGCCTTATGTGAACGTGTATTAATGCTAAATGAAGGTGTGTTGGTTTTGGATCAAAGCATGGCAGCACTCCAAAAAAATAAAGATGCTGTTTTTTATGTTCGCTTTAATTATAGGGTAGAAACAGTTGCTTTAGCTAGAATTCCAATGGTAGATCACGTGCAAAATACACATGATTTTGAATATGCTTTAAGTGCTAAAAACGGAGCGGATTTAAGCGGCTCCATATTTGATTTTGCACATGACAACGGACTAAAAATCGAAATGCTAGAACGCAGAAACAAAACCCTAGAAGCCTTATTTAAAGAGCATACACAATCCCAAAGCCATTAGAAAACAGCCTGAGCAATAGCTTTTATGTTATCCGATTTTCCCATGGAATAATAATGAAGAAAAGGAACACCAGCCTCTTTCAATTCTTTGCTTTGGGCAATGCACCATTCAACACCCACAGCTCGCACAGCTTCATTGTCTTTGCAGGCCACCACCGCTTTTATTAAATCTTCAGGTAAATCTACATGGAATCGATGTGGAATGGCATTAAGTTGCTTTTTAACCGCTAGGGGTTTCAAGCCAGGAATAATGGGCACAGTAATACCTTCTGCCCTGCACTTATCTACAAATTGAAAATATTTTTGGTTATCAAAAAACATCTGAGTGACCACATAATGAGCTCCTGCCTTTATTTTTTGCTTTAAAAAATGAATGTCACTATCCAAACTCGGAGCTTCCATATGTTTTTCTGGATAGCCCGATACACCAACACAAAAATTAGTGGGGTGCATGTTCATCAATTCATCTTCTAAATAATGCCCCTTATTCATATCATCAATTTGAGCCACCAATTCATTAGCATATTGATGCCCATCTTCTTGAGGCTTAAAATACACTTCCGATTTTACTGCATCACCCCGAAGTGCAACCACATTGTCAATATTTAAAAAATCTAAATCAATCAGAAAGTTTTCGGTGTCTTCTTTACTAAATCCTCCACACAAAATATGGGGAATAGCATCTACCTTATATTTACTTTGAATGGCCGCACAAATGCCCACGGTACCAGGACGCTTTCGAATAATCTTTTTCTCTAACAATCCGTTGGCCAATTCCTTATAAACATGTTCTTCTCGATGATAGGTCACATCTATAAAAGGGGGAGAAAATTCCATTAAGTCATCTATAGAATCCATCAAACTGTTGATGCTTTGCCCTTTCAAGGGGGGTAATATTTCAAAGGTAAATTGGGTTTTTCCTTTTGCTTTAGCTATGTGATCTACAACTTTCATGATTTATTCTGTCAAGTTTGGATTAAGCCATTTTCGGGCTTCTTCTAATGAAATGCCCCGGCGTTGACTGTACGATTTTAATTGATCTTCTTTTATTTTACCCAGACCAAAATAGCGCGCCTGAGGGTGGGCAAAATAGTAGCCCGAAACGGAGGCCGCTGGCCACATGGCCAAGCTTTCGGTGAGTTGTACTCCTATCGTTTTTTCTACCTCCAATAATTTCCAAAGCGTATTTTTTTCCAAGTGGTCTGGACAAGCCGGATAGCCTGGAGCCGGTCTAATACCTTGGTATTGTTCTTTAATTAAAGCTTCATTATTCAATTTTTCGTTGGGGGCATAGCCCCACACCTCGGTGCGCACAACTTCATGAAGTTTTTCAGCAAAAGCTTCTGCCAAACGATCGGCTAGGGCTTTCACCAAAATAGCGTTATAGTCGTCTTGTGCGGCTTCAAATTCGGCTGCTTTTTCTTGAGTGCCAAACCCTGTTGTAACACAAAATGCCCCCATATAATCGGCCAGCCCACTGTCTTTTGGAGCAATAAAATCGGCTAGTGCAATATTGGGTTGTCCTGTTTTCTTTTTAAGTTGTTGACGCAACGTGAGCCAAGTAGCTTCTATGGTGTTTCGCTTTTCGTCACAATAAACTTCAATATCATCACCCACACTGTTGGCGGGAAAAATACCAAAGCGTGCACGGGCTGTGAGCCACTTTTCATTCACTATTTGTTTGAGCATGACTTGTGCATCTTCAAACAACGAAGTGGCTTGATCACCCACCACCTCATCCACCAATATTTCAGGATACTTTCCATGCAAATCCCATGAGCGGAAAAACGGACTCCAATCAATATATGGCACCAATTCTTCAAGTGGATAATCTAAATAGGTTTGCCCCCCCAACCGTTTTGGTTTAGGAAGTGGAATATGGGTCCAATCAATTTGAAATGGGTTTTCTCTGGCTTGTTCAATAGACAAATAGGTCTTGGAAGTGGTCCGTTCCAAAAAGCGTTCTCTAAAGGCTTCATACTCCGAACGAATTTCTTCTTTATAGGGAGTCCCTTTTTGTGGATGTAGCAATTGGCTCACCACATTTACTGCTCGTGAAGCGTCATTTACGTGGATAACCGTTTCTGTGACAGGTGCAATTTTCACAGCCGTATGCGCTTTAGAGGTAGTGGCTCCGCCTATAAGCAATGGAATATTAATATTTTGTCGTTTGAGTTCTTTAGCCACATACACCATTTCATCTAGAGAGGGGGTGATTAAGCCCGAGAGTCCTATGACATCCACTTGGTTTTCAACGGCTTTTTGCAGTATGGTTTCTGGAGGCACCATCACACCCAAATCAATAATTTCATAATTATTACATGCCAACACCACGCTCACAATATTTTTGCCAATATCATGCACATCACCCTTTACAGTAGCCATCAAAACTTTACCCGCAGCTTTTGTCCCTTCATTTTTTTCGGCTTCAATAAAAGGTTGTAAATAAGCCACGGCTTTTTTCATTACGCGAGCTGATTTAACCACTTGAGGCAAAAACATTTTGCCCTCACCAAAAAGATCCCCCACCACATTCATACCTGTCATCAAAGGGCCTTCAATCACTTCCAAGGGGTGCTCTGCTTCTAAACGAGCGGCTTCTGTGTCTTCAATAACAAAAGCGTCAATTCCTTTCACCAAGGCATAAGTGATGCGTTCTTGCAAAGGTTTTTCTCGCCATTCATTTTGATTTTTTTTAACGCTTGGACCCTCGCCTTTTAGTTGCTCGGCATAGGTCAGCAAGGTTTCGGTGGCCTCTGGTTTTCGATTTAACAAAACATCCTCCACATAAGTCAACAGCGTTTTTGGAATTTCATCATAAACTTCCAGTTGTTCAGGGTTAACAATACCCATATTCATGCCGTGTTTAATGGCATGATAGAGAAAAGAGGCGTGCATGGCTTCACGCACTTTGTTGTTTCCTCTAAAGGAAAATGAAACATTACTCACTCCACCACTCACACTCGCATGTGGTAAATTTTGACGAATCCATTGAGCAGCCTCAAAAAAATCGATAGCATTGCGTTTATGTTCTTCCATTCCGGTGGCTACCGGAAAAATATTGGGATCAAAAATGATGTCTTCAGGAGGAAAATGAATTTGATTCACCAACAAATCATAAGAACGTTTACAAATGTCAATACGCCGCTGCAGATTGTCGGCCTGCCCTTGTTCATCAAAAGCCATAATGATTACGGCAGCACCATATTGTTTAATTTTTAGCGCTTGTTTTAAAAAAACGGCTTCTCCTTCTTTTAAGCTGATGGAATTAACCACGCCCTTCCCTTGAATGGTTTTTAACCCAGCTTCGATAATTTCCCACTTCGAACTATCAATCATCACAGGCACGCGGGCAATATCGGGTTCGGCAGCTATGAGATTGAGAAATGTAGTCATGGCATCCACTCCGTCAATCATGCCTTCGTCCATGTTAATATCAATTATCTGGGCTCCTCCAGCCACTTGATCGCGAGCAATTTCTATGGCCTGCTCAAATTCTTTATTTTCAATGAGCCTTAAAAACTTTCGAGAACCCGTAACGTTGGTGCGTTCTCCTATATTAACAAAATTGGTGTGTTCGTCAATTATGAGCGGTTCCAATCCAGACAAACACAATGGTTTTTTGTTAGGAAACATGCGAAGGTTTTTGGGTTAAACGAGGGGTTGCCTGAGCGGCAATAGCTGCAATTTTTTGAATGTGTTCTGGTGTGGTGCCACAACAACCTCCAATAATATTGACCACATTTTGATCCAAATACGATTGAATGAGGGTTTGCATTTCTTCGGGGCTTTGGTCATATTGCCCAAAAGCATTGGGCAATCCAGCATTGGGATGCGCTGAAACAAAGTTGTCTGTTTGTTTGGCGAGTTCTTTTACATAGGGAAGTAATTGATCAGCGCCCAGGGCGCAATTAAAACCAATACTTAATAAATCCATATGCTGCATAGAAATTTGGAAAGCCCCCACGGTTTGCCCAGAAAGGGTTCTTCCGCTGGCATCTGTTATGGTACCACTCACCATAACGGGTACCTCCCATTGATGCTCTTCTTTTATTTGAGATACAGCAAAAAGAGCTGCTTTGGCATTTAGAGTATCAAAAATTGTTTCGATTAAAAGAAGGTCTACACCCCCCTCTTTTAATCCTAAAATTTGCTCAGAATATGCTGCCACCAATTCATCAAAAGTGACTGCACGATACCCCGGATTGTTTACGTCTGGAGACATGCTGGCCGTTTTGTTAGTGGGACCAATAGAGCCCGCTACAAATCGGGGTTTACTTGGGTTTTGATGAGTGTACCGCTTAGTCTCTTCTGCGGCAATTTTAGCACTTTCAACATTAATTTTATACACCCATTCTTCAAGGC
>CAZTYX010000052.1:7453-11371 GCA_964617385.1 uncultured Flavobacteriaceae bacterium | reverse complement strand
ACCAGTGGAAACATGACATTAAATTATTCCTTTTCTAGCTCCGATTTTGAGGGGGAAGGCAACGAGCGGGTGGTGGAAGAAACGACTGCTGGTGGCGGGCGTGATGACGATTTGTTTGGTCAAGCCAGTGATTTTTCAGACCAACGAATGCGCAATCAAGAGCCCTCAAAAACTGCCACCTACCCTAGCTATCGCACAAAAATACCTTGGGATTTAAAATTGGCTTACTCACTCACCTATAACAATTCGAGAGGACAAAATGACTTTTCAAACAACTCTCTCATGTTTTCTGGTAATATAGATTTAACACCCAAATGGAAAGTGGGCGCTTCTTCTGGATATGATTTTAAAGGCGAAGGATTTACCTATACGCAACTGCGATTTGATCGAGACTTAAAAAGTTGGAATCTTAACTTCAGTTGGGTTCCCTTTAGTGAACGGGCCTCATGGAATTTCTTTATTGGTATTAAATCAGATTTATTAAGTGATATTAAATACGAAAAACAAAGAGAACCTGATTTAAATCGTTAAAAGCATCAATTATGAAAAAGCAAATCATAAATACCCCTCATGCGCCTGCCCCCATTGGACCTTATAGTCAAGCCATTAAAGTGGAAAACACCCTTTATATTTCCGGTCAAATAGGATTTGAACCCGCCCAAATGAAATGGGTCAATGAAAATATTGAAAAAGAAACCGAGCAAGTGATGAAAAATATAGAGGCCATTTTAAAAGCATCAAACATGCACTTTGAACAGGTGGTGAAGGCCAGTATTTTTTTAGATGATATGGCCCATTTTGAAAAAGTAAACGCCGTTTATGGCCGCTATTTTGATGAAGCTACTGCCCCAGCCCGTGAAACAGTGGCAGTGAAAACACTACCTAAAAATGTTCGAGTAGAAATTTCAGTTATTGCCATAGAAGGGGTTAATTAACTCCTTCAGCTTGTTCTTTGTGAAAGTTTACGAGCTCGTCTATGGGACGCTTTACAATTTTTCCTAAACGTAAATTATTTTTTTCAAAAGCCAATTTTATCTCGTCTTCCAAGAAATAAGCAATGGAACCAATAAAATGGATGGGCACTTCATGGGCATCATCAAACTGAAGAATTTGGTGTTCTATAAACCGTTGAAGCCCATTGGCAATAATGTCTTGAAAAACGGGATTGGCCTTATGTTGAATTAAGAATTTACTGAACGTGGCCAAATAGGTATTTGGATTTTCTCTTCGATAAATATTTTCTTTGATGGTATCTGGATCCAACTCATATTCACTTTCAAATTTGGCCGCCAAATCAGGCGACATGGTTTTGAAATAATAACTTCTTATGAGTTGTTTTCCAAAAAAGTTACCACTGGCCTCATCCATCAAAATATAGCCCAAGGAAGTCACCCGTTGTTCAATATTTTTTCCGTCATAATAGGTACAATTGGAACCTGTTCCTAAAATGCAAACAATAGCGGGTTCTTTGGGAGTTACGGTGGCATATACAGCAGCATAGGTATCCTCTTTGATGATGAACTCAGCCTTGGTGAAGATTTCAACAAACACCTTTTCTATACGCTTTTGTGGAGAAGCCACCCCACATCCAGCACCATAAAAATAAAGATGTGTAACCTCATCACGATGTTGATACAATTCAAAATTGTTTATGATGCGCTCGGTCAATATGGCACTTGAAAGCACCTGCGGATTTAGTCCCAATGTTTGCGTCGCAAACAAAACTTCACCCGCGGGGTTCATAGCAATCCAATCGGTTTTTGTAGAACCGCTGTCAACAACCAAAATCATGGTTTGCCCTTATAAAGAATGAATGTGCTTGGCAAGGTCAAGGAGCTTGTTTGAATAGCCACACTCATTGTCATACCAAGAAATGATTTTATAGAAATTTTCGTTTAATTCCATCCCAGCACCAGCATCAAAAATGGAAGTACGAATGTCGCCCACAAAATCTTGAGAAACTAAAGGCTCATCAGTATAGCCCAAAATGTTTTTCATATCGTTTTGAGAAGCCGCTTTCATTTTTGCTTTAATCTCTTCGTAAGATGTGCTTTTGTTTAAACGAACGGTTAAATCTACCACAGAAACGTTTGCCGTGGGTACACGAAAAGCCATTCCAGTCAATTTACCTACCAAAGAAGGAATTACTTTGGTGACCGCTTTTGCAGCACCTGTGGAAGCGGGAATGATGTTTAACAAAGAACTTCTACCGCCTCTAAAATCTTTACGAGAGGGGCCATCTACAGTAAACTGAGTGGCCGTTGTGGCATGAACTGTGGTCATTAAACCTTCTTCTATTCCAAAGTTGTCATCCAAAACTTTGGCAATTGGCGCCAAACAGTTGGTGGTACAAGAAGCGTTTGAAACAATGTTTAGATCGGCCGTGGCTTCAAGATGATTTACACCCATTACAAACATAGGGGCGTCGGCAGAAGGAGCCGAAATAACAACTTTTTTAGCACCTCCATCAAGATGGGATTGTGCTTTTTCTAGGGTGGTAAAAATTCCCGTACACTCGGCAACAATATCAACACCCATGGCACCCCAACCGATGGCTGCAGGATCACGCTCTGCTGTGATTTTAATGCGCTGACCATCCACCACTAGATGCTCATCTTCTACAGCCACTGTGCCGTTATAACTGCCGTGCACAGAGTCATATTGTAAGAGGTAAGCTAAATGATCGATATCTAATAAGTCGTTGATTGCAACCACAGTAATATCATTTTGTTTCATTGCAGAACGAAAAACCAAGCGTCCTATTCTCCCAAATCCATTGATTCCAATTTTCATTGCCATTGTGTATTTATAATTTAATTAGCGTTTATATGGTGAGTATGTCTGATACTCTGATTAAGTCTTTACTGATTTTTGATTTGCCTTTTATGGCATCTTCTAAAGGATAGAGGGTCATTTCTTCATGTTTAAGGCCCACCATCATGTTGCTTTTGCCCGCCAGCATAGATTCAACTGCATGAACCCCCATGCGAGAAGCCAGCACACGATCAAAACAGGAAGGTGCGCCTCCTCTTTGCATATGGCCTAATACAGAAACACGCACTTCATAGTAGGGCATGTTTTTTTCAACATAGGAAGCGATTTCAAAAACATTTTTCCCTGTTTTATCTCCTTCGGCAATAACCACTATACTGGATTGTTTGCCTGTTTTTTCACTACGCTTAAGCGAATCTAACAAACGCTCAAGTCCCATATCTTCTTCAGGAATTAAAATTTCTTCTGCCCCAGCACCTATTCCAGCGTTGAGTGCAATATGACCGGCATCACGCCCCATCACTTCCACAAAAAACAAACGATTGTGTGAAATGGCTGTGTCTCTAATTTTATCGATGGCTTCAATCACGGTGTTTAATGCCGTATCATAGCCAATGGTGGCTGTAGTGCCACTAATATCGTTATCAATGGTGCCTGGTATTCCGATCACAGGAATTTTATATTCGCTGTGAAAAATCATGGCCCCTGTAAAGGTTCCATCACCGCCAATCACAATAAGGCCTTCAATATTGTGTTTTTTAATATTTTCATAGGCCCGCTTTCTTCCTTCAGGCGTTCTAAACTCAAGGCATCTTGCCGATTTAAGTATAGTGCCCCCTTTATTGATAATGTTATTCACACTGCGGGCATTCATCGGCTTAAAATCTCCATCTATAAGTCCTTGATAGCCTTTGTATACCCCATAACAAGTGATGTTATTAAAGGCAGCTGCACGAACCACAGCACGCACAGCGGCATTCATCCCGGGTGCGTCGCCTCCAGAGGTTAGAACGGCTATATGTTGAAGTTTGCCTTTCATGATTTAAATTCGCGCAAATGTAAGCATTAAATTGTCAGTTTCGAAATGGAATCTTGGATTTTGCGTTGTTGTAAAGCCCTTTTTTACTTTTTTTCAACAAACTCAAT
>CAZTYX010000052.1:0-7353 GCA_964617385.1 uncultured Flavobacteriaceae bacterium | reverse complement strand
ACGTTTCCAACCACAAGGGTTTGCTCAACACCTCCCACGGGCACCCCAATTTTTCCATTTAGAAGAATTTTTTCACTCAATTTTGTAGAAAGTGTAAAGCCCAAACGATCGGCCGTAGCAATATCTAGCAATGCACTTTTGTCTCCTTGGAGATAGTCCACGCCAATCTGTAATTTGTTATTGTCTTCATTTAATAAACTCGAAAAAATGTCAGAGGCCTTTTGATATAGGTTATTCGTTATACCTTGCATAGAAACACTCACCTCATTGATAAATATACCTTGTGAGAGGAGCGATAACGCCTGCAATTGACGGCGCTGTGGATCGGCCAAACGATAGTTTATTTCAGAGGCCACAGTGCCACTTGTGTTAGGAAACTCAATTTCAAAAAGAGGATCATCAGGCTTTAACAAATTGCCTTGCAACTGAATGAGCACGTTCGTGTCTATCTTTTTATTGAAATTAGGGTTGTCTAACATGAGCGCTGGATTGGCACCACCAGGCACTTCATAACGGGCTTCAATATTCATCTGGGCATTAAGTGGATCGCCTTCCCAAACGATA
Source organism: uncultured Flavobacteriaceae bacterium (assembly GCA_964617385.1). Classification (GTDB taxonomy): domain Bacteria; phylum Bacteroidota; class Bacteroidia; order Flavobacteriales; family Flavobacteriaceae; genus JADHMP01. The sequence continues at coordinate 6,789 of CAZTYX010000052.1, read as the reverse complement.
GTGCCCCCAGGTTTTACATCAAACTTCTTATCGATTACTCCTAAATTTTTAAAGTTATAGATGCCATTGTAGGTGATAAAATCACCCCACATATTGAATTTACCCGCCGTATTAATTTCCATAAAAAGACTCCCTACGCCACTTCCTTTCAAAAAACTCCCGGTTTCTTGATCAATCACAATTTCAACTTCGGCCTTGGGGTTCACATCCAATTCAAAATTCATTTCAAGACCACTGATTTGCTCCCCACCCGCTTCCAATGCAGCTTTTGTCTTATTTACATCGCGCTTGTTTTTATCAATCATTTCAATAAAAGATGTGTCGGCCAAACCATAATCTTCGGCCCAGGGAATTTTTATAGAAGTGCCTGTTTCTGTACTCCCCACCACCGTGAGGTTTAAATTGCGAAAGGGGCCATCAAGCGTGATGTTTCCATTTAAATAGCCATCTCCATAAAAAAGCACATCGGGGACATTCGGCTTATTTAACAGTAAAATTCTTGGTGAGCTAATAGCCAAGGCGGCATTCCAATCTTTAAAATTGGTGTGGTTGATTTTCCCTTTTAATTGAGCAGCGGTATTCTCTTTGGTATCCTCAATTTTAAGTTGCTGAAAATCAAATGTCTGCTCATATAAATTTACATCTGCTTCTGCAATAGAATAGGCTGTATTTAAAAATGGAATGCCAATGGTTCCACCTTGTAGTTTTAAAGTGCCGTTGTGTTGCAATCGGTTTAAAGGGCCCCAAAGGTTAACGGCTCCGGTGAGTTCCCCTCCAATGTTGTTAAGGGCCTTTTTTCCTAGGGCCGAGAGAAAGTCCAATTTAAAAGCAGAAAAGTTTAAATCGAAATTAAGTCTAGGCGATTCCCATCCCAAAACCGACCCACTACCTGTTAATCGTTCATTTTCTTGATCAAGCAAGTTTAATTGAAATTGATATGAATCAAGTTGGGTATTCCCTTTGCCATTGAGCGTTAAATTTCCCAAAGAAAGTTCGTTGATTTTCATTTGTTCCCAAGTGGCTGCCAATTGAAAATCATTTTTTTCAATGGAACGTATGTAGTCTAAAGAAACGCCCAATACGCCCTCACTTTGAAAGGTTTCTTGTTGAGGTAAAAGCTCTTTTATAGGAACCCCCTTAGCTTCTAAATGTACGCCAAGATGATCTTTATTTTCCCAAAACCCTGAAGCGTTCAAATAGGCTGAAGGGGATTGTAGCAAAAAATCTTCTCCCACCCATCTTTTGCGCTGGGGATCATACACAAACTGTTGGTTTTTATTGTTATGCGGATTGAGCGTCCACAAGGCATTTCCTAAAAATAATTTAGAAGGTTGCAGCCCAAATATGACTTCTTTTGATGCACCAATCAAATGATAAAAATTAATTTCAAAGGGTGTTTCATTTTCTTTTCTATTAAATTCTGATCTAAAAAAAAGAGTGTCATTTAGCGCTGTACTTATCAAATTGAATTCTTTAATTTTTTCTTTTTTGTAAGCCAACTCATCTGCACTTAAGAAGGTGTTGTAAAGAGGGTTTTGAGTGTCTAATTGAAAGTGTATGTTCTCTAAATTAAATCCATCCCACTTGAAAAAAGGTAAATCAAGCGTCATTTGTGAATGTTTTTTCTCACTATTGATTATGCCACTCACCAGCAGATTTTCTTGGGCTTCTAGTTTAGGATAAAGGGCATTTAAGACTTTTTCATAAATCCTTATGCTAAACCGCATTGATTGGGAGGGGGCAACTTGGGTGACTGGCAAAAAAGTATACACTTCTGCCAGGGTGTTTTGAAAAAGCGGAACGATCTCTGCGGCTTTATAGTTGCCTTTCAATGTTAATTGCAAAACATCTTGATTGCCAATAGCCAATACACGCTCCTTGTTTGTCCAAGATTGTGAAAGTGTTAAGGGACTAAAATTAAGTGTGTCTGCCAGCGTTTCTAGGCTCAAAGAGGCTCCGGTGAGCGTGCCTGTTAAATTATCCCAATGCGAACCGGTGGCGTTGGCTAATAAAATGCCTTTTAAACGGGCTTTTCCATCACCTAGCAAAGGATTAAAATGGGTTAAATCTAATGACTCAACGTTGATGGCTGTGGCAATTTTGGGTTGAGCTAAAGTGTGATCCAATACCCAATCGCTCTTAAGAGATAAAAAAGTTGAACGCACGTTGAGGGTGCTTTTCAATTGTTTTGCACCATAAGTACCACTGCCGTTGAGCACTAGTTTAGGTAGCTTTTTCAATTGAAGTGTGAGTGCCTCCATTTGCCAAGCCCCAGTTAATGCTTCAAGGTTTTTACCCGTTCCATTCACAACCATTTTTCCACTCATCGTTATGGGGCTATTGGCAGCCAACAATGAGGTGGCTTTAAAATTGTTAAAGGAGGCCGAAAGCGAAAAAGAGGTGTTTTTTTCTTGATTGATTAAAAATCCTTTACCCAATTGTCCTTCAAAAAAAGAAGTACCCCAATCACCCTTTAAATTCAGTTTATAGTCTAGGGCATCGGATGCTAATTTTAGTTTCCCATGTATAGAAATAAAATCATCTGCAGGTATTTGATTTGTATAAGCTGGTGCAAATAACCCGCCCCACTTTTTAGGCTGCAATCGATTGGATTGAAACTGCAGGTCAAAACTCATTTTGTTTTGATCGGTTAATTGAAAAACGGAACCATTTAAATGAAGATTTCCCCAATCGGTTCTCAAAAAGAGGCTGTCAATAACCAAATTTTGAAAACTGCCGTTGGCAAAAAATTGACCCTCCATCTTTGGTAAGGGTGATTTTATTTTTTGGGTTTTAAACCATTTTGAAGACTGCATTGAAAAACGATCTAATTGCACCTTCCAAAGTGCTGAATCTTTCCAATGTGTTGAAATACTAACACTATCGGAAAGTTCAATATTTCCAGCAACAAAATCGCTATCGGATTTTAAATAAAGATTTTCAATTTTCAATTTTTCTGGTGAGTAAACAAATTCCATTTGCCCCTGCTGGAGGGCAATATTATGCACCATTTCATTTCCGCTTAATTGGAGCAGCTTTCCGTGAACATGATTTCCATCAATTTTAAAATCAACCGCTTTTAATGATATATTATCGAGTTGCGTTTGCAGTTTGTTTTGAGGAGTGTGAAAAGCGAAATAAGCACCCTTTTTCAATTCAATTTGATCTATAGAAATTGGAATGGGGTCATTATCAGCTTGCTTTAATTGATAAAAGAAATGACCCAATGCATCAGTGTCTTCATTGTTGTAATGGATATTTTTCACCAAAGGGTCTGTTAATGTGATTGAATGAAGTCGAAGATCACCCTCCGCCAAAGCGTTTAAATCAGCCAGTGAGAGTTTTATTTGTCGAATGTATACTAGGGTATCGGCATGATGATCGGCAATCATCAAGCCCTTTAAGGTGGCGCGTCCATCCAGCGTTAGGGCAAATTGTTCTAGCAGAATGGTATTGGTATATTTTTGACTAAAACGCTTGCTCAGTTCTTTGGCCAATAGGGTTTGCACTTTGGTGGATGACAATACAAGAGCAAGCAGCAAAAAGACAAACACAAAACTGCCAAAAACGATCGCCGCTATTTTATACCTCCGTTTGATTGCCTTACCTTTGTTTAAAAATATATTTTGATAGAAACTCCCTATCTATTAGCTATAGAATCTTCTTGTGATGACACCGCTGCTGCTGTGTTGCACGGCAAAAAGGTCTTATCCAATTGCGTGGCCAATCAAAACATCCATGAACACTATGGTGGGGTTGTTCCCGAATTGGCTTCTCGCGCACATCAATCAAACATTGTGCCCGTGATTCATCAAGCACTTCAAGAGGCAAATATCGACAAAAAACAAATAGCAGCCATTGCCTATACACAAGGTCCTGGACTTTTGGGTTCGCTGCTCGTAGGGGGTTCTTTTGCGAAATCTTTATCGCTTGCTTGGGGCGTGCCTTTGCTAGAAATTAATCATATGCAAGGGCATTTATTAGTGCACTTTATTGAAGGGGTGCATACTGCTCCGCCTTCATTTCCTTTTATTGGAGTAACCCTTTCTGGGGGCCACACCCAAATTGTTTGGGTGGAAGATTATTTTAAAATGACCGTTTTAGGAAGCACCTTAGACGATGCCATTGGTGAAGCTTTTGATAAATGTGGTAAGCTATTGGGACTCCCCTATCCGGCAGGTCCTCACGTAGATCGATTGGCTCAAGAGGGAGATCCTTATCGGTTTGCGTTTCCTAAACCCAAAGTAGCTGACTTAGATGTGAGCTATAGTGGAGTCAAAACGGCCTTTATGAATTTTTTAAACCGTGAAACACAAAAGAATAAAAACTTTATTCAAGAACATTTGGCGGATTTATGCGCTTCCTTACAATATAGTTTAGTGGAGATTATCATAGAAAAATTGGCGTTGGCTGTGGACACCAAAAAGAATAAACAAATTGTGATTGGCGGAGGCGTTGCTGCCAATAGCGGCCTTCGAAAGGCTTTACTCAATAAACAAAAACAAGAGGGGTGGGATGTTTTTTTACCCCCATTTTCATACACCACAGACAATGCCGCCATGATTGGTATTGCAGGCTATTATAAATATAAAACCGAAGCGTTTGGACAATTGAACACCGCCTCAAACGCACGATTAAAATTTAAATGATGGAGTTGTTTTATAATAGTACCCTCACAGCAACTTCAGAAAGCGTTCAATTGGAAGCCGAAGAAAGTATTCATTTAGCTAAAGTATTACGCAAAAAAGAGGGCGATATCATATGCCTCACCAACGGCAATGGCTTGGAATGGAAAGGTGTTCTCAGCCAAGTGAGCACCCGGGGATGCATTGCTAATAAAGAAGAAACTGCATGGCATCCAAAACCTCAAATAAAACTAGAACTGGCCGTGGCACCAACAAAAAACATACAGCGTATGGAATGGCTTTTGGAGAAGGCAACCGAAATTGGAGTTACCCATTTCACACCAGTACTTTGCCAACATGCCGAACGAAAAGTGATCAAACCGGAACGTCTACAGAAAATTCTTATAGCTGCCATGAAACAATCACAACAATTTTTTTTGCCCACTTTAGCACCCCTAACTCCATTTAAACAAGTGCTCAAGTCAACCGCAAAAGCAAAATATATTGCCCATTGTCAATCGGGGAAAAAAACAGTGCTCGATAAAATAGATTTACCTACCCATCAACAAGAAGCCATAATTCTCATAGGCCCCGAAGGCGATTTTGCTCCAGAGGAAGTGCAATGGGCGTTGGAAGCGCAATTCCAAGCCGTTAGTTTAGGACAACATCGATTGCGTACAGAAACAGCCGGTTTAATGGCTGCTCACAGCCTTTTGATTAAATTGAATGAACAACTGTAAGTTTTCTTACCTTTAACACGTGGAAGCGAATACTATTGCAAGAGGAATTATTAAAGCAATCCTACAATTGTTGGGCATTACTTTTGCCGTTTGGTTGCTGTGGCAGTTGCAATCGCTCCTCATATATCTTAGTGTGGCCGCAGTTTTAACGCTCATCGGAAGACCGCTTAACAAGTTTTTGATGACCAAATTGCACTTTAAACCTGGATTGGCCACTAGCGCAACCTTATTGGTCATGTTGGGGCTGTTTACGGGCCTCATTTCGTTGTTTGTACCCCTTTTAACCCAACAAAGTGAGAATTTATCTTTATTGGATGTCACGGCCTTAGAACAAGACTTGGATGCCCTATTGATGCAGTTGAGTCATTATTTTAAAATTGACAATGCCCTATGGCAGCAACAACTTACAGCCGAAAATCTGCTCCAAAATGTGAATTTTGAACTGCTTCCACAACTGCTCAATCAAGTGTTGGATTTGCTAGGCGGTTTTACAATAGGTCTTTTTTCAGTTGTTTTTATGCTCTTTTTCTTTTTAAAAGACAGCAATTTGATGGAGCGAATGATATTAACAGCAACTTCTTCCAAAAGTGAAGCCAGAGTGGCCAAATCAATAGAAAAAATTAAGAATTTACTTTCCCGTTATTTCATTGGAATCATTTTGCAAATCAGTATTTTATTAATTATTTACACCACTGTTCTTCTCATTTTTGGTGTAGAAAATGCTTTTGTAATCGCTTTTCTTTGCGCCTTGTTAAATATCATACCGTACATAGGCCCAATCATTGGCGGCATTTTGATGCTGTTGCTTACCATGAGTAGTTTTTTAGGTGCTGATTTTAGCAGTGTGATTTTACCCAAAACGATTTATGTAATGCTTGGATTTGTGTTTGGACAGTTGGTTGATAATTTTTTCAGTCAACCTTTTATCTTTTCCACCAGTGTGAAATCGCATCCGTTAGAAATATTTATAGTAATTCTGGCTGCCGGAACGCTTGTGGGCCCAATGGGTATGATCGTTGCTATTCCCGTCTACACGGCCTTAAAAGTTATTTTAAAGGAGTTTTTGTCTGAAAATAGAATCGTGAAGTCGCTCACAGAAAACCTGTAATGCAATTTAGCAGGGAATGTTATAGCGTTTCGTATTTTTTAAGTAAGATTTGCTGCTGCTTTAACGCATCAATAAATTCATTTTTAAGCGTTTTTACCAAATCTTCAACCGATGGCACATTGGTAATGCTTGTTGCACCTTGACCTGCAGACCAAATGGTTTTCCAGGCTTGGGCCTCTGCCTTTGCAGCATCCAATTCACTTCCAAAATCTATTTTTTTTGATTGTGACCATTGCGCTTGTGTGATGCCCATAGCTTCTAGGCTTCCTTTTAAGAAATTAGCATTTACTCCTGAAATAGCAGCGGTATAGACAAT
>CAZTYX010000051.1:4363-11754 GCA_964617385.1 uncultured Flavobacteriaceae bacterium | reverse complement strand
GGGAAAACCTCCCAAGGCGTAAGCAATGATTTGGGTGAAGAGGTATTGCCAAAAGGCAAGAAATTTACCTTAAAAATGCTTTCTGCGGTAGAAGATTATACACACCTTACCAAAGGAACATGGACTACAACAGAAGAAACAAACAATCAAATTGCCGATTTACTCCACAATTATAAAATCAAAGAAAACGATTTACAAGGAGCATTGCGTCGAGAAAAATTCACTATTAGTGTGGGGGATGAATTGCCTGCCGGAATTAAGAAACTGGCGAAGGTATACATTGCTAAAAAGCGCAAACTCAAAGTAGGAGATAAAATGGCGGGTCGCCATGGTAACAAAGGTATTGTAGCGCGCATTGTGAGAGAAGAAGAAATGCCTTTCTTGGAAGATGGTACACCCGTAGACATTGTATTGAATCCGCTAGGGGTACCGTCACGGATGAACATTGGACAGATATATGAAACCGTTTTAGGATGGGCTGGACAAAACTTAGGCGAAAAATATGCCACACCTATTTTTGATGGGGCCACTATTGAGGAAATAAATGCCTTAACTGAAAAGGCGGGCGTGCCACAATATGGACATACCTATTTATACGACGGTGGAACGGGTGAACGCTTTGACCAACCAGCCACAGTGGGTGTAATATACATGCTTAAACTGGGGCACATGGTGGACGATAAAATGCACTCGCGTTCAATTGGACCCTACTCACTCATCACTCAACAACCGTTGGGTGGTAAAGCACAGTTTGGTGGACAGCGATTTGGAGAAATGGAAGTGTGGGCGCTTGAAGCCTATGGTGCCTCCAGTACCCTGCAAGAGATCCTGACCGTGAAGTCAGATGACGTGATTGGAAGGGCAAAAACCTACGAATCAATCGTAAAAGGAGATACCCTCCCAGAACCGGGATTGCCAGAATCTTTTAACGTGTTGATGCACGAATTAAAAGGATTGGGATTAGACATTCGTCTAGAAGAATAAATATTGATATAGAAGTATATAGCTATGGCTCGAAATAACGAAATCATTACACAAAAGAAATTCAATAAAATTTCAATAGGATTAGCTTCTCCTGAAGTGATTCTTGGCAATTCACGCGGTGAGGTTTTAAAACCTGAAACCATAAACTACAGAACCCACAAACCCGAACGAGACGGTTTGTTTTGTGAACGTATTTTTGGTCCGGTTAAAGACTATGAATGTGCCTGTGGAAAATACAAACGTATTCGATACAAGGGCATTGTATGTGACCGCTGTGGGGTAGAAGTTACTGAAAAGAAAGTGCGTCGCGATCGCGTGGGACACATCAACTTGCTAGTGCCAGTGGCACACATTTGGTATTTCCGTTCGTTGCCGAACAAACTAGGATATTTACTTGGGCTGCCGTCTAAAAAATTAGACATGATCATTTATTATGAGCGCTATGTAGTCATTCAGCCCGGTATTGCCAAAAATGCCGAAGGAGAACCCCTTCAAAAGCTAGATTTTCTCACAGAAGAAGAATACCTAAACGCCTTTGAAGATCTGCCGGTAGAAAATCAATATTTAGAAGACAGCAACCCTGATAAGTTTATTGCTAAAATGGGTGCAGAGTGTCTCATTGAACTTTTATCACGTATTGATTTACAAGAGTTGTCCTATGAATTGCGCCACAAGGCCAACAACGAAACCTCAAAGCAACGTAAAACAGAAGCGCTTAAACGTTTGCAAGTGGTTGAAGCTTTTAGAGAAGCTAACGAACGTGGAGAAAATTTACCCGAATGGATGATCATGAAGGTGATTCCCGTTATTCCACCAGAATTACGACCATTGGTGCCTCTTGATGGAGGACGTTTTGCGACCTCAGACCTCAACGACCTTTACCGTCGTGTAATTATCAGAAACAACCGTTTGAAGCGTTTGGTAGAGATCAAAGCACCAGAGGTGATTTTGAGAAACGAAAAGCGTATGTTGCAAGAATCTGTAGATTCATTATTTGACAATACTCGTAAATCTTCGGCTGTTAAAACAGAATCTAACAGACCCCTAAAATCATTATCAGATTCACTAAAAGGAAAACAAGGGCGTTTCCGTCAAAACCTTTTAGGAAAACGGGTGGACTATTCTGCTCGATCAGTAATTGTTGTTGGGCCCGAATTAAAATTATATGAATGTGGTTTGCCTAAGGGCATGGCCGCCGAGTTGTATAAGCCTTTTGTGATCCGAAAGCTTATTGAGCGCGGGATTGTAAAAACGGTAAAATCAGCTAAAAAAATTATTGACCGCAAAGAACCTGTGGTTTGGGATATTTTGGAAAATGTGCTTAAAGGTCATCCTGTGTTACTCAACCGGGCGCCCACATTACACCGATTAGGGATTCAAGCCTTCCAGCCCAAATTGATTGAAGGAAAAGCCATTCAGTTGCACCCTTTAGTGTGTACAGCGTTTAATGCCGACTTTGACGGAGATCAAATGGCCGTGCACTTGCCTCTTGGGCCAGAAGCCATTTTGGAAGCGCAAATGCTTATGTTGGCTTCGCACAACATTTTAAATCCAGCCAACGGATCACCAATTACAGTTCCTTCTCAAGACATGGTGTTGGGCTTATATTATATGACTAAGGCTCGCAAATCAACACCCGAAAAAGTGGTGAAAGGCGAAGGCCTTACATTTTACTCTGTAGAAGAAGTACACATTGCCCATAATGAAAAGCGGGTAGACCTTAATGCCATTATCAAAATTAGAATTAAAGAATTTGATGCGGCAGGAGAGGCCCATAACAAAATGATTGAAACCACTGTTGGACGCGTGTTGTTTAATGAAGTGGTGCCTGAGAAAGCAGGCTATTTTAATACGGTGTTAACCAAAAAGAGTTTGCGTGAAATTATTGGTAAAATTTTAAATGCCACTAGTGTTCCCGAAACCGCTGCTTTCTTGGATAAGATCAAAGAAATGGGCTATGGATTTGCCTTTAAAGGAGGCTTGTCCTTCAGCTTAGGGGATATTATTATTCCACCAGAAAAGCTTGATATGATCGATGACGCCAACGGACAGGTAGAAGGCATTATGGCCAACTACAATATGGGATTGATAACCAATAACGAGCGCTACAACCAGGTGATTGATGTTTGGACATCAACCAACGCCAAGTTGACCGAGTTGGCCATGAAGCGAATTAGCGAAGATCAACAAGGGTTTAACTCTGTGTATATGATGCTAGACTCTGGGGCTCGTGGTTCTAAAGAACAGATTCGTCAGCTCACCGGAATGCGTGGATTGATGGCAAAACCAAAAAAATCTAACGTGGGTGGAGGTGAGATTATTGAAAACCCCATCCTTTCAAACTTTAAAGAAGGGCTGTCCATTTTAGAATATTTTATTTCTACGCACGGTGCTCGAAAAGGATTGGCTGATACAGCATTAAAAACAGCCGATGCTGGTTATTTGACCCGACGTTTACACGATGTTTCTCAAGACGTGATTGTGAATCAACTTGATTGTGGCACATTGCGTGGTGTTGAAGTAGAACCCCTTAAGAAAAATGACGAAATTGTTGAATCTTTAGGAGAGCGAATCCTCGGTCGAGTGGCATTGCACGACGTGATTGACCCATCCACAAACGAAGTGTTGGTGGGTGCCGGTGAACAAATTACAGCCGATGGGGTGGAAGCTATTGAAAACACACCCATCAGTTCCGTTGAAGTGCGTTCTCCGCTTACATGCGAAGCGGTTAAAGGGATTTGTGCCAAATGTTATGGTCGCAACCTAGCCACTGGAAAAATGGTTCAAAAAGGAGAGGCTGTGGGTGTAATTGCAGCTCAATCTATTGGAGAGCCAGGAACACAGCTTACATTGAGAACCTTCCACGTAGGAGGTGTGGCCGGAAATATTTCTGAAGAAAATAGTATTACTGCTAAGTTTGATGGAATTGCTGAAATTGAAGACCTCAAAACAGTAAACGGTACTGATAGCGAAGGGAATCCTGCTAAAATTGTGATTTCTAGAACCTCTGAATTGAAGTTGTTAGACGCCAAAACCAAAAATGTTTTAAATACACAAAACATACCTTATGGTGCTGTTTTGGTGATTGAAAATAAATCAAAAGTGAAGAAAGGTGATCGCATTTGTAGTTGGGATCCTTTCAACGGGGTGATTGTTTCTGAATTTTCTGGTAAAATCGTTTATGAAAACATTGAACAAGGGCTAACCTATCAAGTGGAAATTGACGAACAAACTGGATTCCAAGAAAAAGTTATTTCAGAATCGCGAAACAAAAAACTTATTCCAACACTTTCTATTGTAGATAAAAAAGGAGCTACTTTAAGATCTTATAACCTTCCTGTGGGTGCCCACCTGATTGTGAATGAAGGGGAAGCCATTCAAGAAGGAAAAATCTTAGTGAAAATTCCGAGAAAATCGGCCAAATCGGGTGATATTACGGGAGGTCTTCCGCGTGTAACCGAATTATTCGAAGCACGAAATCCTTCGAACCCAGCAGTGGTTTCAGAAATTGATGGTGTTGTTTCTTTTGGTAAGATTAAACGGGGTAACCGCGAAATCATTGTTGAGTCTAAATTTGGCGATATCAAACGCTACTTAGTGAAATTATCTAACCAGATTTTAGTACAAGAAAATGACTTTGTAAAAGCGGGTATGCCGTTGTCAGACGGATCCATTACTCCAGCAGATATTTTGTCAATTAAAGGGCCTTCTGCTGTTCAGCAATATTTGGTGAACGAAATCCAAGAAGTGTATCGCCTCCAAGGGGTGAAAATTAATGACAAACACTTTGAGGTGGTTGTACGCCAAATGATGCGTAAAGTTCGAATTAACGATCCGGGAGATTCTATTTTCTTAGAAAACCAACTGGTGTTTAAATATGATTTTATCCGCGAAAATGATGCTCTTTATGGCATGAAAGTGGTTGAAGAGGCTGGTGATTCAGAAAACCTAAAAGCTGGTCAAATCATTAGTACTAGAGCATTACGTGATGAAAACTCTATTTTGAAACGCGAAGATAAGGCGCTTGTTGTCGCTCGTGATGCTGCGCCAGCAACAGCCACACCTGAATTGCAAGGAATTACTCGTGCTTCATTACAAACCAAATCCTTTATATCGGCAGCCTCCTTCCAAGAGACCACCAAGGTGCTTAATGAAGCGGCGGTGAATGGAAAAGTGGACACACTTGAAGGATTAAAAGAGAATGTGATTGTGGGGCATAAAATTCCTGCGGGAACAGGTTTGCGTGACTACAACAATGTGATTGTAGGATCTAAAGATGAATATACTAGCTTGTTGATTAATAAAGAAGAGGAAGAAGAAATTAGTTTCTAATGAGTGATTCAAAAGAGGATAAAAAACAGTTGAACATTGCCCTTGATGAGCAAACAGCCGAGGGTGTTTACTCTAATTTAGCTATTATCAATCACTCACCCTCTGAGTTTATTGTTGATTTTATTACAGTGATGCCAGGAGCACCAAAAGCTAAGGTCAAATCACGTGTAATTTTAACCCCTGAGCACGCCAAACGCTTTCATAAAGCCTTGGGCGATAACCTCCAGCGTTATGAAGCGGCACAGGGTGAAATAAAAACCAATGAACCACCACCCATTCCTCTAAATTTTGGACCAACGGGTGAAGCATAAAGATAAAAGCCCTTCCAATTCGGAAGGGCTTTTTTTATTCTAAGAAAAATACAATAGTACTTACCACTCTCGCTTTTTGAATATAAGGATGCCTTAGGGTTTCATCCTGCTCTTCATTTGAAAAGCGCCCAGCAATAGAAATTTGCCCTTGAGATGCGGTTTTAATTTTCCCTAACTTGGCCTGAGAGTCGTTGGCAAATTGTTCACCAGCAGTACGTGCATTTTTTGTGCTTTCTGCAATTAACTGCGGTTTTATCGAATTTAGCTTTGGAAAAGAATAGTTGGTGTTTATCTGTGCCGTTAATCCCTTTTGAATTAAATCTAACTCAATCATAGACGCTTGTTTTTCAACGCTTTTAACGTCACTTAATTTAATTTCCAAATTTTGACTAAAACGATACCGATCTATTTTAACTTTAACATATTTTTCACCTCTCCATTCCTCTTCATAATATCCTCCACGATCTGAGACCGATGGATCAGCCACCAAAATGGCTTTTTCATCAAAGCCCCTTTCTTTTAAATAGGTAATAATAGCATGTTTCTTTTGATCTGATTTAGTAATAACATCTTGTAGAATATCTCCAGAAAATGAAAAATAAATACTGATTTCAGCAGATTCTGCTGTAATATACATTTCTGCCAGCCCTTTGACTTTTACCACTCGATCTTTGTCGCTAAATGTTTTTAGGCCTTTAAAAATAGAAAAGCCAAGTAGTGAAAGTCCTAGAAAAATATAAATGCCTACTATTTGAGGTTTTAAAGAATAGTTCATAGTTTTTACAGATTTGGGTTAACATTTCGAATGTACATAAAAAACTTAAAACCTAAAAAAAAGCTTGATTTGAAGGGTAGGTGTTTTTAAGATTCTGTGAAGTTAAATCAAAACTCCGATGTAAAATAGAATTGCACTCCTGGATATTTTTCCTGAGTCATTTGAAGGGAAAAAGCAGAATCAGCTAAAAAGACCAATTGGCCGTGTTTGTCGAGCGCCAAAAATTTTTGTTTCACCCGTTTAAATTCAACAAAATCTGGGTGGTTTTCATCTGTGGCTTGGACCCAACAGGCTTTGTGTACGGCCAAGTTTTCAAAACTACAACGCGCTCCATATTCATGCAGCAAACGATATTGAATGACCTCAAACTGCAGGGCACCCACTGTGCCAATCACTTTTCGACCGTTGAGGTTGAGCGTAAACAATTGGGCTACCCCTTCATCCATCAATTGATCGATACCTTTATTTAGCTGTTTGGCCTTGAGTGGGTCTGCGTTGTTGATGTAACGAAAATGTTCGGGCGAAAAACTTGGAATACCTTGAAATTGAAGTGTTTCACTTTGGGTAAGGGTATCACCAATTTTAAAATTGCCTGTGTCGTGTAACCCTACTATATCGCCAGGGTAGGAGATGTCTACCAATTCTTTCTTTTCAGCAAAAAATGCGTTTGGGGCGGCAAATTTTAATTTTTTACCCAAGCGCACATGCAAATAAGGGGTGTTGCGCTCAAAAGTGCCTGAAACCACTTTAACAAAGGCCAAACGGTTACGGTGGTTAGGATCCATATTGGCATGAATTTTAAACACAAAACCGCTAAAATTTTTCTCGTCGGGTGCCACCACACGTTCTTCAGCCGCTTTGGGTTGTGGTGTGGGGGCAATATCTATAAAACAATCGAGTAATTCTTGTACGCCAAAATTGTTTAGCGCCGACCCAAAAAACACCGGTTGCAGCTTCCCATTCAAATAGTCGCCCACTTCAAAGGGGGG
>CAZTYX010000051.1:0-4353 GCA_964617385.1 uncultured Flavobacteriaceae bacterium | reverse complement strand
ATAAATCCCTTCCACCAATTCCAGTTCTTCTTTCAAGGTTTGAAGGGCATCAGGACCAAGGGATTTTTCTAATTGAGGATCGTTTAAATCGGTAAACGCTTCGGTTTTGGAGCGGGTTTGTTTGGAGCCGCCCTCAAAAAGTTGAATGTTTTTGATCCAAAGATTATAGATGCCCTTAAAATTTTGACCCATACCAATTGGAAAGGAAAGTGGGCACACCCTCAATCCCAATTTTTGTTCAACTTCATCTAGAAGGTCAAAAGCATCTTTTCCTTCGCGATCCAGTTTATTGATAAACACGATTATGGGAATGTTTCGCATACGGCACACTTCCACTAGCTTCTCGGTTTGTTCTTCAACCCCTTTGGCTACATCAATAACCACAATCACACTGTCTACCGCTGTAAGGGTGCGAAAAGTGTCTTCGGCAAAATCTTTATGGCCTGGGGTGTCTAATATGTTTATTTTTTTGTCTTTGTAGAGAAATGCTAATACAGAGGTGGCCACCGAAATTCCACGTTGACGTTCAATTTCCATAAAGTCGCTGGTGGCTCCTTTTTTGATCTTGTTAGACTTTACGGCTCCAGCTTCTTGAATGGCTCCGCCAAAAAGCAACAGTTTCTCTGTAAGGGTTGTTTTTCCTGCATCTGGATGGGAAATGATTCCAAAGGTGCGACGGCGTAACAATTCTTCTTTAAAGCTCATGTTTAAATTTTAGCAAAAATATTATTTTTAATTAAGGGGCATTTAATGCAGACATTATTTTAAAAAATAATCGATACTTTTGTGTGTTGCATGAAAGAAGAAAAAGTTATTTTGGTTGATCCCAACGACCAACCCCTTGGCACTATGGAAAAAATGGAAGCCCATGAAAAGGGGTTGCTTCATCGTGCTTTTTCCGTTTTTATTGTTAATTCAAAAGGTGAGTTGCTATTGCAACAACGTGCCTTGCACAAATATCACTCGCCGGGTTTGTGGACCAACACTTGTTGTAGTCATCAACGCGAAGGTGAGAGCACACAAGATGCAGCGTCTCGTAGACTGCAAGAAGAAATGGGAATGCAAACCCCCCTTAGGTTTTTGTTCTCTTTTATTTACAAAGCCTCTTTTGATAATGGATTGACCGAACATGAACTCGACCACGTCCTTCTAGGAACATCAGAACAAGAGCCGCAAATCAATCCAGAAGAAGTGGCTGCTTGGAAATGGATGAATCTGGATGATTTGGAACGTGATATTGAACAAAATGAGGCGAACTACACCGTGTGGTTCCGCATCATATTTAAACGATTTTTTAAACAGTATAAAACCCTCCAACATCAGCCATGATAGTCACTGTACATAGAAAAGCTCATTTCAATGCCGCCCACCGTCTGTATCGAAAAGATTGGGATGCGGCGCAAAACGAGCGCATTTTTGGAAAATGTGCCAATCCGCATTACCACGGCCATAATTACGAACTCATTGTGAGTGTTACAGGGCCTATAGACTCCGAAACGGGATATGTGATCGACATGAAGGTACTTAAAGATCTTATAAAAGATTATGTAGAAGATCCTTTTGATCATAAAAATTTAAACGAAGAGGTTAAAGCCTTTGCCACGCTTATACCTACGGCAGAAAATATTGCTGTGGTGATTTACCAAAACCTTAAACCACATTTAGGAGACCATTTAGCACTAGAAGTAACGCTTTACGAAACACCTAGAAATTTTGTTACTTATGCCGGATAAAGCGGTGGTTGTTGGCAGTAGCATACCTCATTTTAAATTACAAGATCAAAACGGAGTGTGGTTTGACAGCAGTTCCATTATTGGAAAAAAACCTTGTGTAATTTATTTTTATCCGAAAGATTTTACGCCCGGTTGTACTGCCGAATCATGTGGTTTTAGAGATCATTAAGAGACCTTTAAAGAAAATGGTTTGGAGGTAATTGGCATTAGCTCAGACAGTGTTAAAAGCCATCAAAAGTTTGCCGCCTTATTCAAACTGCCGTTTGTGTTACTATCTGATCCGAACCAAGAAGTACAAAAAAAGTTTGGTGTCAAAACACAATTTTTTGGATTGCTCACCCAACGCATCACATTTATTGTAAACCAAAAGGGAGTGGTGGTTCAAGTATATCAAAGCCAATTGGCCAAGGGGCACATTCAATCCAGTTTGAAAGCATTGAAAAAATTATAAAGATTTACTATTATATTTTTTATATATTTAAAATAAAAAACAATAACTATGGCAAGTGTTCGTCAACTTAAAAAGGAAATTAACAACGAAATTGGGGCCATTATTGAAGATGTTTATCATTGGGAACTATCTAACCCTAAGGCAGATTTGAAAAAAAGTGAAGCATTGATTGATGAAGCTATTGCCAATTTTGATGAATTGATTCAAAAAGTGAATGCCATTAAGGGTAGTAACACAAAAACCCAATTTGCATCAATTCTTTCTGAAAAAGATAAAAGTATTAAAACGCTTTTAACAAAATTTGCCAAGCTTTAAGGCTGCTCGTCTTTTCTTCGTGCCTCGAGATAGTCAAAAAATTCTTGTCCGTATTTTGACGCTTTTACTTCTGGGGTCAGTCGCACAGCAACAGAATCTAATAATGCCAAATTGGCGTCATACACTTCTGTGAGCAACAAATAGGGCGCCACATTTTGATCGGCATTTTGTGAGGCATAATTTAAGGTGTATAAATAGCGGCGTTTGAGGAGTTTGTCAATGGCCGATTGCAAAGAATCAACTTGGTTTTGGTTTTGGCGTTGTTGGGCTTTAAAATAGGCCTCTAATAAAGTAAGGTTTTGATCGTTGAATTGCCGTTTAAATCCGATGAAATTTTGCAACAATTCCTGATTTTTAGACCCCTTAATTTGGGCACTGCTTTCAAATGTTTTTAATAATGTGTTGATTTCTATGGTGCCCTTTTCACCAAAAAAAGGAATGCGATCATTTAAAGAATCACCATCTTCTTTGTCTAAATAGAGATAAAAAACCTCTGGACTTTCTATGGTCGACGAAAATTGAAACTGTGGATCACCGCTGATTAAAGTAGAATCTACAGTGACCAAAAGGGTGTCTTCCATTTTTTGAAGATATAAGGTACCCTTTCTTAACCCGTCTACGCGGCCAATAACATTCATTTTGTTAGGATCCATTTTTTTGGTTGTGGGTTGGCAACTCCATAGGAGGATACCCAAGAGAGAAAAAAGGAAAAACTTTTGATAGCTCATAGACGGTACATTATGGGTGCTAAAGTACGCTTTTCTTAAAAAAGAAGGTGCCGAATGCATTACACAATTTTTCGAAACGTTAGATTGATGCGGGGTGTGGCCACTTGTTTTGTTTTAGCAATTTGATGCAACCAATGGTGTTGCATTTCCCCTTCCATGAGCAAAAGGCTGCCGTGTTCTAGTAAAAATTTAAATCGATTTTCTTTTTGCGATCGATGTTTGAGTTGAAAAAAACGAGGAGCGCCCAAGCTCACCGAAGCAATGGCAGGGTTTTGGCCCAATTCCTTTTCGTTGTCTGCATGCCATCCATTGCTGTCGTTGCCATTGCGATACAGATTTAATAATACTGTAGTGAAGCGTGCTTGAGTAACCGATTCTATGGCTTGTTGAATTTCTTGAAGGACTGTAGTGATAGGGTGTGGACGCATCGTGATGCCTGAGTAGCTATAAGGTTTGCTATTAGTAGCGTAGAGCGCAGTGAGGCGGGGTTGCATATACGTTTTTCCAAAAACAGTAATAGGGTCTTGTTGCCAAAGAATTTCTTTATGCAGTTGTTCAAACAACAGGTCTGCTTTTTGGGGATTAAAAAAGTTTTTGAAATAGCGCAATTGCCCATTGGATATGGGAAAAAGTTCTCCGTTGCTGGGCATGTTGTGTACTTCTGTCATAAAAAAGGGCTCTAAAGCGAGCCCTGATTTTTTATTTAATTAATTCAACACTGCGTTGTATGAATTGGGTGAGTGCTTCTCCTTTTAATAAATTTTGCGAAAGTCTTGCTAAGTCTAACGCTTGTTGAATGAGGCGATCTCTTTTCTTTTGAGTGCGTGTATTTAAAATCTGACCCACCAGCTCGTGGTTGGTATTCACCACCAAATTAAACATTTCAGGTAAGGCCCCCATCATACCACCACCAGTTTGCTGCATTTCTTTCATACGACGCATAAATTCGGGTTGGGTAAGTTGAAAGGGTAAGGCATTGCTGTCTAGCGCTTCCAATTGAACCGTGTAGCTTCCACCTTCAACAACGGCTTCAATCATCGGCTTTAATTTTTCTTTTTCTTCTTCGCTCAGTTTCGAAACAACGGTTTCTTCCTTTTTAATAAGGTTTTCTAGCGTATCACCATCC
>CAZTYX010000050.1:0-11819 GCA_964617385.1 uncultured Flavobacteriaceae bacterium | reverse complement strand
CAAAATCACACACCCCTGCACAACAAGTTGTGCCCTCCCCTCTTTGTAGAGGGGAGTAAAGAAATTTGACTAATTTTACCCAACCAAACCCAGAAAGTGAAAGTACTGGACACCCCTTTTAGCGAAGTGTTTTTATTGCAACCCACAACGCACCCCGATAGCCGCGGAAGTTTTACAGAACACTACAATCAAAAAGCATTTAAAAACGCCATAGGAAAAGCGATTTCCTTTTGCCAAGATAACCTCACCCATTCCAAGAAAGGAGTGTTAAGAGGCTTGCACTATCAACTGCCACCCCATAGTCAATCTAAATTAGTGGGTGTTATACAGGGAAAAGTGTTAGATGTGATTCTGGATATTCGAAAGGGATCACCCACTTTTGGCCAGCATTTTAGTCAGGTATTGAGTGACAAAAACAAATTACAACTTTTTATCCCTCAAGGCTTTGCACACGGCTATATTACATTGAGTGAAACGTCAATTTTCACTTATAAAGTTGACCAATTTTACGCCCCTCAAAGTGAAGGAAGCATTGCCCCCGATGACCCCAGCCTAGGTATTGATTGGCAAATGGAGAAGGGTTTGTGGATTCAGTCAGAAAAAGATAAAGGCCATCCGCCTTTAGCCCAAGCTTCTCTCTTTAATTTTAAAGAAGAAGACTAATGGCTGGTTATCTTGTCACAGGCGCCGAGGGACAGCTGGGAAGTTGTTTTCAAGCCCTCAGTAAATCGTTTCCAAACATCAAATTATATTTTGCTTCCCGCAAAGACGTAGACATTACGCAACTAAAATCACTGGAGAAATTTTATAATAAAAAAGCTTTCGACGGCATTATTAATTGCGCAGCCTATACTGCGGTGGATGCCGCTGAAAAGGATTCGGATAAAGCATATTTAATCAATGGCAAGGGCGTGGAGCAACTTGTCTCCTTTTGTAAAAGCCGCCAACTAAAACTCCTCCATTTTTCTACCGATTATGTTTTTGACGGTACCGCAACAGTACCCTATCAAGAAACAGATTCCATAAATCCATTAAACATCTATGGAACGTCAAAGGCAAAGGGTGAGAAGGCGGTTTTTGAGGCGCCATTTCCGGCTGTTGTGCTCCGCATTTCTTGGCTATTTAGCCCCTTTGGAAAGAATTTTGTTAACACCATCATAGCCTTGGGGAAAACAAAAAATAAAATTGAAGTTATCGCCGATCAGTTTGGACGCCCTACTTCGGGCCTTACTTTAGCTCAAATGGTTCTAGAGCAGCTTGAAAACCCCGCCTTTTGGAACCACTCTTGCTACCATTTTGCCAACCAGGGTAGCACCACTTGGTATCAATTAGCGCAAGAAATTATTGCCATCAAAGGGTTACAAACAGTAATAGTGCCCATCACCTCCAAGGATTGCACTACTCCAGCTAAACGCCCCAAAAATAGTATCTTGGATACCCAAAGAATTGAAAACACCCTACCTTTGTCTATTCCTTCTTGGCAGACCGCTCTGAAGAAATGTTTTGAATACAACCATGGCTAAAACAAAAACCATATTGATTACCGGTGGAGCTGGATTTATTGGCTCCCATGTGGTACAGCTTTTTGTCAAAAAATATCCACATTATCATATTGTGAATGGGGACGCACTCACTTATGCCGCCGATTTAAACAACGTGGCTGCTGTGGAGCAAGCGCCTAACTACAGCTTTGAAAAAATTGATTTGCGTGAAACAATAGCAGTTCAAAAGCTATTTGAAAAATATGCCTTTGATGCCGTGATTCACCTAGCAGCCGAGTCGCATGTAGATAATTCCATTAAAGATCCGCTGACTTTTGCCAAAACAAATGTTTTGGGCACCCTCCATTTGTTGGAAGCTTGCCGTATGCATTGGAGCAAAACAAGTGACGCTCGCTTTTATCACATTTCTACCGATGAAGTTTTTGGCAGTTTAAACGATGAAGGGATGTTTTGTGAGACCACCCCTTACGACCCGCGTTCCCCTTATTCGGCATCCAAAGCGGCTTCCGATCATTTTGTGCGGGCATATTACCACACCTATGGCCTCCCCGTTGTACTCTCCAACTGCTCCAACAACTTTGGCCCCCACCAATTTCCAGAAAAGCTAATTCCATTGTTTATTAAAAACATAGTAGAACAAAAGCCATTGCCTGTATATGGCGCCGGAACTAATATTCGCGATTGGCTCTATGTGGAAGACCATGCCCAAGCCATTGATTTAATTTTTCATCAAGGAAAAACAGGTCATACATATGCCGTGGGTGGCAATAATGAAATTAAAAATATAGATTTAGTCCATAGTTTAATTGCCTTAGCCGACCAGCAATTGGGGCAAACCGTGGGCACTTCAACCGCTTTGATTCGTTTTGTGGAAGATCGTTTAGGACACGATTATCGCTATGCTATTGACACCACCAAAATTAAAAACGAGTTGGGATGGCAGCCACAAACCTCCTTTGAAAAAGGCTTGACAAAAACAGTAGCCTACTTTTTGGAAAAATTTACCAGATAATTTGTATTTTTCTGCATATAAAATTCAAATGAATCATGCTTAAAAAATCTTACACCAATACAGCCCTTTTGTTCCTACGTGTGGCCTTTTCCCTAAGCTTAATGACCCATGGTTATGGAAAATTTCTCAAATTAATCAATGGTAATTTCGAATTTGCAGACCCCCTCGGTTTGGGTGCCGTTCCCTCGCTGATTTTTGCTGTTTTGGGTGAATTTATCGCGCCCATCTTTATCATTATCGGCTATCACACGCGCTTGGCTTCCCTTTTTAGTATTATCACAATGGGACTCATCACCTTTGTGGTGCATGCCGACGATCCTTTTAAGGGAAAAGAAAAGGCGCTTCTGTTTTTTATTGCATTTTTAGTGGTCTATCTTGCAGGTCCTGGAAAATACAGCCTAAAGAAGCAATAATTTATTCAAAAAATTGTGCTTGTTATTTCTTTTAAAAGGCTATATTTGCCCTCCAAAATTATTATAGCATGTATGCAATTGTAGAAATAGCAGGGCAGCAATTTAAAGTTGCACAAGACCAAAAGCTTTTTGTACACCGTTTAGCCGATAATGAAGGAGCCAAGGTTTCTTTCGATCAAGTATATCTGTTAGATGATGGTAAAAAAGTGACTGTAGGCGCCCCGGCTATCGCTGGAGCTTCTGTTGAAGCCAAAATCATCAGCCACCTTAAAGGCGAAAAAGTAATTGTTTTTAAGAAAAAAAGAAGAAAAGGCTATCGGGTTAAAAATGGACACCGTCAAGCGTTAACCGAATTAGTGATCGAAAAAATTCAAGCCACAGGTGCTAAAGCCAAAAAGGAAGCAGCTCCTGCTAAAGAATCAAAACCAGTGGTTAAAGCACCCGCCGCCAAAAAGGCAGCACCCAAAGCGGAAAAGAAAGATTTCTCAGCAATGACCGTGGCCCAGCTAAAAGAAGAAGCGAAAGCCAAAGGCATTGAAGGTATTTCTTCTATGAAAAAAGCAGATTTAATCGCAGCCTTGTCTAAATAATACTAAAGATTAACTATTATGGCACATAAAAAAGGAGTCGGAAGTTCAAAAAACGGAAGAGAATCAGAATCGAAACGCTTAGGCGTTAAAATTTTTGGGGGACAAGCAGCCCGTGCCGGAAATATTATCATCCGTCAACGTGGTACTGCGCATCACCCTGGTGAAAATGTATATTTAGGAAAAGACCATTCCCTTCACGCTAAAGTTGACGGAATTGTGAAATTCACTAAAAAGAAAGACAATAAATCGTATGTTTCTATTGAACCTTTTCAAGCATAACTAAGATTTATCTATAACAAAATCCTGCCTAGAGCAGGATTTTTTTTTGCATAAAAAAGCCGAGGTATAAACCTCGGCTTTTTAATTGGGATTGTATTACGATTAATAGCGATAATAATCAGGTTTATATGGCCCTTTAACAGTAACTCCAATATAGTCAGCTTGTTCTTTTGAAAGCGATTCCAATTCCACACCCAAATGATCTAAATGCAAAGCCGCCACTTTCTCATCCAAATGCTTTGGCAGCATATACACTTTGTTTTCATATTTTTCAGGGTGTTGCCAAAGTTCCATTTGCGCCAGTGTTTGGTTAGTAAATGAATTGCTCATCACAAAACTGGGGTGGCCAGTGGCACAACCCAAATTAACCAAACGCCCTTCGGCCAAAACAATCAGTTGTTTGTCTTCCTCAAGGGTATAGAGATCCACTTGCGGTTTAATTTCAGATTTGGTTTGCCCATAATTGTCGTTTAACCAAGCCATGTCAATTTCATTGTCAAAGTGTCCAATGTTACAAACAATAGCTTTGTCTTTCATGGCTAAAAAGTGTTCTTTTCTAAGAATGTCTTTATTTCCAGTGGCCGTACAAACAATGTCAGCTGTGGCAATTACGGTGGCTAATTTTTTTACTTCAAAACCATCCATGGCTGCTTGTAAGGCACAAATAGGGTCAATTTCGGTAACCGTCACAATGGCTCCAGCGCCTCGAAAAGAAGCTGCAGTACCTTTGCCCACGTCACCATAACCACAAACCACCACTCTTTTTCCAGCGAGCATCACATCAGTGGCACGTCTAATGGCATCCACAGCGCTTTCTTTACAACCGTATTTATTATCAAATTTTGATTTGGTTACTGAATCGTTAACATTTATTGCCGGCAATGGCAGGGTGCCGTTTTTCATGCGTTCATATAAACGGTGTACCCCCGTGGTGGTCTCCTCAGAAAGGCCTTTAATATTTTTTACCAACTCAGGATAGCGATCCAATACCATATTGGTTAAATCACCTCCATCGTCTAAAATCATGTTGAGAGGTTCTTTCCCTTCTCCAAAAAATAGGGTTTGTTCTATACACCAGTCAAATTCTTCTTCATTCATGCCTTTCCATGCATATACGGGAATCCCTGCAGCAGCAATAGCTGCAGCAGCATGGTCTTGGGTAGAAAAAATATTACATGAACTCCAAGTTACTTCAGCGCCAAGAGCTACCAACGTTTCAATGAGCACGGCCGTTTGAATGGTCATGTGTAAACAGCCCGCAATACGCGCCCCTTTGAGGGGTTGTGCAGCACCAAACTCTTCACGTAAAGCCATCAAGCCAGGCATTTCTTTTTCTGCTAACGTAATTTCTTTACGCCCCCAAGCAGCTAGACCAATGTCTTTTACTTTGTATGAGGTGGGTTGGGCCGTTTTCGTTTCCATAGTTGTATCTTTGTTTTGAACAGCAAAATTACAACCTTTCTCTGCAATTTCAAATGCCTGAATGCTATAAAGAAATTATTGACCCTGGAATAGATATTGCCCTATGGCAGATTACCGAAAGTGAACGTGAATTGACACAGGGACTCACGCTTTCTGCACAAGCGCAGAAGCGTTTGTCAATGCGTAAGAGCAATATGCATCGAAAAGGTTACTTGGCCATACGTCAATTATTAAAAAAATACGACATTGCCCCACAATTGCATCAGTATGAAGCCAATGGTGCACCCTATTTGACCGATGGCCGCTTTCTTTCCATCAGTCACACCAAAAATGTAGCCGCAGTGGCCATTGCCAAAACCCCAGTGGGTATAGATGTAGAGTATTATCAAAATAAAATAGTGCCTATTGCTGTGCGTTTTTTGCATCCCAATGAAAGGGAACAAATTGAAATAGATCATCAAATTGAACAATACACCAAAATTTGGACGGCAAAAGAAGCGATATACAAAGTATTTAACACCCCCGGCATCCATTTTGCCAATCAAATATTTATCAATGCTTTTCAATGGGGCGCAACAAAGGGCCAGGGCACATTGTTTCACAATGGAGTCCAACACCCTTTTAACCTTCACTTTTTTGAATTTAAAGACTATTGTGTTACTCTTGCTAATCCAAAAAAAACAAGCACATGAACATTTCTGTAGAACTCACCCTCACTCCTCTTAAAGACGATTTTCGCACCCCTATTAAGGCTTTTATTTCAACCTTGCGAAAAGCCGATTTTGTGGTGAAAGAAACCCCTTTAAGCACACAAATTTATGGAGATTATGATGCATTAATGGCTTATTTAACTGCTGAAATTAAATCCGTTTTTGAACAAGAAGAAGCTGTGATGATGCAAATAAAACTGATGAAAGGAGACCGTAGCAGTTATGTGCCTAATTTTTAATATGCTCTTAGAAACGTCGCTTTTAGAATTTTTCTTTGGCCCTTACAAGGCCTATTCCACCATGCAAATTATTCTGGAGGCCACCGCCGTTATTTTTGGAATTGCTAGTGTTTTATATTCTAGGCTAAACCATGTTTGGGTATATCCCACAGGTCTCATTTCCACTGCCATTTATGTTTATCTACTTTGGCAGTTTGAATTGTTGGGCGATATGCTTATTAACGCCTACTATTTTGCGATGAGTCTCTATGGATGGCACTATTGGACCCGAAAACAAAACGGAAAAGAAATTCATTTGGCCGGAAGAGCCAGTGCTAAAGAACGCAAACAGGCCTTTTTTTTATTTTTAGCCACCCTATTGTTTGTGGCCTTGGTTTATACTTTTTTCAAGAAATGGAACACCAGCACAGCTCCCATTGACACCTTTACAACAGGCCTCTTTTTTGTGGCCATGTGGCTAATGGCGAAAAGAAAAATAGAACATTGGCTTTTTTGGATTGGGGGCAATACCATTTCGATTCCCCTCTATTTTAACAAGGGATTAACCCTCAGCAGCCTCCAATATGTTATCTTTACGGTCCTAGCAATTTTAGGCTATTGGCAATGGAAAAGGCATTACATCAAAAAAACAGCAATTGTTTAAGAGTGGTGTTGTTTGGCCCTGAATCTTCTGGGAAAACGACCTTAGCCACTGCATTAGCTCAAGCTTTTCAAACCACCTGGGTGCCCGAATTTGCTCGAACATATCTCCAACACAAATGGGACACCCGAAAAGAAGTGTGTACGCTAGAGGATCTAGAAACCATTGCCCGTGGACAAATTGAAACTGAAAATAAAGCCCTTAAAAACGCAAATAAAATCTTGTTTTGTGACACCAATATTTGGGTTACTAAAATTTGGTCGGAAACCCATTTTGACGGCTATTGTAGCTCTCAAATTATACAATGGACACAAGCGTTTCACTATGACCATTATTTGCTCACAACTCCAGACATTCCTTGGGAAAAAGACGACCTAAGAGACCGCCCTAACGACAGAGAAGCCATGTTTGATTATTTCGAAAAAACACTTATCGAAAACAAATTGCCTTATACGCCTATTTATGGCAATCATCAAAACCGTATGAAACAGGCCACAAAAACGCTCCAAAATCTATTATACAATTCGTATGCTCACTGAAAAAGACCAAAAAAGAATTATTGCTCAAGGGCGCTCTTTAGAACTGATTTTAAGACAAGAGGAACAGCTTCAAAAAGGCGTACAATCCCTTCAAAAACTTGAACCAGCAACAATCCATGACGGCATTCATCAACTGACTTTTGCAGAACAACAAAAGGCACTTCAATTGTTTCTAAATCAAGACGGTTCACAAACGTGGGTCAAATTTGTGCCAGCCTCCGGAGCGGCCAGCCGAATGTTTAGCTGCCTCTTCGAATACCAATCTGAAAAAAAGAAAGCTTCCTTTGCATTAGAACGTTTTTTAAATGAAAATGAAGACTTTAAAACCTTTGTTTCCCATTTAAAACAATTTCCGTTTTTTGCTGAAGGATATGCTTATCTAGCACATCACCCCAAGGCCCTTCAATGGAATGAGGATACTTTTTTTGATGCCTTTATTGAAGCCTTGCTCAGCGAAAACCATTTGGGCTATAGCCAATTGCCCAAGGGGCTAATTCCTTTTTTCACAGATGAAAGTGGCAATGCCTTTACACCCTTTGAAGCCCATTTGCAGGAGGCAATTGAAATGGCTCCTCACGGCCAACCGGTGGCCCTGCATTTAACCATCGACAAGCCATACCGTAAGACCTTTGAAACCCTAGCCGATCAATTTTTAGAAAAGCATAACGCTGCAATAGATATTTCGTACTCTTTTCAACACCCACTTACCGATACGCCTGTTTTAGACCAATACAACCAATGGGTAAGGGATGAAGAAGATCAATTGCTTTTTCGCAAAGGGGGGCATGGCGCATTATTGGAAAATTTAAATCAAATGGAACGTGATTTTGTGTGGCTAAAAAACATCGATAATATTCAATGGGGCGAAAAAAACGAATTGACCGTTCATTGGATGCAATTGTTGGGTGGTATAACACTTTCCATACAAAAGGAAATTTTTAATCATTTAAAAACACTTGAGAAGCACGGCAATAAAACAGACAGTACGCCAATAGAAATGTTTATTAAATCTCATTTTGATAAAAGCTTTAAACTTACGACAGACCAAAAACCGGTCCATCAAAAATTAATTGATTATCTCAACCGCCCCCTTCGCGTTTGTGGTATGATCAAAAATGAAGGAAAACCGGGTGGAGGACCCTTTTGGATGCATTCCAAAAGAGGTCGAAACTTGCAAATTGTGGAAGGGGTTGAATTGGATTTAAACACCACTGCGCACCAACAATTGATGCGAGAAACAACACATTTCAATCCCGTACTCATGGTATGTGCCATTACCGATGCGCATGGAGAAAAATTTTCTTTACATGAGTTTAGCGATGATCAACGCTACATGATTGCCCATAAAACCCTTGGCGCAAAAAAAATTAAGGTGCTCGAGTGGCCCGGTTTGTGGAATGGTGGCATGGCGCATTGGAATACTTTTTTTGTAGAAATCCCTAAAGCTACATTCCACCCCGTAAAAAAAGTTACTGATCTCCTAACCAATTAAATTTTTCATATTTTTGACCCATCTCAAAGGGGTGCCCAAAGGGCTGAGATCACACCCATTGAACCTGGGCGGGTAATGCCGCCAAGGGAAAATAATTGACATTTTAATCCAATTAATCCAAAGAATAATCACCCCTTTTATTCGAATAAAAACATTCGAATGAAAACAGTACGATTTCTTTTTTTGGGGCTTTTGTTAGGAAAAGCTTTTCATATTGTGGCACAACAGCCACAAGATTCACTTCAAACAATATCCTTAGAAGAAGTGCAAGTCCAAGGCCTTCGAGCAGCGGAAGATACACCCGTAACCTTTTCTAATGTGACCAAAGAAAATTTGGCCAGTAGAAATTTGGGGCAAGACATCCCTATTTTACTAAACTACCTCCCTGGCATCGTAACCACCAGTGATGCTGGCGCAGGTGTGGGCTACACGGGCATTCGTGTGCGGGGCAGCGACGCCACAAGAGTAAACGTGACCATTAACGGCATTCCATACAATGATGCTGAATCTCAAGGTACCTTTTGGGCCAATTTGCCCGATATGGTTTCATCAGTTCAATCTTTACAATTGCAAAGAGGGGTGGGAACCTCCACCAACGGGCCCGGAGCTTTTGGTGCCAGCCTCAACCTCCAAACCGACTGGCTTTCCCCCAACGCTTTTGCAGAAATAGCTTCTAGTGCTGGAACCTTTAATACCCAAAAAAACACTCTTCGCTTTTCTACAGGTTTGCTTAACAATCATTTTGTTTTTTCTGGTCGGCTTTCCAAAATTCATTCGGATGGCTATGTGGATCGTGCCCGATCGAATTTGAAAGGCTATACTTTTCAAATGGCCTATAAAGACGATAAAAGAATTTTGAAAGGCGTTGCTTTTGGAGGAAACGAAATTACCTATCAAGCCTGGTATGGCCTCGATGCAAAGACCCTAAAACAAAACAGAACCTATAATCCTGCAGGAGAAATATACAGCCCCCAAGGAAAGCTTACCGGATTTTATGATAACCAAGTAGATAATTACGCTCAAGATCATTTTCAACTGCATTGGAAAGAAATTTTAAGCGATGCGTGGCACTTTTCGCTTGGCTTAAATTACACCCATGGGCGTGGATTTTACGAAGAATACAACGACCTATGGTATACTCAAAACATCAGTTTTAGTAACAACACAAATTTTGATTATCTACAATTGCAACCTTATGTTATAGGCAATCAAACTATTGAATCAACTGAAAATGTAACTCAAAAATGGTTAGACAATGATTATTATGTTGCCACCGTTGGATTGCAATATGAGAGTGAAAAAGCCCAATGGAACTTTGGTGCTCTGTACAGCCAATATGATGGTGACCATTTTGGCGAACTACTTTGGGCACAACAAGCTGGAGACGTTTTGCCACAACATCGTTTTTACGAAAGCAATGGACTTAAAAAAGAGGCCAGCAGTTTTGCTAAACTGAATTATCTACTTTCTGATAACTTAAACGCATATGTGGATTTGCAAGTGCGAAATGTAAGCTATAAAACAGAAGGCACGCTCAACGGTCCACGGCCATTCAATGTGGATGAAGCCTTTACCTTTTTTAATCCGAAAGTGGGTTTTACCTATCAAACGGCACCCCACCAACGTTTGTATGCTTCCTATGCCAAAGCACAACGGGAACCCAATCGCACCGATTATGAAAACGGATCGCCAAAGCCCGAAACCCTTCACGATTTTGAATGGGGGTGGCGAAAAGAGACCGACCGAATCCAATGGCAAGCCAACCTCTATTGGATGGTCTATAAAGACCAATTGGTGCTGACAGGTGCTCGAGACGAAGTGGGCTATCCCATTCGAGAAAATGTAGGGAAAAGCCGACGTATTGGCCTAGAAGTTGAAGCCAAATTGAAATGGGCAAAAGTCTGGATTTGGCAACCCAACGTGGCTTTGAGTAGCAACAAAAACCTCGATTTTAAGTTTCAACGCGATGGAAAAATAACAGATTTAGGCACAACCAATTTGTCCTATTCCCCTGCTGTGGTAGCAGGAAACGCTTTTATTTATACGCCCTCAACAAGCTTTCAAGTGGGTTTGTTGTCTAAATATGTAAGCCGACAATATATGGGCAACATTGATGCTGAAAGCTCACTATTAGACGCCTATTTTACCTCTGACCTGAATGCGGTTTACCTTTTTGAAAATCTAACTTGGGCTCAAGAGGTCCAATTGTCACTTTTGATTAATAATATTTTTAATACTTTTTATGAATCCAATGGCTATTTCTACACTTATGACGACACGTGGTCTGTTCCAGAACAAGTAAAAACCATAGAAGGTGCTGGCTTTTATCCGCAAGCGGGCATTCACTTTTTGGCGGGAATTCGGGTGCTATTTTAATAAAACATAACTCACTTGTAACGCCAACACCACTTTTTTAAGGGCTGCGCTTTCGGCATTAAGAAATTGACTGGCCAAAAGTGTAATTTGTAATTTTCGATTCAATTCCAAACCCACTTCTAGACCATAGCCCACAGCGGTAGGAGGAAGTTGATTGCCAAAAAAGGAGCTGCGTTGGGCAGCACTGCTGTGATTTATAAACCCATGGGGGAAAGCTAAAAAATAGAGTTGTTGGTTTTTTAATGGATCCTCGGCCAATAGATTTTGATAATACCATCCGCCTTCAAGATATTGATCTAAAAAATTTTTCCCTGAAATTCCTCTAATCGGTATGGCCTCAACCCACTTTAGTCCGGAGCGCACGCTAACTTTGGAAGCCTTTTTTTCACTTACATGCAGCGGATGCGATAGCGTGATGCCTCCATTGGCTTGTCCTCCAATGGGATTTAGCAATTGGGAGGCTGTATTCAGTTGGTCGTTTTTATTTAAAAACAGCGGTGTGTAGGTTGCTGAGAGGTCTAATTCTACAACAGTGCCTTTACGGCCACTATACCGCGCATATAGAATCTTTGATCCCGTAAGGGTTAAATGCCCCAAAGTGTTCA
>CAZTYX010000049.1:0-11848 GCA_964617385.1 uncultured Flavobacteriaceae bacterium | reverse complement strand
ATGAGCATGACTTTTGCTGGACTCACAAGTGCCTATGTGGTGAGCAGCTCTCGTGCCGATTGGCTGGAGCAAATCACCCTGCCCACTGCCTTCACCATCAGTACTGTTTTGATGATATTGAGCAGTGTTAGTTTTCATTTTGCCAAACAGTTTTTTCAAAAACAAGAACGCACAAAAGCCAACGGCACCTTGCTATTAACACTAGCATTGGCCCTTTCTTTTGTTTATTTTCAGTTTCAAGGTTTTTCAGAAATTATTGGCATGGGCTATTATTTTACGGGGCCACAAAGCAGCATTAACACCTCTTATCTCTATGTATTAGTCCTACTCCATTTAGCCCATTTATGTGCTGGAATCATAGTGGTGTTGCGGTTGCTTTACGTGAGTTCTTTCTCTGCCAACCCAAGCAAACACACATTAGGATTTCAGCTGGCTACCACCTTTTGGCATTTTCTTGATTTGCTGTGGGTATATTTATATTTATTCGTTTCATTCTACAGCTAAAAATTAATAAATTTGTACCGAATTTAACTTGACACTATGGAAGTAACTGCAACAACAGAAGAACAATCCCAAGTTTGGGGGGGCGGCAACCAACCTTTAAAAGCCAGTTATGGAAAAATGATGATGTGGTTTTTCATCGTTTCCGATGCCCTCACTTTTTCTGGATTTTTGGTTTCCTATGGTTTTTCTCGTTTTAAAAATATTAACTCATGGCCCATTGCCGATGAGGTTTTTACTCACTTTCCTTTTCTTCACGGTGTTGATGCCCCGATGTATTATGTGGCCTTGATGACATTTATCTTGATTTTTTCATCTGTAACCATGGTATTGGCGGTAGACGCCGGACACCACATGAACAAATCAAAAGTTACTTTTTATATGCTTCTCACCATTTTTGGTGGCGCCATTTTTGTGGGCTCCCAAGCGTGGGAATGGAAAAATTTTATTGGAGGTGAATATGGCGCTTTAGAAACCAAAGGAGGTCAAATTTTACAATTTGTACAAGCCGATTCAGGGAAAAGAGCAGCCCTAAAAGATTTTGCTGTCACATTGCCCACAAACCGTGATACACACCAAAAGAACAATGGCATTTGGTATGAAAATGAAGGCACCTTACCCACCTACACGGTGGCTGAAATTCAAGCTGGATTTAAGGCCAATGAAAACCTTCTCATTCGCACCGAGTTGTTAGATGAAAACGGCCGAAAAACGCTTTTGTCAAGAGCTGAATCACTGGCCAAAATTCAAGACGCCCAACTGGTGGTAGAAGGCGCAAACCTCATAAGAAATGAATATGGAAACCGACTGTTTGCCGATTTCTTCTTTTTTATAACCGGATTTCACGGTTTCCACGTTTTTTCAGGAGTAGTGATTAACATTATCATTTTTTTTAATGTGATTCTCGGCACCTACGAACGTAGAGGTCATTATGAAATGGTTGAAAAAGTGGGCCTCTATTGGCACTTTGTAGATTTGGTTTGGGTGTTTGTTTTCACCTTTTTCTATTTGGTTTAATTTATACGATATCACATGGCAGCAGAAACGCATAAACTTGAAATTTTTAGAGGATTATTAAAATTTAAATCCAACCAACAAAAAATTTGGGGGGTACTCATTTTCCTTTCTATAGTAACCACCATTGAAGTGGCGTTAGGGATTATAAAACCCGCTTTTTTACTAACTCCCTTTTTGAGTATGAAACTACTCAATTGGATTTTCATCATTTTAACCATTGTGAAAGCCTACTATATTGCTTGGGATTTTATGCACTTGCGTGATGAAACTAGTGGTTTAAAAAATGCGATCGTTTTACCACTACTTATTTTAATTCCTTATTTAGCCTTTATTCTCATCCTTGAAGCCGATTATATTTATGAGGTGATGAAAAATGGCTTTGTAAGCTGGAATTTTTAGGATTTATAATCCTGAGAAGGAATCTGCTTCTCATCTACATATCGTAAAAAAAATGAAGAGGAAAGTTACTAAACAACTGGTGTTGGGGATATTATTTATATTTCCCTTATTGGTTTATTTGTTTTTTGCTTCTGGTAAAAATAATTTTGCAAAACTTCCTATTCTAACCGCTTCCATTGAACCATTACCCACTACCACAGATTTTTTTAATCGAAACGTAACCTTAGAAGATCACATTACCATCTTGGGCTATTGGGGAGGCGATTTAAACGACAAAAAAGCCGAAGCTTTTAACCTTAATGAAAAAATATTTAAACGGTTTAATGGTTTTGACGATTTTCAATTTGTGTTTCTTGTAAATCTGCAAAGTGAGGCCGCTGTCAATGCTCTCAAAACAGAGTTGCAAACGGGCACCGGCACCAATTTAACCAATTGGTATTTTGTGCCCGCAACAGCAGACCAAATTAAAACGCATTTTGATTCCTTAAAAACGCCCTTTCAACTCAATGCAGAAAACAATACACCCTATGTGTTTATTGTGGATAAAGCATTAAACTTAAGGGGACGAAATGATGATGAAGACACCCAATTGCTTCATGGGTTTGATGCGCGATCTGTGGCCGAAATTTCAAAAAAAATGATTGATGATGTTAAAGTGATTTTAGCAGAATATCGATTAGCATTAAAAATTTATAATTCAGATCGAAAAAAATAGTAAGATGAATAAAGGTGCCTATTTTGGTTTAGGAATTGTAATCCTCATTTTTGGAATATTATTTATACCTAAAATTGTGGCGCGCTTTCAATCCAATACTGTAGTAGAAGACAACCGAGCCACCTCTGCCAAACCGCTGCAATACATCACTCTCAATGGGCAAACCAAAAAAGTACCTTCTTTTACCTTTTTGAATCAAGACAGTTTATTTATTTCTAATGAAGATTTTAAAGGGAAGGTTTATGTGGCTGAGTTTTTTTTTACCTCTTGTCCCAGCATTTGCCCCATTATGAACAAAAACATGAAAAGCATTGAGGAACGCTTTGGGCAACGTGACGATTTTGGCATCGCCTCCTTTTCGATTGACCCCGAGCACGATACGCCTTCTGTCCTAAAGGCCTACGCAGAACAATATGACGTTTTTTCCTTACATTGGCATTTCCTTACGGGCGAAAAGAACACTATCTATGAGTTGGCTAATAAGGGGTTTAATATTTTTGCTGCAGTAAACCCACGAGTGGCAGGCGGATTTGAACATCAAGGCTATTTTGCCCTTATCGACAAAAAGGGTTTTATACGTTCAAGAACAGATCGGTTTGGAAATCCAATTGTTTATTACATGGGTCTAGACCAAGAAGATGGTTCAAGAGAAGAAGTGGAATGGTTAATGGAGGATATTGAAAAACTTTTAGTAGAATGAAAAATAGCAATGTGCAATCAAGAGAATTTAAATACAAAGGCCTTATTTGGGCAGTTTCTATTGTAATACCAGTTGTGGTGGCAATACTTTTTACTATTCGCATTCCCGATGTGGCGCCACTTTCTTTTTTACCACCCATCTATGCCAGTTTAAACGGGGTTACAGCCCTGGTGCTCATTGGCGCTTTTTTTGCCGTGAAAAGGAAAAACCTTTTGTTGCATGAACAATTAATGAAAACAGCTATTGCACTTTCATTGGTTTTTTTGGTGATGTATGTAGCATATCATATGACTTCAGACCCCACGCCCTATGGCGGTGAAGGCGCATTTAAGTATATCTATTACTTTATTTTGATTTCTCACATTTTATTGTCCATAGGCATAATTCCTTTAGTATTAATTACCTATGTTCGGGCCCTATCAAAGCTTTTTGCAGAGCACAAAAAAATTGCTCGATATACCTTTCCTATCTGGCTCTACATTGCCGTAACAGGCGTTATTGTCTATTTGATGATTGCACCCTATTATGTTCATTAAATGAAAATAAAATCCCTCCTTTTGCTGGTCATTTTCTTCTTTCTTATGGCCCTTGAAAATGGCTATGGCCAATGTTCTATGTGCCGTGCCGTATTGCAGTCTGAAGAAGCGCAAGAAACAGCCAAAGGCATCAATAATGGGATTTTGTATTTAATGGCATTGCCCTATATTTTAGTGGGTTTGGTGGGTTGGAAAGTCTTTCAAATCCTTAAAAAAGAATAGTATATTGTAACATTTGCTTCTTTTGGTCGTCTATCAAAGGCATGTGTATAAAAAACACGATCTTTGCCCAGAACTAATTGAACGCATGATAACAATCAAAAACTTACAGAAGTCTTATAAAATGGGCGACTCTTCGCTGCACGTTCTTAAAGGGATCGATTTTAGTGTAAAAGAAGGAGAATTGGTGGCCATTATGGGATCTTCTGGTTCTGGAAAATCTACTCTTCTAAATATTCTGGGCATGCTCGATACGGCAGACGATGGCGTTTATGAATTGGATGGGGTGCCCATCAAAGATTTAAACGAAACCAAAGCAGCCAAATATCGAAATCAATTTTTGGGTTTTGTTTTTCAGTCGTTTAATTTAATTAACTACAAAAATGCACTTGAAAATGTAGCCCTGCCTCTTTATTATCAAGGCTTCGGAAGAAAAGAAAGACAACAACAAGCCCTTGATTATTTAGCCAAAGTGGGGTTGCGTGATTGGGCCACCCATTTGCCTAGCGAACTTTCTGGGGGTCAAAAACAACGTGTGGCCATTGCCCGAGCTTTGGCTTCTAAACCCAAAGTGCTTTTGGCAGATGAGCCCACCGGTGCTTTAGATACCAAAACATCTTATGAGGTGATGGAATTG
The DNA here is from genome assembly GCA_964617385.1 of uncultured Flavobacteriaceae bacterium. Lineage (GTDB taxonomy): Bacteria > Bacteroidota > Bacteroidia > Flavobacteriales > Flavobacteriaceae > JADHMP01. Next base: position 7,124 of record CAZTYX010000049.1, on the reverse strand, counting down.
ATCCAGCAGATTAATGAAGAAGGAAAAACGATTTTAGTGGTTACTCATGAACCCGATATAGCCCAAATGTGTAAGCGAATTGTGAAGTTGAAGGATGGCGTTATTGTTGAAGACATTATCACAAAACAAAAATCCGCTTCAGCCCATGTTTAGCAGAGACCGTTGGCAAGAAATATTTCAAACCATAGCAAAAAATAAGCTACGCACCTTTTTGTCTGGTTTCACGGTGGCTTTGGGCATTTTTATTTTTATTGTCCTTTTTGGTTTAGGCAACGGGCTAAAAAACACCTTTCAAGCCTTTTTTATTGAAGATGCCAACAATGTCATTTATCTAAATCCCGGCAGAACATCCAAGCCCTATAAAGGTTTTAAATCCAACCGAAGAATTGAATTTAAAAATGATGATTTAGAAGACATTAAAAACAACTTTCCTTTTTTCTTAGAGAGCTATACCCCGAGAATCACACGAAGCGCCACCGTACGCTATAAAAGCGAAAGCGATTCGTATTCCACCATTGGAGTGTCTCCTGCCAATCAACAGGTTGAGAAAACCATCATTATGCAAGGGCGCTTTCTCAACAACAATGATATTGCAAATAAAGCCAAACATGCGGTCATAGGTCGTTTGGTGGCTAAAGACTTAATAAAAAATGAAAATCCACTCGGTTCTTATATTGAAATGAATGGAAGTGCCTTTAAAGTGATTGGCATTTTTCAAGACGAAGGGGGCGATCGAGAGGAGCGTAAAATTTATATTCCTTATACTACCCGTCAACAAATTGAAAAGGGAAATGATAAATTAGATCAAATTGTGGTCACCTTTCACAACGAATTGGGGCATACAGGAGCCTTGGCTTTTGAAGCAGCACTCAAAAAATTCTTTAAAGAAAAAAAGGCCATAGACCCCACCGACCCTAATGGGATTTATTTTCAAAACGTGGCAGACAATCTAAAACGTAACCAACAGTTTGCAGAAGTACTCCAATTAATTGTTGCTTTTGTGGGCTTGGGAACACTCATTGCCGGTATCATTGGCATCTCCAATATTATGGTCTTTGTGGTTAAAGAACGCACCAAAGAATTGGGAATCCGAAAAGCTTTGGGTGCCACGCCGAGGTCTGTGATTCAAATGATTTTACAAGAATCTATTTTTATTACAACCCTTTCGGGTTATGTAGGCCTTCTTTTGGGCATGCTTTTGCTCAAAAATTTAGGGCTAAAATTGGAAGACTATTTTATAACAAATCCCTATATCGATAGCAATACTGGGATTTTTGCCACCGCAATTCTTATTGTTTTTGGAAGTATAGCTGGCTATATCCCTGCCAAGCGTGCTGCTCGTATTAAACCCATAATTGCTTTGAGAGATGAATAGTATTAAAGTTTTATGGGATTGGGACACCTGGCAAGAAATTTTTGGATCCATTTCTAAAAATAAAACAAGAACCATCATCACTGTGATAGGAGTGTTGTGGGGTATTTTTATCTACATAGCCCTCTCTGGAGCAGCCAAAGGCCTAGACAATGGCTTTGAAAAGCAATTTGAAAACATTGCGATGAATTCCATGTTTGTGTGGGCACAAAGCACAAGCATTCCCTATGACGGCTTTAAAATTGGTAGAAGTGTGGAGCTTAAAGTATCCGATATGGACTATTTAAAAAGTCAAGTGCCCCAAATACAATTTATTGCCGCACGAAATGTTAGAGGAGTTTTTGGAAGTGCAAGCCCACAAGTGGTGCGGCAAAATAAATCTGGCAGCTATAATGTCTACGGCGATTTTCCCGAATTCACCAAAATTGCCGCCAAAAAAATCTATGACGATGGTCGTTTTATTAATGACAATGATATTGCTCACGCCCGAAAAGTGTGTGTTATTGGAGAACGAACCCAAGAAGAACTTTATGCAAAAGAAGAGAATCCCATTGGTAGTTATGTCAAAATTGATAACATTTATTTTCAAGTAGTGGGTGTCCATAAATTTGTTCCAGGAGGTGGATTTGAATCTGATGGAGATATTTTTATTCCATTTACCACCTATCAAAAAATATATAACTCCGGCGATCGTGTAAATTGGTTTACCATTGCTGCCTATGATAATGTTAATGCGGTTGAAGTAGAAAAAGACATTAAAGCAGCCTTGCGCAGAAGACACCGTGTAGCCCCCGGCGATGAACGCGCCTTTGGCTCTTTTAACTTAGGAGAGGTTTTTACACGCATTATGGGATTTTCAAAAGGAATGACACTACTTTCTTTGGTGGTGGGCATTGCCACCATTTTGGCAGGGGTAATTGGAATTGGAAATATTTTATTGATTTCTGTAAAAGAACGCACCAAAGAATTGGGTGTGCGAAGAGCCTTGGGGGCTACCCCCTCAGAAGTGCGCAATCAAATCATTCTAGAATCGGTTTTTTTGACTCTAGTGGCCGGCATTATGGGTATCATTCTTGGTGCTATAGTATTGGCAGGCATAAATGCAGCCACCCAAAATCTGTCCCAATTCCCCTATACCAATCCAACAGTGCCTATTCCCTACATTTTTGGGGCCCTCTTTTTGATGGTGTTTTTGGGCACACTCATTGGATTGATTCCGGCCCAACGCGCCGTTAGTATAAAACCTATTGATGCATTAAGAGAAGAATAATTTTTTAAAAAATAGAACAGATGAAAATATTAAAATATGTAGGCCTTGCTGTATTGGTTTTTGGAGCCCTTTTTGCGGCTGCTTACTTTATTAAAACCAATTCCAAATCTATTGTGGAATACGACACTAAAACGCCATTTATAAGCTCGATAGAAAAGCGAACGGTGGTTACCGGAAAGGTGATCCCGGAAGACGAAGTGGAAATTAAACCACAAATTTCAGGGATTATAGAAACCCTTTATGTAGAAGAAGGTGATCAAGTACAAACGGGCGATTTGTTGGCAAAGGTGAAAGTGGTGCCCAATGAGCAAAGCTTAAACAGTGCTAAGGGGCGTTTAGAAAATGCCAAAATTGTCCTTCAAAATGCTGAAGTGGCCTATAAGCGAAACAAAACCCTTTATGAAAAAGAAATCATAGCAAGACAAGAGTTTGAATCGGCTGAATTACGTTACAATCAAGCACAGCAAGATGTGGCTAATGCCGCCTCCGATTTGCAAATTATTAGACTCGGTTCTGCAGGAGGTTCAACCATGGCCAACACCAATGTGCGAGCCACCGTGCCTGGCACTATTTTGGAAATTCCCGTTAAAGAAGGCGATCAAGTTATTGAAAGCAACACCTTTAATAACGGTACCAGCATTGCCACCATTGCCGATCTTAACAAAATGATTTTTGAAGGCAAAGTGGATGAGGCTGAAGTAGGCAAACTTAAAGTAGGCATGCCCTTAGAAGTACGTCTAGGAGCCATTGAAGGTCAAAAGTATGATGCAAAACTCAAGTTTATTGCCCCCAAAGGAAATGAAGAACAAGGTGCTGTACAGTTTATTATTGAAGGGGATGTATATTTAAACGATTCTACTTTTGTTAGAGCTGGATATAGTGCTAATGCCTCACTCATTTTGGAACGCAAAGACAGTATTATGGTTATTTCAGAATCTTTACTGCAATTTGAACAAGATTCTGAAACCCCTTTTGTAGAGCTTCAGGTAGAAGATCAAAAATTTGAGAAAAAGGAAATTCAAACGGGTATTTCAGATGGAATTAATATTGAAATACTTTCAGGTCTCTCCCTTGAAGATAAAATTAAAGTTTGGAATAAAACCGAACCCAAAAAACTAAGAGACGAAGATGAATCAACAGCCTCAAACTAAAACGATGAAAAAGAATAATTTAATTCTATTTATAGTTCTTCTTACCACTGGGCTTGGTTTTGGTCAAACCTTGAGTCTGGAAGAATGTATTGCGATGGCTTTAGAAAAAAATATAAGCATCAAGCAAGCAAACCTAGAGATTGACAATGCCAAAGTAGACCAATCCGATGCCCGCTCTGCTTTTTTGCCGAATCTAAATGTGCAGTCGTCTCACTCCTGGAACATTGGTTTAAACCAAAACATAACCACAGGAATATTAGACAACTTAACCACGCAATTTACTTCCATTGGAGGGAGTGTGGGCATGTCTATTTTCAATGGACGAAAGAATTTCATCCAACTCTATCGCTCTAATTTAAACCTATTAGCACGCGAATATCAATTGCAAGATATGGCCGATGATGTTCGTTTATTGGTGGCCAATGCTTTTTTGCAAATTATGTTTAATGATGAAATTCTAAAAGTTTCTAAAACCCAGTTAGCTTTAAGCCAAACTGAAATGGAGCGCACCAAAAACTTAATTGCTTCGGGTGTATTAGCCTCAGGTGACATTTATGAAATTCAAGCCACAGTGGCTGCTCAAGAACAAGCCCTTATTGAAGCTGAAAACAATATAAGACTGTCAAAAATTAACCTAGCCCAATTGCTTTTAATTCAAGACTATGAAAATTTTGATATTAAGCTGGAAGACCTTGAAGTGCCTTTCTCTGAAATTATGACTAAAGCCCCAAAAGAGATTTATGAAAAAGCATTAACCTTTAGAAACGATATCCAAATTGCCAACACCAATGTAGACATTGCTCAAGCCGACATCAAACTAGCCAAAGCAGATCAAATGCCATCATTGTCAGGGTTTTATAGTTACAGCACACGTATTTCATATAGCGACAGACGGATGCCCAACGGTCAATTTAGCACACAACCCATTGGATTTTTAGAATCAACTGGTGAAGCGGTGTTAACGAAAGTGCCACTAACAGAAGTAGTAGGTCCTGATTCGTTTTTTAATCAGTGGAACTTGTATGATGGTCATAATTTTGGATTGCAATTGAGCATTCCTGTTTTTAATCGTAATGCGGTGCGTAATCGCATCACACGCAGTCAAATCAATTTGGAACGGTTAACCAATCAATTGGATCAAGAAAAATTAAACTTAGAAAACACCATTAACCAAGCCTACAATAGTACTAGAGGGGCTTATAAGGTGTATGAAGCTGCTCAAGTGACCCGTTTGGCTCGAGAGCAAGCCTATACGAATGCTACCGATCGATTGGCAGCTGGGGCTATCAATTCTTTTGAATTTATTCAATCCAAACAACGCTATGAGGCATCTGTTTCGGAGGCAATACGTGCCAAATTTGATTATATCTTCAAACTCAAAATTCTTGAATTTTATTTTGGTCTACCTGTACAACTAAGACCCTAAACTATCTTTAGTTAAGGTTTGTTATTTTTGTTGCACCATGGCATTGATACTACACATTGAGTCGGCCACCAAAAATTGTTCGGTATCTCTTGCAAGAGCGGGAGAAATTGTGGCGGTTAAAGAAATGGCAACACCACATTATAGCCATGCAGAACAATTGCACCCATTTATTGAAAATTTATTTAAAACAGCCTCAGAAAAACTTGAAAATCTAGAGGCTGTGGCAGTAAGTAAGGGTCCGGGATCATACACCGGCTTACGCATTGGCGTGGCTGCCGCCAAAGGACTTTGTTATGCTTTATCAATACCCTTAATTGGTATAAACACCTTAGAAACAATGGTGCAGCCTCATTTGGATCAAGGGCAATGGCTCATCCCGATGTTAGATGCCCGCCGGATGGAAGTATATACAGCTATTTTTAACGCACAAGGAAATACGGTTAAACCCACTTGGGCAGAGGTGCTAGAACCACATTCTTTTGCAGCTCATTTGGGAAATCAAACAGCGCTTGTTTTTGGCGAAGGGGCCCATAAATTTAGAGCTCTTTGCAACAATAAGAAATTGGATTTTCTTTCTGATTTTGACTATCCTTCATCCCAAGCAATGGTAAGTTTGGCATATAAAGCGTTTCAAGAAAAGCAGTTTGAAGACGTGGCCTATTTTGAACCTTTTTATCTCAAGGCTTTTATGGTCACACCGCCGAAGGCTAAAAATTAATGGATAAGGGCATCCAACTTGCCCCAAACGACTTTCCAATCTTCTTCTGGCTGTTCACAGTGTTGCTCTTGACAAAAATAAATTAAGGTTTTTCCCTCCACACCGCGTTGTTGCAAAAGTGGATGTGCGGTAGCTTGTGCAGCGCCTGCCCATTGAACCAACGGAAAGGGGTGTTGCTGCAGCTGCGCCAATACATTTTTATAATTGGGTCCTACCACGGCAATCTCAACCGATTTTTCTGTAACCCAAAGGGCAAATTGCCACCAATAACTGTAGCTTCTCGGATAGCTTAAAATATTTTCATGCATCATCGACAGCATTTCTAACCCCTTTTTTCTCCATGTGGGCTGGCCAAGGTGTGTTGCTAATTGCCATAAATTTGTTGCCATCACAGCATTGGCAGAGGCAATCACGTTGTCTTCCAAATCGATGGATTGATTCCAGGGCAATGATTTTGTTTTTTCATTAGTGTTAAAAAAACCGTTTTTGGAATCAAAAAAATGATCTAATACATAGGTTGTTAATGTAGTGGCTTTGGTTAGGTAAATATCTTCAAAAAAGGTTTCGTAGGCATTTATAAATAATTTAATGAGATGAGCGTAATCTTCTAAAAGACCGTCTCCTTGTAAAACATTGTTTTTATGAATGCGCCATAGTTGTCCGTTAGAGCGCACAAATTTTTGAGTTATAAAATCTAAATGCTTTTGCGCCATTGTGGCATATTCAAGGTTGGAAAAGCAACGAGCAGCCGTTAGAAGACCAGAGCAAACCATTGCATTCCATGAGCAGATTTGCTTATCGTCGAGGTGAGGAAAGGGCCTGTTCTTTTTTGCTTTTTTCAATATAGATTGCCATTGCTCAAGTTTTTTTTGAAAGGTGGGGAGTGTCAACTTATGTTGTTCGCAAAACGCTTGGGTTGTGGCTGCCCGAAACAACACATATTTTCCTTTTTCCCAATAGCCGTTTTCATTCACCTGATAGTAGGCCGCAAAAAGTGGAAAATCATCTTTTAAAAGGGATTTTAGTTCATTGGGCGTCCAGATATAATAAGCTCCTTCTTCCAATTGTCCTTGCTCATTTTGACTGTCGGCATCAAGGGCACTAAAGACACCTCCAAATTCATCACTTAAATGATTTTTGATAAAGGCAACGGTTTGTTCTACGGTCTCTTTATAACAAAAATCGGT
>CAZTYX010000048.1:0-11968 GCA_964617385.1 uncultured Flavobacteriaceae bacterium | reverse complement strand
CATAAAATCAATAATTTTGACCATCAATACAACGCACAAGGCAACAATTCACAAAACGGATTGGATAATTATTTTCTTCACTATGCCAATGGTATTGGTTTAGGCCAGATTGAGTTATTTGAAAATGAAAGTATCACAAATGCCTACAGTGAATTGGGTGAAATCTATGGTTATGGCGCACAACAGGCTTTTTTAGGTTTTCATAGCTATGTAATAAATCCGGATACAGCCACATCAGAGAATAACACCTATAACTCCAATGCCCTATATTCCAATTTGTTTCATGATTATTATTTGAAAGAAACGGGGTATCACAGAAAATTCAGTTTTAATGTGGGAAGCGTTTATAAAGACAACCTCTATTTGGGTGCCAATATCAACTGGCACACATTGGATCACCGCAAATTTGAAAGTCTAAATGAATCCAACTACAATGCCGATTCTAACGTCACCAAAATTTCATTTGATAACGAATTGTATTCCTATGGTGATGGTTTTTCGATGCAATTGGGAGCCCTTTATACGATTGATAAAGTACGCCTTGGGTTTTCCTATGACAGTCCACAATGGCTGGAAATGCGTGAAGAATTGCAACAATATATTGCCACAGAACATTACGTTTCTGGAGTACCTTATAAAGACATTGTAGCTCCAGAATACACTAATTTATACGAGCCTTATCAACTCAAACTCCCTGCTAAATTAACGGCTAGCTTTGCTTATGTTTTCGGAAAAAATGGTTTAGTTAGTGTAGATTACAGCACCCAAAATTTTCAAAACATTCGTTTTTCTGACCAACAAAACAGCAATTACTTTAACGAACTTAATCAATCCATAAATAATCGTTTTCAGCGCACTCAACAATTACGTGTTGGAGCAGAATATCGTTTAAAAAGAATTAGTTTGCGGGGCGGTTTTTTTAGCTATCAATCAGCCTTACAGCAAATTAAGGATGCAAACACGGGATTCACTTCAGGAATCGGACTTGATTTTGGCAATAAAACGTTAAACTTGGCTTTGGTGTTTCAACAGCAAAACACTCAATATAATCTATTCGATCAAGGGCTCAAAGACAGTTATAATTTATTCGAAAACATCACTCAATTTGTGATGAGCTACAATATCAAACTCTAAGGCAGCAGACTCCCTTTCCAAACTTGGGAGAATGTAGTATATTTGTGGTTTGATTTAGTGCTATGAAACTAGAAAAAATTATCACGCAAACAGTAGATCAAATGGGTGATGATCACCACTCCAGCTCGGCGATTACACCCTTGCGGAAAGATGCTTTTGAACGCAGTGATGACGAAAAAATAGTCTTAATCCAACAAAAGGTGAAAGATATACTTCAAATTCTGGGCATGGATTTGAATGATGACAGCATAAAAGGAACTCCTTTGCGAGTGGCTAAAATGTATGTAAAAGAAATATTTGGGGGCCTACATCCCGATAAAATGCCAAAGGCTTCAACCTTTAAGAATAGCTATCGATATGGTGAGATGTTGGTCGAAAAAAACATTACCCTCTACTCTACCTGTGAACACCATTTGCTACCCATAGTTGGAAAAGCCCACTTAGCTTACATTTCAAATGGCACCGTGGTAGGGCTCTCCAAAATGAATCGCATAGTAGAATATTATGCTAAAAGACCTCAAGTTCAGGAACGACTCACGTTACAAATTGTACAAGAAATGCAACGCATTTTAAAAACAAAAGATGTTGCCTGTGTCATTGACGCTAAACATTTGTGCGTGAACTCAAGAGGCATTAGTGATATTAGTAGCAGTACCATAACAAGTGAGTTTGGAGGAGCTTTTCAAAACCCCGAACGTAAACAAGAGTTTCTTAAATACATCCAAATAGACACGGAATTTTAATGCAAACGCAACTTAAAGTATTTAATTCCTTAAAGGGGCAAAAAGAAAAATTCTCTCCTCTTGAGCCGCCTCACGTTGGGCTTTATGTATGTGGCCCCACCGTATACAGCAACGTGCATTTAGGCAATTGTAGAACGTTTATTTCATTTGACCTTATTTATCGTTATTTACTTCATTTAGGCTATAAAGTGCGCTATGTTAGGAACATTACCGATGCTGGGCATCTCGAGAACGATGCCGATGAAGGCGAGGATCGTATTTCCAAGAAAGCACGTTTAGAAGCCATCGAACCAATGGAAGTGGTGCAACGCTACACAGTGGATTTTCACAATATATTAGCGCAGTTTAATACCCTTCCTCCTAGTATTGAACCTACAGCCACTGGACATATTATTGAGCAAATTGAATTGATCAAAGTGCTTTTAGAAAATGAGTATGCCTATGAAGTGAATGGATCCGTATATTTTGATGTCCTAAAATTTAATGATGCCTATGAATATGGCATCTTAAGCAAAAGAAAAATAGAAGATTTAATTCACAACACACGGGCATTGGATGGCCAAAGTGACAAAAAAAATCCACAAGATTTTGCACTTTGGAAAAAAGCTGAACCTGAACACATCATGCGCTGGCCTTCGCCATGGGGCGATGGTTTTCCTGGGTGGCATTTGGAGTGTACAGTAATGAGTACCAAATATTTAGGCGAACAGTTTGATATACATGGTGGGGGTATGGACTTAAAATTTCCACATCATGAATGTGAAATAGCACAAGCAACAGCAGCCACTGGAAAGAATCCTGTAAATTATTGGCTACATGCCAATATGCTTACCCTAAACGGTAAAAAAATGGCTAAATCAACCGGAAATAATATACTCCCTAAAGAAATTTTTAGTGGTAAAAACAACCTCTTCTCGAAGGCCTACAGCGCCGAAGTGGTTCGGTTTTTCTTGTTACAGGCCCACTACAGGAGTATTGTTGACATTAGCGAAAATGCCTTGTTAGCCTCTGAAAAAGGATTCTTCAGACTCATTGATGGCTATCAAGCTCTGGAAAAATTAGAAGTAAGCGGCACATCAGATTTTGATTTTACGGCTTGGGAAGCTCAATGCTATTCAGCAATGAATGATGATTTTAACAGTCCACAACTCATTGCACATCTTTTTGAAGCGGTGAAATATATTGTTGCAGTACAACAAGGAAAAGCAACGATTGACAAAGCCACTAAAAAGAACTTAAAAACAAAATTAGACGCTTTTATTTTTGATGTTTTAGGACTAGAAACACCCCAGCAAAACAACTCTGATAAAGAAAACGACACGCTTCATGGCACTATTGATTTACTCTTAAAATTGAGAAACAACGCTCGTGAAAACAAAGATTTTGCCACAGCAGATCAAATTAGAGAAGCCCTGAATAGTTTGGGCATCCAAATCAATGATAAAGCAGAAGACAGCAACTACACGATTTTATAAAATGCTTAAGAAGGCATTCGCTTTTCCGTTCATCTTGCTATTTAAAGCCTATCAAATCTTGCTCTCTCCCCTGCTCCCTCCTAGTTGCCGATTTCAACCCACCTGCTCCCAATATGGCATTGAGGCCCTTCAAAAACACGGTGTTTTAAAAGGTGGCTGGCTCACCTTAAAACGCTTAGCTAAATGCCATCCTTGGGGCGGCAAAGGTTATGACCCAGTGCCTTAAAAGTCTTTTAAATTTTAATTACATTAGCGGGGAAATCAATTTGAAATGATGCACTTCCTAAAAATAGATTGGGCACCTAGTGAAACCCTTTTCAAAATCGGTTCATTTGGTATTCATATCTACAGCCTAATGTTTGTTTGTGCTTTTGCACTTGGCTACTATCTTCTTAAAAAAATATACGAAAAAGAAAAGGTGGACATATCCCACATTGAAAACATATTTATCTACATGATTATATCGGTGTTTTTGGGCGCGCGATTAGGGGATGTTTTCTTTTATAGCTGGGATTACTATCAAAATCACCTCATGGAAATACTATTACCCATCAGAGAAACAGCGGAAGGCTACAAATTTATTGGTTTCCGAGGTTTAGCCAGTCATGGTGCTGTTATTGGGGTGCTCATAGGGCTTTTTCTATACCAACGAAAATATACATACAAATCCATGTTGTGGATTCTCGATCGCGTTGCTATTCCAGTTGCTATTGGTGCCAGTTTTGTGCGTATAGGAAACTTTTTTAATTCTGAAATTGTAGGAAAATATACCGGCTCTAATTTTGGCGTGGTCTTTCTCAACAACGGAGACACACTTCCCAGACATCCCGCCCAACTCTATGAAGCTTTGGGCTATTTCATCATTTTTATTTTGCTACGATCACTATACAATAAAGGCTATGGTCAGAAAAAAGGTTTTTTAATTGGCGCTTATTTTACGGGGGCTTTCACGATCCGATTTTTGGTGGAATTTATGAAAGCTAGTCAAGGTGGCTTTGAGGAGGTGTTGCCTTTGCTTTCCACAGGACAGTGGCTTAGTATCCCAGTCATTTTATTAGGACTTTATTTTATGATACGTTCAATAAATGCCACATCCCTTAGCAAATGATCAAACAACTTCTCATTTGGCTATTACCCCTCAGTCTCATTATGTGTGAAACAACACCCAAAAAAATTGCTACCCAATCCATAGGATTCCAAAAAGAAGCTGAAATTATTCTTTTAAATCAGCAAAAAGACAGTGTTGTTAAGCTAGACATAGAATTGGCAACCACCGATTATGAACGCCAAACGGGCATGATGTATCGTACAGAAATGGATCCAAATCAAGGAATGTTGTTTGTCTTTTCTGAAGCTCAACCAAGATCCTTCTATATGAAAAATACGCCTCTTTCATTAGACATTCTGTTTATAGATGAAACACAAACCATCTTTAAAATTGTGGAAAATGCCCCGCCCAACAGTCTTGACAACATAAATTCTGAAATACCAGCAAAATTTGTTCTTGAGCTTTTGGGTGGTCAAGCCAAAACCTTTCGAATTGAAAATGGATATCAAATTAAAATTATCGAATGAGCGAAATAGATTCTTTGCAATACCCTATTGGTCGTTTTGTTTGGCAAACCCAACTCGATAAAGAAAACAGAGCTAAAGCGTTGAAAAGCTTGATTTCCTTTCCTAAACAGTTAGAAGCTCTTATGAATACATTTCCTGAATCGCTGCTTACTAAACGCTACCGACCTGAAGGTTGGACTGCCGCACAAGTAATTCACCATTTAGCCGATAGCCACATGCACAGCTTTTTGCGTTGCAAACATGCACTTTTGGAAGATATTCCTCATATAAAAGACTATCACGAAAATAATTGGGCACATACCACCGATGGAATTTCCTCCAATGTGAGGGTTAGTGTGTCCCTATTGAAAGCACTTCATCAACGCTGGGTTCTATTCTTTCAATCACTATCCGAAGAGGATTTTCAAAGAAGCTATTTTCATCCCGAACGAGAGAAACACTATCCCTTAGACACTGTTTTAGCCCTATATGCTTGGCATGGTGAACATCACTTGGCGCACCTGCAAAGCGTTCTACGAAATCCCTTTGATTAGTAGATGATATAACGGTGAGAAAATAAAGCTTTTAGTTGTTTTTCTCCTTATCTTTTTGTGTGTCAAACATCACCGGAGTAGCAATAAACACGGATGAATACGTTCCAACAATTACCCCTACAATAAGTGCAAACATAAAACCTCGAATAGAATCACCACCAAAAATAAAGATGGCCAACAGCACTAATAAGGTAGTCAATGAGGTGTTTAAAGTTCTACTTAAAGTACTATTTAAGGCACTGTCTACCACATCATTGAGTTTCCATTGGCTTTGTTCGTTTAGGTATTCTCTAATACGGTCAAAAACAACCACCGTATCGTTTAAGGAATATCCAATTACGGTCAAAATTGCGGCAATGAATGCTTGGTTAATTTCCATATTAAAGGGCATGATCTTATAGGTGAGTGAAAATATTCCAAGAACGATAAGTACATCATGGAAAACCGCCGTTACAGCGCCCAAAGAAAATTGCCATTTTCTAAAGCGGAAAAGTATGTAAAGAAATACCACCACTAAAGAACCAATAACAGCTAAGAATGAATTCTTCTTAATATCATCAGCAATGGTTGGCCCTACCTTAATGGAAGACATTATTCCAACTGTTTTTTCAGCACTACCATTCACAAATTCTTCAAAGGAATAGCCGTCTGGTAGATAGGGTAACAAACTAGAATACATTTTATTTTGTATTTCGTTGTCCACTGCAATACCTTCCACATCCACCTTGTATTTGGTTGTGACTTTTAATTGATTTTGTTGTCCGAAAGTTTTGACTTCAGCGCTACCAAAAGTGTTATTTAACACACTACCAATTTCATTGGCACTCACAGGATTTTCAAAGCGTACCACGTAAGAACGCCCACCAACAAAATCAACACCCTGATTAAGCCCTTGGAATGTCAGAGAGGCTAAGCTGACCAAAATAAGTATGGTAGAAAAAGCATAAGCTATTTTTCTTTTACCTAAAAACACAAGGCTTAGGTTTGAAAATAAATTTTGGGTAAGCTTCGTTGAGAATGTTATACTATTTGACTTACTGCTTTTTGCATCAATCAACAAACGCGTGATGAATATAGCGGAAAACAAAGAAGTTGCGATACCAATTAGAAGTGTGGTAGCAAACCCCTTAATAGGCCCCGTACCAAAAATAAATAAGATAAGTGCCGTTAAACCTGTAGTGATGTTGGCATCCAAAATAGAAGATAATGCATTACTAAAGCCATCAGCTATAGATTTACGCAAGCCTTTGCCTTTCTTCAATTCTTCACGAACACGCTCAAAAATAAGTACGTTGGCATCTACCGACATCCCTATGGTCAATACAATACCAGCAATTCCAGGTAATGTTAATACAGCCCCTAGTCCGGCCAAAATACCGAAGATGAATAGAATATTAAGTAACAAGGCAATGTCTGCAAAAAGGCCTGAGAAGCCATAATAAAACATCATCCAAAGCAACACAATAAGCAAGGCAATAGCAAAAGAATATATACCCGCTTGAATAGCTTCTTTTCCGAGCGAAGGCCCAACAATTTCAGATTGGATAATTTCTGCAGAAGCAGGCAGTTTTCCTGCACGTAATACATTCGCTAAGTCAATGGCTTCATTTAAACTAAAGTCGCCTGTAATTTCAGAACGGCCACCCGCAATAGCTCCGTTAGTCACTCCAGGTGCAGAATATACAACATCATCCAAAACAATGGCTATAAAACCTCCTTCTCTGAAAGCCTTACCGGTCATGTTTTCCCAAGTGCGAGCACCTGAGGCATTCATTTGCATCGATACCGATGGTAATCCCACTTGATTGTATGATTGTATCGCATCAACCACAACACCACCACTCAAGGGTGCTTCATTGTTGCGGTTTGATTGTAGAGCGTATAAATCTGAGATTTCACTATTGGGTGCAGGTTTGCCCCATACAAATTTTGTATAGCGATATTGGGTGGGTAATGTTTTTCTAGCTTCGGGGTCGTTGAGATAGGCCATCACTTTTTCTTGGTCTTTCACAGCAAATTGAGCAATCACTGGACCGCCTTGAAAACCATAGCCACGAATAAGATCTAGTAAAGGATTTTGACTGGCTACATCTGTAGAATCTGCTGTGGCAATATCAGCCAAAAGATCATCAATTTCAGAACTTTCAGTTTCTTCCTCATTAGCGGCAACTGTTTTTGCTTCTTTTTCAAACGCTTTTTTAGCCACTTCATTGGCTTGCATTAAATAGCCTGCAATTTCATCGCTTTTAAAAGTTTCCCAAAACTCCAATTGAGCAGTGCTTTGCAAAAGGTTTTGAATACGTTCAACATCTTTTGCGCCAGGTAATTCTACCAAAATTCGCCCAGAGTTACCCAAACGTTGAATGTTGGGTTGTGTTACACCAAACTTATCGATACGTTTACGCAAAACTTCAAAAGCAGAAATAATTGATTCATCAATTTTTCTTCTTAAAACAACTTGTGTTTGCGCATCAGATAAATCAAAAGTAATCTCATCACTTAAGGTTCTATTAGCAAAAATATCGGGAGAGGCTAAAGTAGTAGTCCCTTTAATGGCATCAAAGGCTGTGAAAAAAGACTCTATATAAGGAACATCACTTGTTTTTTGAAGTTTGTCGGCGTCATCCAAAGCCTGGTTAAAAACAGGGTTTTTAGAATTTTCTGCCAAACCTTTCAATATGTCTTTTATTGAAATTTGAAGAATTACATTTATTCCCCCTTTGAGGTCAAGCCCTTTGTTCAATTCTTTTCCTTTCGCCTCATTATAGGTAGTGAAACCATATAAGGAAGTGCCACCAAGTGAATCGAGATAATTAAAAGCCACACGCTCTCTTTCTTCGAGATGGTTTGGTGTGCTATCGGAAACTTGTTGAACAGCAAAGGCCTCTGCCTTTTGCTCCTGTTGACTGGTAATAAACGTAAATGAAAGTTGATAAATACTGACAATAGCAAATAGAATTCCGAAAATTCTAACTAAGGCGTTGTTCTGCATAGTTTTAGTTTTAAGCACCATTAAAGGCGTGCAAATATAGGATTAAACATATGATTTAACAACTCTCATTGTGTTTTCATATGTATAGATTATAGTACGGTTTGGAGGGCGTCATTCATGTTTCGTACAGCGGCAGCGCTTTGACTGAATTTTTCTTGCTCAGCGGCATCCAACTCCAGCGAAACAATGGACTCCACGCCTTTACTGCCAATTATGGCGGGCACACCAATACAGATGTCGTTTTGTCCATATTCTCCTTCTAAGTAAACCGAACAAGGAATCATCCGCTTTTGATCGTTTAGAATACTGTCAACCAAATAAGCTACTGAAGCTCCAGGAGCATACCAAGCGGAAGTACCTAAGAGTTTTGTGAGCGTTGCCCCGCCAACCATAGTGTCGGCTGCCACCTGTTCAAGTTCTTTGGAAGACAAAAATTGATTTACAGGAACACCATTATAGCTTGCCAAACGTGTAAGAGGAATCATCGTGGTGTCTCCGTGGCCTCCTATAACCATCCCATGAATGTCATTGGCTGGTTTTTTAAGGGCAAGAGATAAATACGTTTTAAATCGAGAGCTGTCTAAAGCACCACCCATTCCAATAATTCGGTTTTTGGGAAGTCCTGTTGCTTTTAACGCTAAATAGGTCATGGTGTCCATTGGATTCGAAACCACCACAATGATTGCGTTGGGTGAATGTTCTAAGATATTTTCAGAAACACTCTTAACAATACCGGCATTAATTCCGATAAGTTCTTCTCGTGTCATACCTGGTTTTCGAGGAATTCCCGATGTGATTACTACCACATCACTGCCTGCTGTGGCTTTATAGTTATTCGTTACACCCTCAAGAGCGGTATTAAAACCGAGGGTTGTAGCAGTTTGATAAAGATCTAAAGCTTTTCCCTCTGCAAAGCCTTCTTTAATATCAAGAAGAACGACCTTGCTAGCAATTCGTTTTAAGGCAATATATTCTGCACAAGAAGCGCCCACATTTCCAGCGCCCACAATTGTTACTTTCATGTTGTATTTATTTAATTAAATAGCGTGGTTTCTAAAATCGTCGCAAAGTACAAAGAAAATCATTGTAAGGAAACCGTAAATTGACTGGATTTAGGCGTCAATATTGGCATAAACGGCATTTTTCTCAATAAATTCTCTTCGGGGAGGAACTTCATCGCCCATTAGCATAGAAAAAATACGATCGGCTTCACTTCCATTGTCAATGGTAACTTGTCTAAGCGTGCGTTGCTCTGGGTTCATGGTGGTGTCCCAAAGTTGCTCAGCATTCATCTCTCCTAACCCTTTATAGCGCTGCACACTAGCCCCTTGTCCATATTCTTGCAAAATGCGCTCACGTTGATCATCATTCCAAGCATATTCTTTTTTGGCGCCTTTTTTAACCAAATAGAGCGGTGGGGTGGCAATATAGACATACCCTGATTCAATAAGTTCACGCATATAGCGAAACAAAAATGTTAAAATTAGTGTTGCAATATGGCTTCCGTCCACATCGGCATCACACATAATTACAATTTTATGATAGCGTAATTTTTCGAGATTCAGCGCCTTGCTGTCTTCTTCTGTACCAATGGTGACACCAAGAGCAGTATAGATATTTCGAATTTCTTCATTTTCAAAAACCTTGTGCTGCATAGCTTTTTCAACATTCAAAATTTTTCCTCTTAAAGGCAAAATGGCTTGAAACTTACGGTCTCTTCCTTGTTTGGCTGTACCTCCAGCCGAATCTCCCTCAACAAGAAAAACTTCGCATTGCACAGGGTCTTGCTCGGAGCAATCGGAAAGTTTTCCTGGCAACCCTCCACCACTCATAACTGTTTTGCGTTGTACCATTTCACGAGCTTTTCGAGCTGCATGACGGGCTTGCGCTGCTAAAATAACTTTCTGAACAATCGTTTTGGCGTCGTTGGGGTGTTCCTCTAAATAACTCTCGAGCATATCCGAAACAGCTTGAGACACAGCGGCCGTAACTTCTCTATTTCCTAATTTGGTTTTGGTTTGCCCTTCAAATTGAGGCTCGGCAACTTTTACAGATATAATTGCTGTGAGTCCTTCTCTAAAATCATCACCAGAAATATCAAATTTGAGTTTATCCAACATCCCCGATTGATCCGCATATTTCTTAAGAGTAGTCGTTAAACCTCTCCTAAAACCAGAGAGGTGTGTACCACCTTCATGAGTATTAATATTATTTACATAGGAGTGCAAATTTTCTGAAAAAGAAGTGTTGTAAATCATGGCCACCTCCACAGGAATGCCCGACTTCTCCCCTTCCATAGCGATAACGTCCCCAATGATGGATTCTCTCGTCTCGTCTAAAAAGTGAATAAATTCAACCAAACCTTCTTCTGAATGAAATGTTTCAGATAGGGGTTCTCCTTTTTCGTCTTTGTTACGCAAATCAGTAATCACAATCGTAATGCCTTTATTTAAATAGGCCAACTCACGCATCCTAAGTGCTAAAGTATCATAACTGTATTCTAAGGTTTGCTTAAATATTTCTGGATCGGGTTTAAAGGTAACTACCGTTCCTGTTTTGGAGGCGTCACCTGTTGCTGCCACGGGGGCAAGAGGTTTCCCTCTTTCATATTGTTGCTCCCAAATTTTTCCTTCTCTGTATACAGTGGCTGTCAAAGATTCTGATAAGGCATTCACACAGGACACACCAACGCCGTGTAGCCCCCCCGAAACTTTGTAGGAATCTTTATCAAATTTACCTCCAGCACCAATTTTAGTCATCACCACTTCAAGGGCAGAAACACCTTCTTTTTTATGCATCCCCACGGGAATACCACGTCCGTTGTCTGTGGTAGTAATAGAATTATCTTCATTAATGGTTACCGATATGGTATCACAATGGCCAGCAAGGGCTTCGTCAATAGAATTATCAACAACTTCATATACCAAATGATGCAAACCACGCACACCAACATCTCCAATATACATGGAGGGTCGCATACGCACGTGTTCCATTCCTTCTAAGGCCTGAATACTATCTGCAGAATATTGTTTTTGAGGATTATTTTCGCTCATCTTTTGTTTGTTTTTAGTCTTGGTTAGGGCGTCTTACAAATATACAGATAAGCCTAGTGGCATTAAGCCTTTATAGCTTGTTTTAACGACGAAGTTATTAACACTTTATTGTAGAAAAAAAGCTCCAAAAGGAGCTTTTTTTCAAGATAATTATAAAGTCGTTTTTAATATGATTTTTGATGCACTTTGGCTACCGCTCTTCCGCTAGGGTCGTTTTGATTTTTAAAGGCCTCATCCCAAGCCAAAGCCACTGGAGTGGAACAGGCTACTGAGGGCACAGAAGGCACACTTAAAGCTGCCGCCTCACTAGGAAAATGTTCTTCAAAAATGGTGCGGTAATAAAACTCTTCTTTGTTTTGAGGGGTTTGGGTCGGAAAACGGTAATGTGCATTTTCCATTTGCTCATCAGTGATTTTCTCATTCACAAGCGCTTTCAAAGTGTCAATCCAACTGTAGCCCACCC
>CAZTYX010000047.1:0-12016 GCA_964617385.1 uncultured Flavobacteriaceae bacterium | reverse complement strand
CATTAACCAACCCCTTCGATTTGAAATTAGCCTAGATACAATCATTAAAAAACAAACCCAATAGCTCATGAAACTTCATTATTTAGCTTGGCTACCCCTGGCAATACTTCTCATGCAATGCAAATCGCAATATCCAGACCTAGAGAATGGTCTCTTTGCTTCTATAGAAACAAACAAAGGCAATATTCTTTTAAAGTTAGAAAGTGAAAAAACGCCTCTCACAGTAGCCAATTTTGTATCCCTTAGTGAAGGGACTAACCCCATGGTTGATGGCGCTTACAAAGGTAAAAAATATTACGACGGCATTCTTTTTCACCGCGTTATTGCCGATTTTATGATTCAAGGGGGCGACCCCACAGCAACAGGTTCGGGAGGCCCAGGCTATCAATTTGAAGATGAAATTACAGATTTGCAACACAGTGGGCCAGGCATTTTATCAATGGCCAATGCCGGACCCGGCACCAATGGAAGTCAGTTTTTTATTACCCATAAAGCGACACCTTGGTTGGATGGCAAACACACCGTTTTTGGCCACGTGGTGGAAGGACAAAATGTGGTGGACAGCATCGCACAAAACGACACCATCAAAACCATTGAAATCATTCGAAAAGGAAAAGAGGCCAAAAAATTTGACGCACCCAAATTATTTGCTTCACATTTCGAAGCTAAAAAAGAAGCAGAGGCAGCGCGAGCTGCCAATAGAGCTCAAATTCAAGCTGAAAAAGTAGCTGCATTTGAACGCCTTAAGCCAATGTCTAAAACCACTAGCAGCGGATTGCAATACCTCATCACTGAGAAAGGCAAAGGCGCCGCTGTGAATACCCAAAAAGCAGTGGAGGTTCATTATGCTGTATATTTTGTTGATGGCACCCTTTTAGACACCAGTCTTTTGAGTGTGGCAGAAGCCTATGATATGGTGAATGAAAACAGAAAAATGGCGGGGCAATATATCCCACTACCCGCGCCTGTTGATCCCGATGCCCAACTTATTGAAGGTTTCAAAGAAGGGCTCCGTTTGTTGAATATTGGTGATAAAGCCACACTTTTTTTACCCTATACAATAGCTTATGGAGCGCAGGGTGGCGGACCTATTCCTCCACAATCAGATTTGATATTTGAAGTGGAAGTGGTTGGAGCTGTGAACGAATAACCCAACGCCAAGCCATGCGCTCGAGGTTTTTTTACACTTCTCAAAAACCGCTACCGTGGCTTGTTTTTTTGGTCCTTCAATTATTTTGTTTACGTATTCTTCGGGATCATCCTGAGTGGGTTGAAACCCATTACAGTTCACGTATCTACCCTCTGTTATTTGGAGTAGAAAGTCATTTCTTTGGAATATTTCCATTCTCTGTGGGCGATCTTCTTTATGCTATAGTAATTGTCTATTTTATATATCAATTCTTTCACTACCTGAAATACAAACCACATTGGTGGGGGTGGGTTTTTTCAAACCTAATCCTTATAGTTTCGCTCTTTCATTTTTTATTCTATTTGAATTGGGGACTCAATTATTTTCGTATTCCCCTCCATCAAAAAATGAATTTCTCTTTGAAGTACTCGGAAGAAAGCCTAATAAAAACCTTACACTACCATCTGAATCAGACCCATCAATTACACCAACGCTTGAGCGCCTCAGACAGTGTGGCTGTACTGCCACCCTATTCCAAAAAACAACTGATGGAGCTTATTCAAGAAAATTATAACGTCCCTTTTAAAGCCCCCAAAAAATGTTTCCCTAAAGGCAAAACAAGTTTGTGGAGTCTCCCCTTAAGCTATGCTGGCTATGGCGGTTATCTGAATCCCTTTACATTGGAATCACAAACCAACAGCCTTCAACCCCCTTTGGGTTTTGTGACTACCGCCGCGCATGAAATGGCACACCAGTGGGGCATTGCCGCCGAAGATGAAGCCAATTTTATGGCCTACTACACCCTAGCCAATCACCCAGACACCTATTTACGCTATGCCGCGCATTCGTTTGCCGTACGGTATCTTTATTCTGATTTGTATCGGTTGAATCAAGAAGCAGCCAAAGAAATAAGACAACAAATGAAACCCGGATTATTGAGAAATTTTGAACGTTTGGCTACATTTTGGAAACAATTCGAAAACCCCTTAGAACCTTTTTTCAAACAATTCTATCATCAATTTTTAAAAGCAAACGGTCAAAAAAAGGGAATAAAAAGATATTCTGATTTGGTTGGATTTTTGGTAGAACACTAAAAATAAAATGTGGAGGCGATACAATAATTGTGTAGAAAACGCTACCTTGGTATAAAAATTTCATGCGCCTAAGCAGTCCACAAAATCCAGAAATAAAACGCCTCCAAAAACTACTGCAAAAATCAAAATATCGAAAGGAAAGTGGGCGCTTTGTGGTAGAAGGCGAAAGAGAAATTTTGCGTGCCATTGCAGCAGGCTATATCCTTGAAGCTTTCTATATACAAGAAGATGTTGTATTAGATTCCAATACAAAACAAATTTTTAATCAAACAGGAGGTAAACAATATGAACTGCCAGCCTCACTTCTGAACAAAGTGGCTATGCGTTCGAACACCATCCAAATGGTGGCCCTAGGAATTCAGAAAGAACACCCGCTTGAGGCTCTTAAAATTTCTTCAAAATCATTGGTTATGGTGGTAGAAGGAGCCGAAAAACCGGGAAATATTGGGGCGCTTTTACGAACCGCAGCAGGATTGGGATGGGATGCTATTCTGATTGCAGATCCTAAAACCGATTTGTATAACCCTAACGTGATTCGTTCTAGTTTGGGCGGACTATTTTTTATGCCTATTGCTGTATCTAGCGCAGCAGAAATTCTTTCTTTTTTAAAAGAACATCATTTTACTGTAGCCACTGCAGCCTTGGCTGACAACTATACATCCAGTATGTCCTATGACTATCCCCTTCCCTGTGCACTAGTGGTGGGAAGCGAAGACCGTGGTGTAAGTCCTATGTGGTTAACACAAGCCACAGATATTATTAAAATTCCAATGGCAACCGATATAGATTCTTTAAATCTATCCGTTTCGGCTGGAATTTTGATGTATGAAGCCTTAAGTAAAAATGGTTTGCTAAAGGATTCTTTGTAAATTTGAGCAAGGGAGTACTATGTTGATCGAAGAAGAAATAGAAAAAAAAGAGATTGCCAAGCAATACAAAGAACTGCTGCGCATCAGTTATCAAAGTTTGTCGCAAGAAGACAAAAAACTGATTCGTAGTGCTTTTGATGTGGCCGTAGAGGCACATAAAGACCAACGCAGAAAATCTGGGGAGGCCTATATTTTTCATCCCATTAGTGTGGCCAAGATTGTGGCACAACAAATTGGTTTAGACGCCACTTCTATTGCCGCTGCTTTGCTGCATGATGTGGTAGAAGACAGTGCCATTACGCTAGAAGACATTGAGCGAATGATGGGCAATACCGTTGCCAAAATTGTTCATGGACTAACCAAAATTTCACACCTCAAAAAAGACAAAAACATTTCGCTTCAGGCGGAAAATTTTAGAAAAATGCTCCTCACTTTGAATGATGATATTCGGGTTATCATCATCAAAATTGCCGACCGGCTGCACAACATGCAAACCATGGATGCTATGCCGGAATATAAGCAAGTGAAAATTGCCTCCGAAACACTATATATTTACGCCCCCCTTGCCCATCGCATTGGTCTTTATAACATCAAAAGTGAACTCGAGGACCTCAGTTTAAAATATACTGAAACTCTACGCTATGAAGCCATTAAAGAAAAAGTTGAAGCTTCAAAAGATGCCCAAGACAATTATATAAAATCGTTTGAAGAATTTGTGCGTAGTGCGTTAAACAAAGAGCGTTTAAAATACGACATAAAGGGGCGCGCTAAATCCATATATTCAATTCATAGAAAGATGCAAAAGCAAAACATCAGCTTTGAGCAAGTCTATGATAAATTTGCTGTTCGAATTGTTTATCAAGCACAACGCCCAAAGGAAAAACTGATTGCTTGGAAAATATATTCAATCATCACCGATCATTTTACACCCAATCCCACTCGGTTAAGAGATTGGATAACAGCCCCAAAATCAAACGGTTATGAAGCACTTCATATTACGGTTATGGGGCCACAAAACAAATGGGTTGAAGTTCAAATTCGTTCAGAACGTATGCACGAGATTGCCGAAAAAGGGTATGCTGCACATTATAAATACAAACAGGGGGCCCAGAAAGACATTGGCATCGAAGATTGGCTGAATAAACTTCAAGAGGTGTTGGAAAACAACACAGGAAATGCTGTTGATTTTGTTGAAGATTTTAAACTCAACTTGTATTCAAAAGAAATTTTTGTTTTTACTCCAAAAGGCGATTTAAAATCTTTACCTCAAGGAGCCACTGCCTTAGATTTTGCCTTTGCCATACACTCTGAAATTGGACAACAAACACGAGGCGTTCGTGTAAACGGTCGATTGGTGCCCTTGAGTAAAGTTCTAAAAAGTGGTGATCAGGTAGACGTAATCACTTCCGCAAACAGCAAACCGTCTTCTAACTGGTTGGATTTTGTCAAAACCGCTAGAGCACGTTCCATTATTAAAGCCACACTTAATGAAGAACGGAAACAAGTGGTGGAAGAAGGCAAAGAAGTTTTGCGCAGAAAACTTAAGCAATTAAAAATTAACCTCAATGAAAAAGCCATCAATTATATGATGCGCTATTTTAAATTGGAATCTGCCCAAGATCTTTTTTATCGGGTGGGCTCGGGCACCCTGTCCAACATACAATTAAAGGAGTTTGCAACGGCTTATAACAACACCCTGCTGAATTTTTTCAAAAAACGTATTTCAAAAAAACCCCAAAACCTGGTTAATGTAGAAGAGCAAGATCAGATTACTGAAAAATTTGACACCCTTGTTTTTGGAAAAGAAAAACAAACATTGGCACATACCTTTGCGGTTTGTTGTAATCCTATTCCCGGCGACGCTGTTTTTGGGTTTATTACCATCAATGAAGGCATTAAAGTGCACAAAAAAGAATGTCCAAATGCCCTTGCCTTACAATCCAATTTTGCCTATCGAATTGTTTCTGCCAAATGGGTTGACTCTTCTGCCGAAGATTTTCCTGTAACCCTGCATTTGAGCGGTATCGACAACTTGGGCCTCGTAAATGAAGTGACACGTACCATTTCAGACAACAAACAGGTTTACATTACTAAAATTAATTTTGACACCGAAGACAACTATTTTACGGGAGAATTGAAAATGAGTGTTAAAAATCAAACCGTTCTCAATAAACTGATTAAAAGCTTACACCGCATTCAGGGTATAGATAAAATCAATCGAAAATAGCGGAATATGTCGTATTTTTGTGAGATATGATAAACCTTAAGTCAAATCAGGAAATAGTAAAGGAGGTTTTTGTTAAATTTTTAGACCAACACGGTCATAGAAAAACCCCTGAACGCTTTGCCATTTTGTTTGAAATTTATGATAGTAAAGAGCATTTTGATATCGAATCGCTCTATCTTAAAATGAAAAACAAAAATTATAGGGTAAGTCGGGCCACGCTTTATAACACCATGGAATTGTTATTGGACTGTGGATTGGTTCGCAAACACCAATTTGGTAAAAATCAAGCGCAATACGAAAAGTCATATTTTGATCGACAACACGATCATATCATATTTACAGACACTGGAGAAGTGAAAGAATTTTGCGACCCACGCATACACGAAATAAAAAAAACAATAGAAGAGGTTTTTGATGTGCAGATTAACAATCATTCTTTATATTTTTACGGCACAAAAAAAAAGTAATCTAATCCAAAAAGCATGGCGGTAGATTTATTACTTGGTCTTCAATGGGGAGACGAAGGAAAAGGAAAAATTGTGGATGTGCTCACACAATCTTACGATATAATAGCCCGTTTTCAAGGCGGCCCTAATGCCGGGCACACCCTGGAGTTTGATGGCAACAAGCACGTTCTACACACCATTCCCTCAGGCATTTTTCATCCCAAAGCGGAAAACCTCATCGGCAATGGAGTGGTTATTGACCCTGTGATTTTCAAAAAAGAAATTGAAGGGATGGCTGCATATAATATTGATTTTTCAAACAAATTGAAAATATCAAAAAAAGCACATTTGATTTTACCCTCACATCGTTTGCTCGATGCCGCCTCCGAAGCCGCCAAGGGAAAAGCTAAAATAGGCTCAACACTCAAAGGAATTGGCCCAACCTATATGGATAAAACCGGCCGAAATGGAATTCGAGTGGGTGACATTTTACAACCCAATTGGCAAGAAAAGTATGATCGCTTAGTGAAAAAACACAAAACACTTTTTGATACTCACAATGTTTCCATTCCTTTCAATATTGAAGAATATGAAGAAGCCTTTTTTGAGAGCATTGCCTTTTTAAAAACCTTTAATTTAGTTGATAGTGAAGAATATTTACACCAAGCGCAAAAAAGCAATAAAAAGATTTTAGCCGAAGGTGCGCAAGGCTCTTTGTTAGATGTTGACTTTGGCACTTATCCTTTTGTAACCTCTTCTACCACCACTGCAGCAGGAGCATGCACGGGACTAGGCATTGCCCCCACCACAATCAAAGAAGTTTTTGGCATATTTAAAGCCTATGCCACACGGGTGGGCAGTGGTCCTTTTCCCACGGAGTTATTTGATGAAGATGGAAAAAGAATGGCCAAGATTGGAAATGAATTTGGCGCTACCACCGGACGCCCCCGCCGCTGCGGATGGCTAGATCTTGTGGCACTAAAATATGCCATACAAATTAATGGCGTGACCCAACTCATGATGATGAAGGGCGATGTGCTTTCTGGGTTTAAAACCATCAAAGTATGCACAGCTTATAAAACAGCACAGGGGCACGTAGATTACCTTCCTTATGATATTGCAACAGAAGACATTGAACCTCATTTTACGGAATTAGAAGGTTGGGAAGAAGACCTCACCAGTCTCACCCGCTATGAAGATTTTCCAGAATCCTTCAAAGCCTATGTGAACTATTTAGAAAAGGCCCTAGAAGTACCCATTAAAATTGTTTCTGTAGGCCCCGATCGCAAGCAGACCATATACCGATAGAAAGCATTTGGCTATGAAACCAACCGCTTTTGTTTCCGTTCTGTTCTTATTCCTGATAGGATTGGGCATGGCATGGTCGCAAGAAGCAAAAATTATTGAAATTCAAAAAGCCGGGGGCTCCACCCAAGATGAAAATAAATTTCCCGGTGCAAATATTCTCTTTAAAGACAAACAAAGTCGCGTTCATCTTTTTCATGAAGGCGCTTTAATCGTTTCGGATAGGGCTTATTTTTATGGTAAATCTAATTTTTTTAAAGCCGAAGGAACGGTTGTATTTACCCAAGGAGATAGTTTGCGAATGACTTGTAATTATATTGAATATGATGGCACGACCAAAAAAGCCAAAGCCTGGGGCAATGTCTTTTTAAAACGGCCTGACACCAGTCTAAGAACCGACACACTCTATCTTGATCGCGCGAAACAAATTGCATATTACAATACAAAAGGAGTTATTGTAGACAGCACCTCCACCCTCACCAGCAACAAAGGCACCTATTTTATGGATCAAAAAAAATATCGCTTTATCTCCGAAGTCAATATAGTGAATCCAGACTACCGTGTAAACTCCCAACAACTTGATTATTACACAGAAACCAATCATGCCTATCTCTATGGAAAATCTAGAATTGTAGGAGAAACCTATGAGATTTTATGCGAACAAGGGTTTTATGATATGTCTGTTGAGAAAGGCTATTTCAAAAAAAATGCAACCATTTTTTACGATCAAAAAATTATTGAAGGAGACAGTCTGTATTTCGAAAACAACCGGCAATATGCTGCTGCCACAAACAATATTAGCATTTTAGACTCCATCAATAATTCATTAATCAAAGGGCATTATGGTGAAATTTTTAAAGCCAAAGATTCAGCCATCATCACCCGAAGAGCCTTGGCCATTAATTTGGTAGAAAACGATTCACTCTTTATTCATGCAGACACCCTCATGGCCACGGGTGTTCCAGAAAAAAAGATTTTACGGGGTTTTTATGACGTTCGTATATTTAAAACAGACCTCAAAGGACGCTCAGATTCTATATATATTGACCAATCCACCGGACTCACAAAATTACTGCACCGACCCTTGACAGAAAAAGAGGAACAAGTATTTACAGAAGCTGATAGAAATCAAAAAAATCCTGTGCTTTGGTTTGAGGAAAGCCAAATGACCGGCAATGAAATTTATCTTATTTCCAATACCGAAACCAAAGCCTTAGACTCTTTAAAAATTCGAGGCAATGCTTTTATTATTGAAAAAGATAGCCTCAGCGTTAATGGCTATAACCAAATCCAGGGAGGCATATTGGATGGTGTTTTTAAGGAAGGGCGTTTAGACAATATTGAGGTAACCAAAAACACCCAAATGATTTATTACCTCTACAACGACGAAGATCTTGCCCTTATTGGGATTGATAAAACCACTTGTAGTGCCATGAAAATGGACTTTGAAAATGGTGAGATTGGCGATATTACTTTTTTAGTGGCACCCGAAGGAAATGTATATCCAGAAGAAGACATTCCCGAAAACGAACGTACGCTAAAAGGGTTTGTTTGGCGTATTGAAGAACGGCCCGAAAAAGTGGAAGATCTCTTCGACCCAGAAAAAAATAGCAAATCAGAAAAGCTGCCTCAAGGCGTGGAAGAAAAAGAAACTCCTTCCCCATGAAAGACCTAAAGGATGATTTTTTGCGCTACCAAGCCAAAACCACCCCACACCCACTTGGATTAACCATTTCTAAGGCGCAGGGAAGTTATATTTATGACCATAACGGTAAAGCCTATCTTGATTTTGTGGCTGGGGTTTCGGCCTGTAGCTTAGGGCATTGCCATCCCAAAGTGGTTGAAGCAATTCAGCAACAAACCAAAAAATACCTTCATGTGATGGTATATGGTGAATTTGCTCAAGCACCTGCTGTAGCACTTTCTAAAGAGGTGCTAGACCTACTACCGAAAAATCAGGAGCGTCTCTATTTGACCAATTCAGGTACTGAGGCTATAGAGGGTGCGTTAAAATTAGCGAAACGCGCCACGGGCAGAGCCCAATTGATTGGAATGGAAAACGCCTATCATGGCAGCACTCAAGGTGCCTTAAGTCTTTTAGGACGTCCCGAGCAAAAAAAAGGCTATTATCCACTGCTTCCCGACGTGAAATTCATTCGATTTAATCAGACAAAAGACCTCTCTCAAATAACAGAAAAAACAGCTGGTGTTATTGTTGAAACGATTCAAGGCGGAGCAGGGTTTATTCTTCCTGAAAAAAACTATTTAAAAAAACTAAAAGCCCGTTGTGAAGCCGTTGGAGCTTTGCTTATTGTGGATGAAATTCAACCCGGTTTTGGAAGAACAGGCACTTTTTTTGGTTTCGAAAATTTTGGAATTGAACCCGATATTGTGGTTATGGGCAAAGGCATGGGCGGTGGACTTCCCATTGGCGCATTCAGTAGTTCTAAAAAATTAATGTCACTTTTAGAAAACCATCCCAAATTAGGACACATCACCACCTTTGGTGGCAATCCGGTGATTGCTGCAGCAGCCCACGCCACCCTAAAAGAAATTAGAGACAGTGCTCTTTTACCGCAAATTCCATCCAAAGAAGCCCTGTTTCGGAAGGAACTGAAACACCCTAAAATCAAACAAATCAACGGCATGGGCTTAATGCTTGCTCCACTTTTAAACACTTCTGAAGAAACGAATTATGTGGTGCTCAAATGCCTCGAAAAAGGACTCCTGCTCTTTTGGCTGCTCTGGGAAAAAAGAGCCCTCCGGCTTTCTCCCCCACTCACTATTTCTGAAGAAGAAATCAAAAAGGGATGTCATATCATTAGAGAAACCCTTGATGAATTATAGGGTATAACTGTTAATTACTTTGTTAAAAACAAGACTTGGGTTTTACAAAAATGCGATACCCTAGTCTCTATCTTTAGTTAAGTAATTTTAAACAAAATTATGTTCAACACCAATGAAGGGGATTTTCGACCCTCTATCAAAAAGTTTGAGCAAATGCTCAAAACCAATCACCTCTACTTTTTTGATGCCCAAGAATTTGAAGATATTGTGCTTCACTATTTAAGTTTTGGCCAAAATCAATTGGCAAAAAAAGCCATTAAAATGGGATTAGATCAGCATCCACATGACATTGAATTGTTGCTTTTGCAAAGCGAAATACTTATCATGGATGAAAAACATGAAGCAGCCCAAACCTTATTGAACTATATTGAAACGCTTTCTCCTCTAAACGAGGAAATTTTTCTGCAACGCGCCACTTTAGCCTCAAAAAAAGGCCATCATCAAACAGCTGTAGAAAACTTAAATAAGGCACTAGACATTACCGAAGATCCCCTTGAAATATGGAATTTGTTGGGCATGGAATACCTCTTGGCTGAAGATTATGAAAATGCTGAATATTTTTTTAAAAATTGTGTTTTAGACAATCCCGAAGACTACCCGGCCTTATACAACTTACTCTTCTGCTATGAGCAACTTCAAGAAAAAGAAAAAGCAATCAACACCCTTAACTGGATATTAGAAAAACACCCCTATAACGAAGTGGCCTGGCACCAATTGGGTCGAATATATGTTAAATCTAAAAACTATAAAGAAGCCCTCTCTGCCTTCGACTTTGCCATAATTAGTGACGACACTTTCACAGGTGCTTACATCGAAAAAGGAAAGCTTTTAGAAAAAACAGGACGCCTTAACGAAGCCATTAACAACTATCAAATAGCACTTAAAACGAATGATCCTAGCGCTTTTCTTTGGCACCGTATTGGAAGCTGTCATTTAAAATTGGGCAACGAAACCTTGGGCATACAGTTTCTTAGAAAAGCCTTTCACCTAGAACCCTCTTTTGAACACGCATGGATTAAATTGGTGGCCCTATACATAAAGAAAAAAGCCTATAAAAAAGCAAAATATTATGTGCTTAAAGGGCTTAAGTCAAATGCCGACTGCATCTCGCTTTGGAAGAAAAGCATGATCATTCATCATTTTCTCAAAGAACATGACGAAGTGATTAATGCCTGCGCCAACTTGATTGATTTGAATGAAAGAAGTCTAGACACATGGTTGTATTATATTGATAGCCACCTGACTTTAAAGGAATGGTCTTTAGCGTTAAAAATTGCCCTTCGAGCAATCGAACAATTTAAGCAACACCCGCATCTGGAATATCGAATTGCAGGGTGCTACTTTGAACTAAATCAACTTCTTGAGGCTCAATTTTATTTCGAAAATGCCAAAAGAAAAGAACCCCTATCGAAATTTACAGCTTCTTTTTTTGCTGCATTCTCCAATGAAAAACAGTTAAAAAAACTGGAAAATTCAGAATTCTAGGCGCAATTTATTCTTGCCCTGCTGAAGCTTTTCCTACCTTTGGATAGATAAAATCTGTTAGATGCGTTTACTCTTAATTTATGGAAAAGGGATGCTAATGGGCATTGCCGACCTTGTGCCTGGAGTATCGGGGGGCACCGTGGCGCTCATCACAGGACTTTATGAAGAACTAATCCAAAGCATAGACAATCTTAAAGCTAGCGCCCTTCAAGTTTTGTTTAAAGATGGGATAAGACCTTTTTGGAAAGCAATTAATGGTTCCTTTTTAGCGGCCGTTTTTGGCGGTATTTTAACGAGTGTTTTGCTTTTTTCTAGACTCATTGAATATCTTATTGAAGAAGAAACAATCCGACTTTGGGCTTTTTTCTTTGGCCTTTTGTTAGCCAGCATTGTATATCTAATCAAAAAAAATAACGTTTTCAAGCTCCCCCATTTAGGCCTCATGCTTTTTGGTGTTGTGATTTCCTACAGCGTCACCCTTTTCACCCCTGCCACGGTGGAAGCAAATTATTTTTATCTCTTTTTTTGTGGTGTTATTGCCATTTCAGCCATGATTTTACCTGGGCTCTCGGGTGCCTATCTGCTCATGATTTTAGGTGCCTATAAAATTATTT
>CAZTYX010000046.1:0-12134 GCA_964617385.1 uncultured Flavobacteriaceae bacterium | reverse complement strand
TTAATCAAATAGGTGGGTTGTTTCAATTGTTCAAAAAGCGATTGGTTTAAAAACCCTTTTGTCTGAGGTGTTAGGGGTAGCACACAAATGAGTACATTAATAGAAGCTAAAAAAGTGGAAAGCGCGTTACCGTGATAGGACGAAAAAGGCGTTTTTTTAGCCGAAGTGCTATAACCCAACACTTCAAAACCTAATTGATGGAGTTTTAAAGCAGCATCCATTCCCAAATGCCCTAACCCCAAAACACCAATGCGGAGGTCCAACTCGTCCACTTCGTGTTGGGCCCAATGTTTTTGTTGTTGTGCTTGGGCATAGGCTTCCCACTGGCGGTGGTGTTGCAAAACCGCCATCAAAATATAATTTGACATTGAAAAAGCCATTTGCGGATCCACAACTCGGCAAATGGGTGTTTTTTTGGGGATAGTGGGGTCGGCCAAAACGCCATCCACACCCGCTCCCATGGAATAGATCAATTTTAAATTATTAAATTTTTTGAGGATTCCTTCTGGAAAACGCCACAACATGGCATATTCAATGGTTTCTGGATGAGGTGTTTCATGACCCACAACCACGGAAATTTCTGGGGCCAATTCGGTAAAAGCAGTTTTCCATTTGTTGGCGGGCACGGGAGGGGCAATGATGACTACAGACATTTCTAAAGCTTTGTTTTCTAAAAATAAGATTTATTTACAATGATGATCTGCCGCCCGGGTTGCAATTTGATTGTTGGGTTTTATATTCACCTTGTAGCCCAAAGAATTGGCCCATCCTTTGGCAGCGGCAATTAATTTGTGCGACTTAAAATTTTCGTCTTCGTTGTAGTCCATATCAATTTCCACACGAACATTGATTTGTTGGGTGAGCCATTCGGCGACATCAATGCTTTTTTCAGCTTCCTTCCACAAACGAGTCCACATGTCATTTATGATATTGACCTGTGCTTTGCTTAAAATGTAATGCACCCCTCGAGAGCCCAATCGATAGGCGATCACAGTGGCATAGCGTGTTTGTTTACCTATGTTTTGCGAATCTGTTCCTATATGAATCTCCACATAGGGATAGTGTTTGATGATGTCTAGGGTATGAGAGACAGGATCTATGCGGTTGCCGTGTATGTCTTTAAACAGTAACATGTCTTGTGCTCTAAGGTAAAAAAGACTACATTGTTCTCGAACACTGAACCATTAAAATTTTGAATACCACGTTCTTATTTACGCTTTGCAACACAGGTATTTTATTTTGCTGGGGCTTGTTGCTCTTTGTTCCAGGGTTAAAACTGAGTCAATCGATACGTGCATATCCATGGGTACCCCTAGCCTTAAGTTTTTTTTATGTTTATTTTTTAGGTGCTTCCGGTGGCTTGGGGGAGGCTGATTTTTCAACCTTGGAGGGCATTACCACACTTTTTCAGAAAGCCACTCCAGAAAGTGCTGCTGCGGGGTGGGTGCATTATTTGGCCTTCGATTTTTGGATGGGCTGTTGGATGGTTGACCACACTCGAAAAAAAGGGTTGCCTCATTGGGCGGTGATTCCCTCTTTGTTGGCCACCTTTATGCTTGGCCCTGTGGGTGTGCTGCTCTATACACTAACGGGATTAATATTTAATTTGATTCGAAGAAAAAATGTTTAGAACACTCCTTAAAGCCGTATTAGTTGCCCTTTTTTTGGTATGTGCCACGGTGGTTTATTTGATGTATACCAAACTCAGTTTTATTGATTGGCCCTATGCGTTGTCGGGCCTATTTTTCCTTTTCATAAGCATATTCATTAAACGAAAGAAAAAATAAAAAGAAGGGGTTTAAGTGCTTAATTCTGTCTTCATTTTTTTGGTGATGATGGGGGCTAAATGCAACACCGCCACCATATTGGGAATACACATAAGGGCAAAGGCAATGTCAATAAGACCCACAACTACTTCAGTGGTAGTGATGGCAGCTAAAACAATACTTCCCACATAAAGCAAATTGTAAAACTTACCCCACTTAGGTTGGGTCAAAAAACCAAAACATTTGGTGCCATAGTAGGCATAGGTAAACAAAGTTGAGACTCCAAAAACAAGCACCATAAAAAGCAAAAGCACATCGCCCCAGCCAAAAAACAAGCGGTTGAAGGCTTCAAGGGTTAAAAGAATACCATTAAGATCTAACAAATAGGCCTTGCTAATTATCACAATCAAACCCGTGATGGTACACACCACCAAAGTGTCTAGCATGGGACCCAAGAGCGCCACCAATCCCTCATCGGTTGGTTTTTGCGATTGCGATTGACCGTGATACATGGGCGCATTTCCAACGCCACTTTCATTTGAAAACACGGCACGCCGCACACCCAATAGCACGAAGCCCCAAAAACCACCTGCAGCAGCCGTTTTAAAATGAAAAGCTTCTTTAAATATTAATGTTAAAGCGGGCCCCACTTGATCAAATTGGGTGAGTAAAATAAATCCCCCCATCAATAAATAGATCAATACCATCACGGGCACGAGGCTGGAAGTTACACGCACAATGCTCTGCAACCCACCAAAAATTACCCAAGCCGTTAGGAGGGCAAATCCGATGCCCAGTGCCAAATGGATTTGAAAATTTGTGGTCTTAAAAAAAGAATCTAAAGGCAATACTGTGGTGATGGATTGCGTGAGTTGATTGGCGGTAAAAGCGGGAAGCACACCCACCAAACCGGCTATTGAAAACCAAATGGCCAGTGGTTTCCCCCATTTTTTGATGCCTAAGGACATATAATACATAGGTCCCCCTAAGGGTTGACCAGCAGTGTCTTGTTGCCGCAGGGCCACCGACAATGAACACGAATAAAACTTAATGATCATGCCCACAAGTGCCGTTAGCCACATCCAAACTAAGATGCCAGGGCCACCCATGTGTATGGCTATGGCTACTCCCGAAATATTGCCTAAACCTACTGTGGCAGCCAAAACGGCAGAGAGGGCTTGAAAGCGTGAAATGCCTTGTTCAGTATCTTTTTGAAATAAGAGCCGAAACGCTTTGGGAATATAAAAAAAGGGACGCCCTTTGCTTTGGAGAATTAAAAAGAGTCCACCGCCCAAGATGAGAAATAACATGAGCCATTCCAAGGGCCCAATCAGCACTTGAAGCCAATGTGTTAGAAGCGTGGTAATTTCATTCACAGGTCGGATTATTCTTTCACCACAATATACGTTGCTTTTACCCCTGTGGCCAAATTCCATCGGTTGGCTCCCACCAAATTGCCTTGGTCATCAAACACACGCACTTCTGCTGTGTTGGGTCCAGAAGCCCCTTGATTAAGGGCTACAAAATCAATTTTATTAAACCCAGGCATAAGATCTATAGAAACCCCCTTAAATCGTTCTTCCAGTAAAATCCGGGGAACAATTTCTTTATCATTAACCATGATGCGAATCAAATCACCGTCGGGTGATTCATGATCGCGGAGCAAGATTTGAACAAATTTTCCATTGTTTCGAAAATCGCCTAAATATTGATCTACCCTAAATTGGTTGGGGTTTTTTTGATTTTCAGGTGTATTGTCGCGTTGCAATTTTTTTAAATAACGCTCTCCAGGGTCTAAAAAGCGCTCTTTTTGTTCCATAGTCATGGAGGGTCCTTTCTCCTCAAGATCTTTTAAGTCCACATTGGGCGCCCCGCTAATGCCTAAAAAGAGAGGGTTTTGATTTTGAGGATCAATGATTGTTGGGCGTTTTTGTTCGCCCTGAGGCAATATTATGATGGGTGCTTTTTTTTGATCTTGGGTTTGGGCCACACCCCAAGCAGACCAAAACATGCTCACGCCCCAAATAAGGGAAACCATAAAAAACGAAAAATAACGCCTTTGTTTCATAGCAGCATAGGAACAGCACTACAAACCTACTGTGATTCTGATAAATAACGATGGGTTTTAACAGTAATTTAATGATTAGAATTATCTTATATTTACTTTGAACTAAAACAAATTGAATATGCAACTGGCTCTCATTGATTGGCTCATCATTTTTATTTTTTTCTTTATTTCTATTGGCATTGGGGTTTATGTATCAAAATCTTCTGGGAAAAGTGCAAATGCTTTTTTCTTATCGGGGCGCAACATGCCCTGGTGGATGTTGGGTCTTTCTATGGTGGCCACAACCTTTTCTACAGACACACCCAATTTGGTGACCGACATAGTGCGCACCAATGGGGTTTCTGGAAACTGGGTATGGTGGGCATTTCTCATCACAGGGCTTCTCACCGTTTTTGTATATGCCAAATTATGGCGTAAATCTGAGGTCAAAACCGATTTAGAATTTTATGAATTGCGTTATGGGGGTAAACCCGCTAGTTTTTTACGCAAGTTTAGAGCACTTTATTTAGGAATCATTTTTAATGTGATCACCATGTCTGCGGTTACATTAGCGGCCATCAAAATTGGGGGTATCATGTTGGGCTTAACGCCCTTGCAAACGGTGCTTACGGCCGGATTGGTTACGGTTGTTTTTAGTACAGTTGGAGGATTTAAAGGGGTGGTTTATACCGATATGATCTTATTTTTTGTGGCCATGGGCGGTGCTATTTCTGCAGCCTACTATTTGGTAAATCTACCGGAAGTGGGTGGTCTAGAAGCGCTTTTGGTGAATGAAAATGTGGCAGGTAAACTTTCCATTCTCCCCGATTTTAATGATACAACGGCATTAATCACACTATTAATCATTCCTCTTGCCGTGCAATGGTGGAGTTCATGGTATCCGGGCGCAGAACCTGGAGGTGGAGGTTATATTGCTCAACGAATGTTTGCTTCTAAAAATGAAAACCATGCCATTGGAGCCACATTTTTCTTTAACATAATGCACTATGCCCTAAGGCCATGGCCATGGATTTTGGTAGCTCTAGCATCTTTAGTTGTCTTTCCCGATTTGGCTAGTTTACAGGCCGCATTTCCAAATATCGCTAGTGATAAACTAGGCCATGATTTAGCCTATCCAGCCATGTTAACCAAGTTGCCTGTGGGACTGCTAGGGCTTGTTTTAGCCTCTTTGATTTCAGCCTATATGAGCACCATTTCAACCCAACTCAATTGGGGGTCTTCCTATATTGTTTATGATTTTTATCACCGTCAAATCAATCCAAATGCCTCTCAAAAACAATTGGTGGCTGTAGGTCGATTTTCTACCGTCATATTAATGGTATTAAGCACCTTGCTGGCCCTATTGTTGCAAAATGCGATTCAGCTGTTTAATTTGTTATTGGTGTTTGGCGCAGGCACTGGGCTCATCTTTATTTTACGTTGGTTTTGGTGGCGCATTAATGCCTGGAGTGAAATTGCGGCCATGGTTTCATCGGGGGTTATTTCGCTCTTGTTAGTCATACCCTCTTTTAAAGCCTATCTTTTTGGGGCAGACACAGGCTTGTTGCCTTCGTGGGCAGAATTTCCCTTTATAGTTTTTGTAACCACTGCCGTTTGGATGTTGGTAACCTACTTTACCCCAGCCGAAAAACAGGAGGTATTGGAAACATTTTATGAAAAAACCCAACCCGGTGGCCCTGGCTGGGAAAAAGTTTTAGCCTTGGCTAAAAAGCGAAATAAAAACATAGAAAAAGAAACCGGAAGTTGGACGGTGCCCTATGGTATATTAGCCATGTTGGTGGGATGTGTCTTGATTTATAGCGTGATGTTTGCTACGGGCTATTTTATTTATGGCGATTATCATTTGGCTATTCCTTTAACGGTTGTTGCCGTTGGGTTTACCCTATTTTTAATTCGTTTATGGAAAAAAATAAAAGCTCAAGTACTCTAATTTAGCCCAAAATAATTCCAGCGATGGTGGCCGAGAGAAGTGATACTAAGGTGCCACCAATCATGGCTTTAAGCCCCAGTTGGGTTAAAGTTTTTTTCTTTGATGGAGCCAATATGCCGATTCCTCCAATTTGGATGCCGATAGAAGCAAAGTTGGCAAAACCACAGAGTAGATAAGTGGCCATAAGCACCGATTTTTGATAGGTAAAATGAAGAGCACTTTCAGGATTTTTTAGGGCGACCAATTGCGTATAGCCCACAAATTCACTCGCAGCCAACTTAACGCCTAACAATTGCCCCATTAAAGCCATATCTTCTTGAGCTACCCCCAAAAGCCACATTAAAGGAGCAAATAAATAGCCCAAAAGAAATTCAACAGAGAGTGCCTCGTAGGGGGTGTTTGCCAAAATCCAAGCGTTGATTCCCAAAACACCTCCAATAGCTTCTAGCAGGCCGCTCAATAAAGCCAAAAGTGCAATAAAGACAAGCAGCATGGCCGCAACGTTTACCGCCATCCGCACACCCTCCGAGGTTCCTATAGATATGGCTGAAAGAAAATTGGAACCAATTTTGTTTTTAGGAATATTGACGTCGGTTGAAATTTTTTCGGTTTGGGGATAGATAATTTTAGCAATCACAACAGCTCCGGGTGCTGCCATTACGGATGCCGCCAAAAGGCTTTTGGCAAATTCGAGTCGAAGTTGCGGATCATTGCCGCCCAAAAAGCCAATATAGGCTCCCATCACACTGCCTGCCACAGTGGCCATGCCCCCTACCATAAGTAAGAAAATTTCAGAGCGATTCATTTTTTCTAAATAAGCCTTTATGAGTAAGGGCGCTTCTGTTTGGCCTAAAAAAATATTCCCGGCCACAGCCAAACTTTCTGGTCCCGAAATGCGAAATAGTTTGGTGAGTCCCCAGGCCAAAAAAGCCACTACCTTTTGAATAATTCCAAAATAGTAGAGAATGGAAGTGAGCGCAGAGAAAAAAATAATGATGGGTAGGGCTTGAAAAACAAAAATAAACCCATGGGTGTCTAAATTGCCAAATTCGCCCAAAAGCATGCGTGTGCCCGCATTGGTATATTCTAAAATGGAAACAAAAAACCCACCCACAACTTCAAAGCCTTTTGAAACCAAATCAATTTTTAGCACGCCCACGGCAATGCTTATTTGAAGGAGCAAACCCAAACCCACCGTTTTCCAGGGGATGTTTTTGCGATTGTTGCTGATAAGAAAAGCCAATAAAATGAGAATGCCCATTCCCACCAATCCACGGAAAAGATTGGCTAGGGTAAAATCTTGTTCAATCAACATGTCTTGCAAACCAAATAGTTTTGGACTAAAGATACAAATAGCTATTTTAGCAAAAAACCAATGTTGCTATGCATAAGTCTATATATTTAAGTTTTTTTCTATTGTTAGTGGTATGCAGTTCTGCGGAAAAAAATTCTTCTGAAACCACTCCTTTAACGAAGGAAGTTTTTGACGATAATTTTGATACGTTGGTATGGGAAGATGATTTTAATGAATCAACATTAAATGAAAATTTT
The DNA here is from genome assembly GCA_964617385.1 of uncultured Flavobacteriaceae bacterium. GTDB lineage: Bacteria > Bacteroidota > Bacteroidia > Flavobacteriales > Flavobacteriaceae > JADHMP01. The sequence continues at coordinate 4,819 of CAZTYX010000046.1, read as the reverse complement.
TGGAATTTTGAATTAGGTGATGGCTGTCCAGACTTGTGTGGTTGGGGCAATAACGAATGGCAAGTTTACACCAATGGCAATTATCGCATAGAAGATGGGATGCTTATTATTTCGGCCCAAAAAGAAGCGGAAGGCTATAGCTCCACGCGCATCACCACCAAGGGAAAAAAAGAATTTCAATACGGCAAAATTGAAGCGCGTCTTCAAGTGCCCAGAGGAGTTGGTTTGTGGCCTGCTTTTTGGGCTTTAGGAAACGATATTGACACTCAAGGTTGGCCCCTTTGTGGAGAAATAGATATTATGGAATATGTGGGCCGTCGTCCTGGAGAGGTGTTTAATACCTTGCACACGCAAAGCAGCTATGGCAATTCAGTGAATTCCAAAGTAACGCCTTATCCCAATATCGAAGATGATTTTCATGTGTTTACCCTGCATTGGACCCCCACGGCCCTCACTTTTCTTATAGACGATGAAGAAGTGTATAAATATGCACCTTCCTCAAAAAACATAGAGAGCTGGCCCTTTAACAAGCCTTTTTATTTTTTACTTAATATGGCTGTTGGCGGTAATTTTGGTGGTCCCGTTGATGCTGAAACATCATTCCCGAAAGAATATAAAATTGACTATGTGCGGGTATATCAATAAGTGCCCTCTGCCAATGTCTTTTCGATCATTTCGATGGTGGTGAGCAATTTGATTTTATGAACAGAATCTATAAATTCTCCTTTTTCAATTTTCTGTTTGTAGTGCGCCAATAGGCTTTCTGCGGTCCAGTTATTCATCATAAATTTATTGCATGGGCACTTCCACCATTAATATTTTACTTTGTTTGGCGGCCGCCACCTCAAAAGTTTCGGTTTCGGAAACACCTAAGGCATCTCTTTTTTCTAAGGGTTGCCCTGCAATGGTAAATTGCCCTTCAATTACGAAGGCATAAACCCCATTGCCCGGTTTATGGATTTCATATGACAAATGCGTTTCTTGATCAAACTCGCCTAAGTGAAACCATGCGTCTTGGTGAATCCACATGCCGGCATCTTGAGGGTTGGGTGAAACCACTTGAAAAAGACGGTTTGGTTTTTTTAAATTCTCAATCGACATTTGATCATATCGAGGGGCTACATTTTGCTGATTGGGAAATACCCAAAGTTGCAAAATATTGGCGTGTTGGTCTTTGTGATGGTTATATTCGCTGTGATAAACGCCTGTTCCGGCACTCATCACCTGAATTTCACTAGACGTAATGACCCCCACATTGTCCATACTGTCTTTGTGTTCTAGGGCTCCTTCTAGAGGGATGGTGATGATTTCCATATTATCATGCGGATGGGTGCCAAAACCCATACCGGGGGCAATAATGTCATCATTTAGCACCCGCAGGGCGCCAAATTGAATGCGTTCGGGATTAAAATAATTAGCAAAACTAAAAGAATGAGTAGCTTTCAGCCATCCGTGATCGGCGTGTCCTCTAGATTGTGCCGCATGAAGAATCGTTTTCATTTTTCAACAATTTTTTAGTTGTAAAAACAACATTTGTATATACAAATATAAAATATATTATTGTATTTCCGAATCTTCTGATGGCTTTTTGACCTGTTCAAGTTTTTTAAGAAGGGCTGTTTTGGCTTTTAAATATTTAATAAGCACTTTCACTTTTTCTTCGTTTTCTCTTTTTTCGGCCTCTTTTTCTTTTTCTTCGGCAATGGTAGCTTTAATATTTTTATAGGTACTCACCCCAAAGGCAATTAAAATGAGCCCACAGGCAATGAAAGCAACAATTTCTTCAAATTCGGATAGATACATATGCTTATCTTGCATCAAATTTAAAAAACTCACAGGGATGCAGATGAAAACCCCAATCTTTTTCAGTTTAAAAAACATGTATTATGTTTTATTATTTTGGGTAGGATGCAATGTCCTGGCACTATATGGACAAGCACCCACAGCCACAAACACCATCACCTTAGACGATGTGATCTTGGAAAGCACCAAACTTAACAATGCTCGCGAAACGCAATCGCAAGCACTAAGTGTATATGATTTTAGCCAGCGACAGTTGCATCAACAGCAGTTGTCTTTACAAGAATATTTGCGTCAAGTGCCTGGTCTTTTTACCCTCAATGCGAACAACTATGCCCAAGATTTGCGTTTGGCGATAAGAGGGTTTGGGGCTCGAGCAGCTTTTGGTATTCGAGGGGTGAAATTGGTGGTGGATGGTATTCCAGAAACCACACCCGACGGGCAAGGGCAAGTCGATAATATTCCTTTGCCCCTTATTGAACGTATTGAAATTTTAAGAGGTCCCGCATCCAGTCTCTACGGAAATGCGGCTGGTGGCGTACTTTATTTAAGCACCATGGATTCTTTGCGTGGTGATGCTGTACGATTTTCCGCCCTGTTAGGAAGTTATGGCTTACGGTCTTTTCAAGCCCAACAATACATAAAGGGTCAAAAGACCAAGCTGCTTTTGTTTGAAAGTGTATTAAATACCAACGGTTTTAGACGTCAGAGCCAATTAAAACAAAGACAGTTTAACGCCAAGCTCACCCATTCTTTTTCAAAACAATCGAAACTACTATGGCAGCTCAACTATACGCAAAGTCCAGAAGCTGGCGATCCGGGGGGCCTCACCTTAGCAGAGGTACAAGCCAATCGCAGTCAAGCCCGCCAACGAAATGTGGATTATGACACCTATGAAAAAATAAATCATTTCAAAACAGGGGTGCAGTGGAAAAAAGAACTTCAAACGGGAATGGATTGGACGTCTTATGCCTTTTATTCTTTCCGTGATTTTTACGGCAAGTTGCCCTTTGAGGCTGGAGGCATAGTAGATCTAAAACGAAATTACTACGGGTTTGGAACAGCTTTAAAAAAAACAAACCCTAAACACCGATGGCAAATGGGCGTGGAATGGGCCGCACAGGCAGATCAACGTGATCGCTACGCCAATTTAAATGGGCGTCAAGGAGAACAAAGCCTTTCTCAATTAGAGCAATTTGCGGCTGGAGCACTCTTTCGTATGGATGAATTTGCTTTGGGAAGCGGTTGGATACGTTCAAGTTTCCGCCTAGATCAACAACGCATTGGGTTAAACAAATCAAACAATCCTCGGGAGTATATTGCTTTTAATCCAGGGCTTGGTATATTTCAACCCCTGGGCAGTCAATTGGGCTGGTTTGCCAATTTTTCTTCTAGTTTTGAAACCCCTGCTTTGAGTGAACTTTCTGCTAACCCCACCGGGGCAGAAGGATTTAATGAGACATTAGACCCAGCCAAGGCCCAAAACTTTGAAATGGGTTGGCGTTGGCATAATGGCCCTCATCGGTTGGAAGTAGTGGCGTTTTATATTCGATCTTCAAATGAAATTTTACCCTATGAACTCGAAGCGTTTCCTGGGCGATCTTTTTACAAAAACGCAGGTGCCACCCGCCGCTATGGAATAGAAGCCCAATGGGAATTTCAATGGCAGCAATGGGAGGGCGAAGTTGCTTTTACCCAAGCCAAATTTCAAATTCATTCTGGTGATTTGTCGGGGAAAGTCTTGCCTGGTTTACCACAACAACAAACGCAGTTCCGCTTGCGGTATAACACAAACACCCAGTGGGTATTTCAACTAGAGGGACAACACACGGGTCGTTTTTATGCCGACAATGCCAATGCTGTAGCCATAGAAAACTATCAACTTTTACATCTACAAGGAGTGAAAAGCATCCCATTTTCGGGAGGTAAAATAGCATTCTTAGGAGGTGTAAACAACGTGTTAAACGCAGCCTATTTTGACAATATTAGACTCAATGCTTTTGGAAAACGCTTTTATGAACCTGCACCGGGGCGTAATTTTTATATAGGTTTTCGTCTAGGATTTTAACAAAATAGCCATATTGATAAATTCTGATCCGTATTTAAATTAATTTGGCTTAGCTAGAACAAAAAATATGACAAAAGACGTAGCCGAATATTTTAGTGAAGGGTGCGGCCGTTGTGCGTTGGGAGGCACACCTCAGTGCAAAGTGCATCAATGGCAACAATTGCTGCAGCACGTTCGTGTTCTTTTGTTGGAAAGCGGACTCACAGAAACCTGTAAATGGGGAATACCCTGTTATACTTTTAATGAAAAAAATGTTTGTACTCTAGCAGCTTTTAAAGCGCATGGGGCAATCAATTTTTTTAAAGGCGCTCTTTTGGACGACCCTCAACAAATATTGGAAAAAGCGGGACCAAATGCAGCTGCGGGTCGAATATTTAAATTTGATAATCCAGAAAAATTGAAGGCGCATGAGGCAGATGTACGGGCGCTCATACAAAGTGCTATTGTGGTGGAGCAAGAGGGTCGGCGCATAAAACCAAGTCCGCCCCCAGTGGCACCCCATGTGCTTCAAGTCATTTTCAAAGCCGATCCGGCATTAAAAATGGCCTTTGAAAAACTAACCCCTGGGCGGCAAAAAGCATATATTTTTTATTTTTCAGAACCCAAAAAAGAAGCTACTCGTTTGGCAAGAATTGAAAAATATAAAACCCAAATCTTAAATGGTGTGGGGTTGCACGATGCTTATAAATCAAAAAAATAGATACTCCTAAGGTGCCAAAAGAACTTCTTCAACCAGCCGTTTTGTGAGTGCTTTTCTACTCCATTGTTTTAATTTAGGAAAATGGTTTTTAAGACTGTCTTTTTCCTTAAATACAGTGGTTATAAAGTCAATAATTTCTTGTTGGTTTTGTGGATGAATCATTTGAGCGTGGGAAGCTTTCTCCAGAAATTTGCCCGCAGGAGATTGGGGAGCTCCTAAAGATAATATGGGGATTTGGGTGGCTAAATATT
>CAZTYX010000045.1:0-12363 GCA_964617385.1 uncultured Flavobacteriaceae bacterium | reverse complement strand
GAGTTTCACCACCGCACCGTTAACGGATATAATACTTTAGATCAGCATATTTTTAGACCCTCTATAAACTACAAAGCCCCTTCGGGCTTACAATGGACAGTGGGCTATTCCTATCTTCAGAATTACAATCGAGACCGCTATGCAAAACCCCGTTTTTTGCGGGAACAAAACCTTTGGGAACAATTGGTTTATACCTACAAAGGCAACAAAGGAGGTGGTTTTGGTAATCGTCTACGATTAGAACACCGCTTTATTGAACAAGCCTCTGGACCCAATCCCTATGCTTTTTCAAGCCGTATTCGATATCGGTTTACTTATGCTTATCCGCTCTTCCAAGAAAAATGGAAGGGAAATGTGAAGGCCATTTTTTATGATGAGGTTTTTCTAATCATGAATCCTGGTGGAACACCCCTTATATTCAATCAAAACTGGACCTTTTTTGGTTTTAATTTTAAATTAAGTGAAAAAACTACCTTGGTGACGGGCTATCAAAAAAACACTATTTCATTAGGCAATGACCGCTATCTCATTAATCGTTTTTTAAACACCACGCTTAAATATTCGTTTAAGTAACCTATAGCGAAACCAAAGAACACGGGAGTCTTTTTATAAGTTTAACTATCTTAGGGTAATAAAATTTACTCATGAAACATTTAACAAAAATAGCTTTGCTTTTTACCCTGGGGTTGCAAGGGCAAAACCCACAAATGGATGCCTTTTTTCAATCGCCTGAAAATGTCACTTTGGTGAGTGCCGATTTACACATCCATACAGTTTTTTCTGACGGATCGGTTTGGCCCAATATTCGGGTTGAAGAAGCCCGAAGAGAGGGGCTCGATTTGATTTCCCTTACAGAACATTTAGAATATCAACCCCATGCAGAAGACATTCCTCATCCCGATCGAAACCGCTCCTATCAAATTGCATTAAACAGCTTAAGAGACGGAGAATCTTTACAAGTTATTCACGGGTCTGAAATCACCCGCTCCATGCCCCCTGGACACATCAATGCAGTTTTTATTAAAGACGCAAATGCCTTGCTTTTTCCCAACGATTCTCTAGCCGGCATTCAGGCTGCCAATGCCCAAAAAGCCTTTGTGTTTTGGAACCACCCTAATTGGGATGCCCACCGCAGCAACGGCATTGCTCGATTAGACCCTTTCCATCGTTTTTTAATCCAAAACAAATTGCTTCATGGCCTTGAGGTGGTTAATGAAAACACTTATTCTGAAGAAGCCCTTCAAATTGCCTTAGATCATAATTTGACCATGATAGGGACTTCAGACATCCACGGACTCACCACTTGGAATCACAACATTTCTGAGGGAGGGCATCGACCGATGACGTTTATTTTAGCCGAAAACACCCAACCAGAGGCACTAAAAAAAGCCCTCTTTGAAGGCAAAACGGTGATTTGGTTTGAAGATTTACTTATCGGAAAAGAAGCACATCTCACTACCGTTTTAAAAGCCAATATTGACGTAAAAAAAGCACATTATAAAAAAGATAAAGAAATATTATATGTGACTATTGTCAACAAAAGCGCCCTCCCTCTTCAATTGCATTATGAGGGCGAATTTAGTTTTCACTTCAACAGTGATTGGATACAATTGCCCCCTTATACCGAAAAAGAAATTGCTTTGAAAACAGTTAAAAGGCAAAAGCAAATTAAGTTACCTTTTACGATACTGAATGCAGTGATGGCACCCAAAAAGCACCCTCAAATCAGTTGGACGGTGGCGCCATAAAAGTTTTGCTTTTTCATTATCTTTATGGTCTATTCTTAAGAGATGAAAAAAGACAATTGGCATCCTTTATTACCCTGTTTAACAATTGCCAAAAGCAATATTCAGGGCTTGGGTGTGTTTGCCACTCAAACCATACCCCCCCATTTTGATTTAGGGATATCTCATATTTTTCATACGGGTTTTCCCGATCATTACATTCGCACGCCCCTCGGCGGGTTCATTAATCACCACGAAATGCCCAATTGTAAAGCGGTATTTAGGGAAGCAGATGCCATGGTGGGGCCTCTAAAACACATTCGAATTATCACACAAAAAGAATTACATGCCGGAGATGAAATAACCGTAAAATATGTGATTAATAAATTGGACGACCCCAGCTGGGAATTTGAATATGAGGCCACCCAATAGGCACTAATTTTTCTTATAACTGGCAAAATACCAAAAGCAAAAACCGAAAGCGTAGTTGAGTGAACGCCAAAATGCAGTCGTCTTTTTCATGTTTACAAAGAAAATAGTAGCTTTTCAACTTAACGTTAATCAAACGTTAGGAAAAAATTAAATTTCACAGTTATTCACTTTATTTTCATGGCATTCAAACACAAATTAATTGTTAAAAATCATGGGTTTTGATTAATTAAAATGTAAATTTGTGCAACAATTCTTCTATGATGAATTGGTTTATGGTTATGCCTTTAGGAGTAATTCCTAAAGGCTTTTTTTATTTAAGGGCAAAGGCAACATAGGCATCACCCGAGGGGGTATTTAGTTTTCCCCCGCCACAAGCAATAATTAAATAAGAACGGTTATCGAAGCGAACCAAAACAGGTGTAGCAAAGCCTGAAAAGGGCAGATTTGCTTCCCATAGGAGTGTGCCGTTATTTTTGTCAAAGGCTCTTATTTTTTGATCGGAGGTGGCAGCAATAAATACCAAACCTGATTGTGTGACCAACGGACCCCCATAGTTTTCCGTACCCGTTATTGTTTTCTGAGCTTCTCCAATAGGCGTATTGCCCAAAGGTGTTTTCCAGGCAATTTTTCCACTGGTTAAATCCAATGCAGTCAAGGTGCCCCAGGGGGGACTAATCGCTGGATAACCATCTTCCGTTAAAAATTTATGATAACCGGTAGACAGATAGCCTTTGGGGGCGATATTGTCTTGGGTGTCAATGGTTTGCCCAGGTTTTAAAGTGAGGAGATAGTCGGTCAAAAGCGCGATTGATTTTTCATCCAACTGTGTAAAAGCTGGCATCATGCGTTTTCCAGATTGTATTATTTCTGCAATTGTTTTGGATGAAAATCTTTTTTGAAGACCAAGGAGTGAAGGCACATGATCGCCCCCCTCAAAAGTATTGCCATGACAACTCAAACAATTAGTAGCATATACCTGTTCTGCATTTTGATTTTGGGTGTGCTCTGTTTGTGGCACCATAGTTAAAACCCATGGCATTTCATTGGTGTTTATATAAAGCCATTGTTTTTCTGGGTCTAGGGCGGGGCCACCCCATTCGGCACCACCGTCATAGCCTGGAAAAATGAGGGTGCCTTCTTGAGAAGGAGGAGCAAAAATATGTTCTTTTCGATAGCTGTTTAAGCGGGCGGCTAAGGCCTTTTTTTCTTCAGGGCTCACAAAGGGATTTAGGTCATTTTCTGTGAATTTTTGTCTTGAAAAAGGACTAAAAAAAGTAGGAACAGGCTGTGTGGGTGAAAGTTTTTCACCGGCCAAAGGGCTGTTGGTGGGCACTTTTTCTTCTCGAATTTCATACAAGGGCTTTCCAGTAACTCGATTCAATACAAACACCAAACCCGATTTGGTTACTTGCGCCAAGGCAGGAACCGTTTTGTTGTCTTGAATGTAGTCAAAAAGGACGGGAGGGGTTGGTAAATCACGATCCCACACATCATGATGCACGGTTTGATAGTGCCATTTTAAATGACCTGTTTTTGCATTAAGGGCTACAATAGAATTAGCATAGAGGTTATTGCCCAAACGGTTAGCGCCATAAAAATCATAACTAGCCGAACCGGTTGGGGCATAGAGTATTCCTCTTTCAGTATCGAGACTAAAGCCAGCCCATACGTTGGCCCCCCCAGCCCACGTCCAAGCTTGTGGGTCCTCCCAACTGTCATATCCGGCTTCGTCGGGCTCTGGGATGGTATGAAAATTCCATACCAAAGCACCTGTTTCGGCATCAAATGCACGAATGTTGCCCGGTGCTGCGGGAAGCCCTTCATTTACCCTCGACCCCATAATGATGAGATTTTCAAAAACAACCCCCGGACTGGTGGCCGCCAAATAGAGGTCTTTGGCTCGATCATCCAAACCCGTGTGTAAATCTAGAATACCCCCTTGGCCAAAAGAAGCGTGCAATTTTCCGTTTTGAGCATTTACAGCAATTAGCGTGGAACCCACACCATAAAAAAGAAGAGACTGCCCCGATTTGTTTTTATAATGGGTAATCCCTCGACTCACATTCATTGAAAAATGAAAGTTCTTCCTTTTTTCAAAATCTAGTGCAAATGGATCAAAGGTCCAAAGGGCTTCGCCAGATTTAGCATTAAGCGCAAAAAGTTTTAATTGTGGCGAAATTCCATATAAGATAGTATCCAATACCAGCGGATTGGTTTGGATTTGTGTTCCTTTATCCGCATCACCCGTGCGGTATTCCCACACTTTCGTTAGCCGATGAAGGTTTTCGGGCTTAATTTCTGTTTTTTCAACATAATGTGTTTTTTCATGTGAGCCTCCATAAATAGGCCAATCACTATTTGCTGCAGGCTTGGTAGAGCAGCTTGTGAATAGCCAAAAAAGCCCTCCAATAAAGAAATAAACAAGATGATGAAATGGCCTCATAGAGACAAGATAATTAAATCTAAAAGGTTTTTAGTGATAGGCATTGTAAATTTTTATCAAATCAAGCCATAACCAAAAGCCATAGGATAGGGGCACTTTAGAATCGGTGGTGTCAACCCATTGGCGCACGGGCACTTCTTTTGATTTTTCGGTAAACCCTGCTTTACCATATAGGTTAAGTGCCCTAAAAAAAAGTTCTACGTCAAATAGCCATCGGGAAATAAACGGCTTGTCAAAAAGAGTGGGCGCCAAAGAAGCAGCAAATACTTTTCCTCCACATTGAGTGTCATACACAGGAAGGTTGAGCATTTTGGAAATGAGTGTGGCTATTAATCGACCAATCAAAAAGCGATACCACTTGCGTTCAATTCGGTTGTCCAGCAATTTAATTCGTGATCCAAAAACAAAGCTTGTTTGTTTCTCTACATAAGTGCTTAAGCGATAGCACTCCTCTGGCGTTATAGATAAATCGGCATCCAAAAAACCTACTTTTTCGGGTTTCCATTCCAGTGCTTTTAAGGTTCCGATCCGCACTGATTCCGCTTTGCCTTGATTCTTTTTTTGTGTTACAACCTGAATGGCTTCAGGATTTGAAGCAGCCAATGTTGCTAAAACCTGTGAGGTGTTGTCAGTAGAGCCGTCATCAACAAAAATAAAGGCACAGTGGGGGTGGGTTTTTAAAAAATCTAGAAACAGTTCTAGTTGCAAACGATGCGCCTCGTTATAACAAGGTACAACCAAAACTAACGTTATTTTTTGCTGGGACACGGAGGTGGTTTTTTTACAGGGATTAAAAATTATTCTTCTATAATTCCAGGGAGGTTTTCTGGGACGGCTTCTTGCCACCTCTTCACCTCAAATTTTTTCGGATTAGGATATACTTCATTTAGGGTTTCGCCTTCATATACACGTCCGTTTTTAATCACATAGTGGAGGGTGTTGGTGTGGCGAATATTCTCTAATGGATTTTGATTTAAAACCACCATATCGGCTAATTTTCCTGGCTTTATACTTCCTAAATCGTTGGCCAAGCCAATGGCTTTAGCCCCCAAATGCGTAGCAATGCGCAATGCATTGTGAGTTGAAATTCCACCCGCTTGCATGCTCCATAATTCCCAATGATAACCCAAACCCTGCAATTGACCGTGCGAACCCACACCAGAAATGCCCCCAGCCTCCACCAAGTCTTTAACAAAAACAGCATGATCGTCAAACACATATTCTTCTTCCATAAACCAACCGGCATTTCTACGTCTAGATTTGGCATCGAGTTCCGATTTGGGTGTAAACCGATTCAGCTTAGGATCATATTGAACATTTTCAGTGGCATAATAATAATTCTCCGCCCAAGGACCTCCATAGGACACCAAAAGGGTGGGCGTATAGGCTGTTTGCGATTGTGCAACAAAAGAAATAAAATCATCATAGAGAGGATAGACCGGAAAACTATGTTCGTGTCCAGGATAGCCATCTAGAATTTGGGTCAAATTCAATTTAAAATCGAGGCCTCCTTCTGTGGTGGGCATCAATTTTTGTTCTTTGGCGGCTTGAATAATCCACTGACGGTGTTTTCTGTTACCGGTCAAATACATTTTGATGGTCTTTGTATTGTAATATTGGGAATATTGTTTTAAAACAGCCCTTGCATGTGCTAAACTTTTAATGTTATAACCCCAATAGCCAACCCCTGGGCCGGTAGAATAAATTCTTGGGCCAATTAATGTGCCCGCTTTCACCCGATCGGCATAGGTGAGCACATCGGTGGTTCCGGTTTGTGGGTCTCTAGTGGTGGTCACGCCATAGGCAAGATTGGCTGCATACATCCAATTTTCGTTTTTGTGTAAATCCCACGCAGGCCACATATGGGCATGCGTATCTACAAATCCAGGGAGAATATATTTTCCACTCATATTCATTCGATGCACTTCTTCTGGAACATCGAGTGAGGCCAGTGGCCCCACCGCTTTAATACGATTATTTTCAACCCAAACCGCACCATTTTCTATAATTTCATCCCCTTCCATTGTAATTAAAGTAGCGTTAGTGAGTAGATAATTACCTTGAGGAATATCTCTTTGTACAGAAACGATCACACTCATTTCCTTGGCTTCGTAAGCGGGTTTATCTTCTTCTTTTTCAGCGGGCTCATCCGTTTCTTGATCTTCTTTTTCTGCCGCTTTTATTTGAGCCAAGGCAGCGGGAATGTTGTAAGCAAAAAAACCATGACCAATTGACCAATAAACTGTATTTCCATCGGCACTCCAACTGGGAAATTGCCCTCCAATTTCAGTGAGTTTAAGGGCTGGAAAAGCAGCCGCTTCGGGATCACTCACATTAATTAAAGTGGGTGCTGCTCCAATGTAGGGCACTGTAACCACATAAATATCATTATTGATTTGTGCCAAAGCATAATTGCCCTTGGGTGCTTTCAGAATAATACGGGCTTTTGAAGGTTTTTTTTCTGGTGCAGTGGGTGCATCGGAAAGCAAATGTTGGTCGTTATAGGCTGAACCGTAAACCGTTATGCCTTCCACTTGCACATAAGATTTAAGATCGGTGCCGTCCCAGCGAATGGACACTAAGCCCTTATCGGAATGATTTAAATAAATGCGGTCGTCGCCTTCAATAAAATGGGGTTGTGAAAGGGATCGGGCTTTTGTAATAAAATGGGTGTTCCCTCCTTTTTGTGCATCCACCCAAACCAATTGGGTTTTACTCATAAAGGCATTGGGCCCAGTCGCATTTTGAAACTGTTGGCGAGCCCCTTCAAAAAGCACAATGCGATTCGATTTATGCCATACGGGAGTGGAATAGACAGCGCTTTTTGTAGTGAGCAGCACGGGTCTTCCTTTGCCATCGGCACGCACTTTGTAGAGTTGCCCGGTGGCGTTTTTATCCCAACTCACAAAAGCAATTTCTTGGCTGTTGGGACTCCATGTGGGTTGTGCTTCCACGTGGTTAAATGCAGTGAGCCGTTGTATTTTTTTGGTTTTGAGATCCATCACATACAATCGGTCTAGGGCCGTGAAGGCCAATGCAGTGCCATTGGGTGCTATTTTAGGATCTCTAATTTGTGTGACCTCAAAAGTTGGAGTGTCTTCAATGGGATAGTCAAATTGAAGTTGTGGCCCAAGGGCAAGGCTTTCTTCCACTTCAAACGGAATTTTTTGAGCCGGACCGCCGTTAATAGGGATACGGTAAATTGCTCCGCCATAGCTTGCCACAACATATTGACTGTCTGGCGTAAATGACATGGCGGGCAGCACTCCCAAAGGCGCAATTGATTCTTGTTCGTCGCGTTGCACGGGATAGGCTAACCATTTTTCATCTTGGGTGTCTAGATGCCGAGCAATTAAACCTGTTTTATCATTGTAGCGTGTGCCATAGACCAACCATTTTCCATCGGGGGAAAGGGTGGGCGAAAAAGCCGAACCATAGCGAGAGGTCATTTGGCTAGTGGTACCATCTTCACGGTCATAAACAGCCAACTGATATTGTGGAAATTGGGCATTATATTGCCACGCTCGATCACGTTTGGCGAACCAAATATAGCGTCCGTCTGGACTAAATTCGGGTTCTACTGTTTTTAGATTTTCGGGTTCACTAATCAATTGCTTTCCTTTGCCTCCTTCTTTGTGATAGAGGTGTAATTTTAAATTGCGGGTGCCTTTACTCACAACAATGTAGTCGCCATCGGGAGACCATTGAGCAGATTGCATTTTGAAGGTATCGCCTTTTGTGACTTGCAGAGTGTCTTTGTTTTTTCGGTCGATATACCACACGTTGTTTCCCCCACTACGGTCAGATAAAAACAAAATAGAAGAGCCATCGGGGGCATATTTGGGTTGCGAATCAAAGGCCAAACCTTTTGTAATTCGGGTTGCTTTTCCACCGCTTATGGGCATTTCATAGAGGTCCCCCAACAAGTCAAAGGCAATATGTTTTCCATCTGGGCTCACATCTAGCGACATCCAGCTGCCTTTGGTGGTATGGATTTTTATATTCCTTTCGGCCACCAGAGGAAGCCCTTTATCTTTTTGAGGCTCCTTTTTTTGAGATAGTGAATCGGTCTGGGCAAAAACACTTAAAATCACAAAAAAGAAAAAGACAAATGTGAGGGGCTTTTTATAGATTAAGAAATACATAATTACAAAATCAAATTATTTGTTGGCGGGTTTGTTTACAATTCCATTTTTGCCTTTGTTTGGCCTTCGTCAAAGGGTACTTGATTTTCAAAATGGCGTTTTATTTTGTCTAAAAACAACAGTTCGGCATAAAACTGCCAATCAAAGTTGATGGTTTGATTGGCTGGGTGGCGGTGGTGGTCTTGATCCAAAATATAATTTTCGGGTTTATTGAGAATGCGCGTTTGACCATAAACAATCTCAAATTCTTTTCGAAGCATTTCAAACGTTTCCTTTCGTTTTAATAGGTCCTCTTGTGCTTGTTGGATTTCTGCTTCTGAGGTGGCCAAATCATATCGTTCCAAAAGCAATAGGGTTTCAAAAGAAAATTGTGCCAATTTGGATACCTGTTGATAGACTTTAAGCATGTATTGGTTTTTGGCTACCCCTTCAAGTAAGGTTTCTATTTTTTGATTGTTTACAGGGTTATCTGCCTGATGTTTTTTGGCAGCAGCCAACCTATCGGCATAGCGTTTGGCCCACTCTCCTTTTTGATTGGCTTGCGGCAAAGCAATGAGAAGTTCTTCCTGTGCATTGGGGTTTTTCTTTAAGGCGTTGCGATGACTATTGTCTACCACAAAAGCGTTCACCCAACTGCTCACAGGGCCTTCTAAAGCATCAATGAAGCTGTTTGAATGGTCACTCCATGCAGGGCCAAAAGTGCGATGGCGAAATACAGTTTTATACTCCTCTTTGGTGCGTTTTTCACCACTCCAAGTATATTCAGCAAAAGCCCCAATGCCTCTTTTATACAATTCAAAATGAGGCGAATCATCATCCCATAGGGTTAGCAATAGACCACTTAAATTTTCTGCTATGGAAGAAAGGGCAAAGGTTTTAATGTTGTCAATATTCCCCTCTCTCAAAGGCATCAACGTCCAGCGGGTTTGTCCGGCAGTGGCTCCCATCACTTGAAGCCCATTTTTGGTGAACCACTCCATAGCTTTTTGGTTGCCATACGTTTGAGGCGTGTGATAATTCCACCGCATATAAATACAGTTTTTTGGAAATTTTTCTAAAAAAGCGTTGAGTTTGGGTTCGTTGGCTTGCCAAATTGAATCCACAGCGGCTTCGGAAATTGACGTATTGTATATGGGGCGCATCAGATCGGCTTCTTTCAACGGCATATCATCCCAAAAAATGGGAATTCGGTTATGTTCTTCAGCATAAGCAGCCACTTTGTTAAGCCAATTTAGCTGCAATTCCAAAGCCGATTGACCGCTGTTTCTTCCGGTAGTTTTTACTTCATCACCCCCCACATGAAGATATTTTCCGTGGGGTGTAATGGCCAAGGCTTCATCGTATAGATCAAATTGAAGGGCATAGGTTTTTGGATCTAAGGGATTAAAGGCCCAATCGCTTTGGGGATCATCTCTTAAATCAAAATTTTTAGGGTGCTTTAAAATAAATGAAGCGTGACCCAAGCCTTGCACCAAGGGGCTAATACTGATATGGCGCTCTTGTGCATAATTGCTAATAGCTAGCCATTGTTTAGCCGTAAAAGCATCGGCAGCACCAATTTCTGGATGGGTTTCATATTTTAATTTATCTTCAATTTCAAGGATGACCCCATTCATTTTTTGGCGCGCCATATCATCCAGTAAATCATAATAATAGGCTTCTTTATCGAGGTGGTGTTTCACATCCCAATGCACACTTCTGTAGGCCAACTTTGGAAAGTCTTTAATTTGGGTGATGGGTAAGTTAACCCCCTGTAGGGTGGCGTCTTCAGCCAATTGATCTAAGGTTACGAAGGCATAAAACAAGCCGGCTGCATCTTTGGCTTCAATGGTTACTTTTTGTGCACTGATGTCTAAAAAATAACCTTCTGCTGGCAAGTCTAAATCATTGTTTATCAAAAAGTTCACTTGAGCTTTTGATTCATCTTCGGTGGCTTTTATTTGTTGTGTGTAATCCAGACGTACTGGCAGTGTCTCTTTGGTGGGGCTGTAAGCATAGATCAAATCTTTGGCCTCTAGTGTAGAATTGACTTCACTAAAAAAACTCTCTTGGGGCGTTGGCAAGACCAAAAAGGTCCCCTTAGGGCTCTGGCAGGCCCACAAAAGGAGTCCAAAAGCTATGGTCAATAAAGACGAGCCCCTTTTCATAATTTTCTGATTTTAATATTTCTAAAGGCCAACGAACTCCCGTGATCTTGGAGGCCTATGTAGCCGGTTTTAAATTTCCCATAGTCGGTGTTAAGTTTCCATTTGCCTGAATTTTTTTTGGCATGCCAAGCGATTGTCCAAGGTTGAAATTCCAGCACTTTTTTCCCATTCAACCAATGCTCTACTTTTTGAGGTGTAAACACAATTTTGGATGAATTCCATTGCCCCGTAGGATGTAAAATTTTTTGTGCGGGATCGGCAGCGTGCATGGCATAATCGGCTGCTGTTTGCTGCAAGGGCTTTAGTTCATTAGGATTTTCGGTGTAGCCCAAGCTGAGGTTATAGGCCGTAATATCATCATATTTAGTATAATTTTTGTCATCAATAATTTGATATTCTGGGGCCACTACGGGAATGCCATCATAGCCCTCTTTTACATGATAAAAAATACCACTATTGCCTCCGGGAGGAATTTTCCACTCCAAGTACAACTCGAAATTATCAAATTCTTCTGCGGCATAAATCAGGTCGCGGCTGCCTTTATAGTCATATTGATCTTCGGTTATTTTTTCTGAAATAAAGGTGAGTGTATTGCCTTCTATGCCCCAACCGGGAGGCAAAGTTTCTCCATTGTAGGCGCGCCATCCTTCGGTGCTTGAGCCGTCAAAGAGAATAATCCAATCTTGAGTGGGTTGTTTGGGTTGCTTTTGTTGGCAGCTGAAAAGTAGACTCAGCGCCAATAAAAAATAAAAATTAAATCTCATTATTTATAGGTGTTAAATGAAGAGGCTGGAAGCCCCGCTTGATTAAATAGACTTGCTTCAAAATAGTTTTTCCAGCCATAGCGCACGTGTTTTGGCTGTTTCACTTTTGGGTTTGAAAGCTCTATATGTTGTTGTTCAATGGTTGCTTTTGCAGGATAAAAATTGCCCTCTGCATCGCCAATTTCAAAGCCACTCAAGGTTCCTTTTTGCAGGAAGCCATTTTCTGCATAGTCAAAATAGACTTGCACATGGCTTGAACTTACTTCATGTTTTTTATATAAAGGACCGCTAGGCACAAGGGTTTGCTGATTGTAGTCATGATGTAAAGCGAAACGGGCCAAACGGGCGCCCACGTCTTGTTTGTTGGCCGGGTGAATGTCTTCTTCCTCGCCAATGTCTAGGGTCACAACCATGCCTGTTTTGGCCACTTCCAAACTTTTTCGTTGCGCATCCCGTAAGGCTTGCGAGGATTGCTCTGGGGTGTATTTGTAAGGTGCAATTTGAACATAATAAAACGGAAATGCTGAGCCGTTCCATTGCTGGCGCCAATCTTCAATCATGCTGGAAAACAATTCTTGATAGTCTTGATAGTTGTTTACATTGCTTTCTCCTTGATACCACAGTGCACCTTTAATGGCGTAGGGCACTAAGGGAAGAATCATTTTTTCATTAAGAATTCCAAAGGCATTAGGGTTGTTTAGCGTAATC
>CAZTYX010000044.1:0-12368 GCA_964617385.1 uncultured Flavobacteriaceae bacterium | reverse complement strand
TGAGAAACCGTTGTGTCTTCAAAAAAGAAACAACCCGAAACCAAAAAATAAGAGGCAGAAAAAATGACGGTTAAGTTGATGTTAAAAAAGCGCATAAGATTTCGTTTCTACCCCTCTAAAATACAATTATTTTTTAATTCAATTTAGTACCTTGTAGGCTTAAAACATATCCTTGGACCTCCTTCTTTTTTTTCTTGGTGCTTTTTTTGTCCTTTTGGGCATTGCCGGAAGTGTTTTGCCTGTAATTCCGGGGCCAATCACTGCCTGGATAGGTATTTTACTCCTCTATTGCACCAAGGCCGTTCCTATAGATTATGTTTTTCTTAGCCTCACTTTTTTAGTGGCGCTTTTCATCTTTATTCTAGACCAATTTATTTCAGTTTGGGGTGTAAAAAAATTTGGCGGCGATCGCAAAAGCGTTATAGGCAGTGTGGTTGGACTGCTGTTGGGCTTTGTTTTTCTCGGGCCTTTAGGTCTATTAATCGGTCCTTTTTTAGGTGCCTTTGTTGGCGGGCTATGGGGGCAACAAACTACCAGAGAATCACTTCGGTCTGCCTTTGGTGCTTTGGTGGGCTTTGTAACCGGATCGGTGCTTAAGTTTTTAATTGCATTTCTCTATTTACTGTTTTTCATAAAGTCTAGTTGGCAGCATGCCGCTGCTCTTTTCTGATGGCATGAGAACAATTCTTTTCCACAAATTAATCAAACCACAACACTATATTTATTTAATGAATGTTATTAATACTTCAATCTTGTAAAGAGTTCCAATACAAATTGTCGTGGAAAAGAATTTGTTTCATACGCATTTAGATTTAAAAAATATTTTGATGTTGTTTTATAGTAGGTGTGGCAAAGGTCCACTTTCCATCTAAATTCACATTTACTTTTATTGGGTTATAGGTTAACCAACCTGTTTTGCGATGCCCAAAATTGTTGATTCTTATTAAACTGGGCATCTCCATTTTTTTTAGATTATTATCAAAGGCCAGCCGAAATTCATAAAAAAAGCTCGAAAGCTTTTGCACGCGATAGAGGTGTTTTGACAGTTCTGCTTTGGGCACTTCCATTAGCGATTCTTTTGGTAGGTCAAGTCCCAAAAGAAACATATCGTTTATTTCTAAAGTAGTTACAAATGTTTCGCCGTCAGTGGGCAATTGATATATGGATTCACCACAACGGATGCGCTGAATGGCTTCCCAAAAAGTGACTATTTTTTCTTGATATGCTCCATCCACAGTGTTATAAATTAAAACATGGTGGTTATTTCGCAAGTTAACATGTTGATTGAGGTCGTTTTTGAGCTGAGTCGTTCCTGTAAAATTTTCTCTTATTCGCACTTTTTTTATTGGCACAGGATCGCCTTTTGCGTTAGGAAGAAAGGCTTTATAGAACTTTTTACCATCAGCATCAAAACCAATAAATGCATTTTTTGGAATTATCGTTCCTAAAAATCGATCATTTGCGAGTAATGTTTTAAATAGTATGGATTTAACCACTGGGTCCACAACCTTATCGAGTTGTTTGACCGTTTTTATTGAGTCTATGGGTTTCCTAATATGAAAACAAGACAAAGCCGACTGTGGTCTTTGTCGCATACCATATATAGATTCTTTGTGTAAAGATCCTCGAACTGAGACGTGGGTGTTATAAATTATATCATTTCCTTTTTTAAATTTTCTTTTTCGAACCGAAATAAGTTTGTTTTCCTTTTTATGAGAAACTAAAATAGCTTGTAGGTGTTGTTCCAAATCGTCTCTAAAATGAGTATATGGAACGGGAAGAATGGCTCTTTTATGTTGTGGTAAATATTTGTTTTGGGTTGCTAAAATTTCAAGAAATTCTTGACTTCTATTTGCACTGATGTAGGCCATCAATGCAACATAACGCCAATCACTATTTTTATCTTTAAAGGCAACAGGAGCTAGAACACTTTTCAATTGCCACTTTTCGATAAAAAGAGCATCGGTATGCCCGGCAGACACACTCACTTTAGGAACAACACGTTCTAAATAACATTGCACTTTTCGACTTACGGCATTGGGTTCATCCATAAGATGCTTTAAAACCTTTCGGTTATTGTAACGTTTCACAAAACGTTTGAATTTTTTGTAACTGGCTGGAAAGTCTTTGGTATTCGAGAATAAGCGAGCTGCTCTTTTCACCACAACGTCCCATTGCTTCGGGTCATTTTCCTTAAAATATTCGAAAGGAGTTAGGGTGTTTATTTCTTTAGCAAATTTTGCTTCGCAAAGGGTTTTATTTAATATACTGTCGTTTAAAGAACGGGACCATGGATGAATATATACCACTTGAAATCGATCCGAAAAAAGGGCTTCTAAAGAAATGTGTTTGCCCGTGTAGGGGCATGTGTTTTTACATTCATGCCATAGTTCATATTTAGTTAAATTCAAAGGGATTACATTTTCTGCCATGGCACCCAATTCTTGCATATACGACTGCCTCAACGCACTTCGCCTCTTTTCATCTAGACCAAATAAATAACGTTGGTGTTTGTTTATTTTTAAATCGATGCTCAATGTGGCTCTAACCTCATCAATGGAACCATGTGTATCTATGAGTGTATTCAATAACTTTCGTAATTGAAACATTACCGTTTTAAGTATAGGCACACGCAAACAATGAATTTCCATATCAGCCTGATGCCCAACCTCAAATTTGGGTTGCAACAGCGTATTGTTAATGACTCCATAAACACCATATAATTTCGACAATTGAACCTCATTAATACCCATTTCCTCCTTTAAAAAATGAGCTATGGCCTCGGTAAAGGCTAATCCCTTATGGGTCTTTTCTAGGGCCAAAACCGTTTTAATGATGTGGTTGATATCTCTTGGAGCAATGGTATCCCACCGGCTTTTGAGGCAACTTTTAACACCGCCCATAACAACAGCAATATTAAATACTAAACCCCTTTTGAGAAAATAGAGAATATGGGTTGCTGCTTTTTTACTGATGGGCGCATAACTCCTGTCTAGATTGATTTTTGAAAGCTTTTGGGCTTGCTCATGATTCAAACCATGTTGCTGTGTCAAATTTTGGTAAAGCTTGTCTTTATTGTCAAAAAAGTGCAACTTATGCCATATGGTTTCTTGTTCAGCTTGAGAAAAAGCAAACCATTCTTCTCCATAAATATTGGGTTTTGAGAGTGTGGCGTGAATAAATGAACCCTTAATAACTTCATCATCTTTAAAATTATAAATACTTTCCTGGTCTTGAAAAGAAGATTTGAATTGTTTAAAAGAAAAACGTTTGTGGGTTAAAAAATAATGTGCTGCCATATGCCGTTCTTCGACATTTAAATAGGAGCCATTTCTCTTTATCCGATTGGCCCATTGGTAGGCCAACATTTCTTGATAGGTCAAATCGGAAAGGCAGCATTTGGTTTTTCGTTTTTCAAATTCACACTTTCCAACCCTAAACTTTTGCGACTTCAATGGTCTTTGATAAAAAACAGCTCCATTCGTTTTATTATCGCCCTCTTCTGTTCCAATGAGAAGAACTTTTAAAGAATCTCTGAGCGTTTTATGAAATTGAGATTGATATTCCCAAATCAAATGTATTTCCTTTTGAAACATTTCTCGATCCAAAAAACGGTTTCGAACACGTTCTTCCGCATGTTTATAAGATGTTCCCTCTACAGGCAAAAGCCCTTCCAGATAGACACCTAAAGTAGTATTTGCTAATCCTTTTTTGGTATGTAAAATGCCTAGCCGTTCTGAAGCAAGAATGCCCACCTGAAGGGCGTTCTCTTGTACGGCACCATGCCGATATTTGGTTGCAAAACCCCGATGACTCGTAATTTGATATAAAATACGCCCTATTTCGTGTAACGTTAAGGGTGCTGATAGTCCTTTTTTTCGCAAGACATAGGGATTCATTCGAAACCAATCTCGCAGTGCTTCCTCTGGGAATTTTTTGGTTTGCTGCCAATGTTTTAAAGCCGCTAATGACAACGGACACATATTATGTTCAATAAGCAGCTGCAAAAGTTTAATCTTACGCTTCCTTTTTCGTGCAAATGACACTCTAGAAACACGTTTAGTACGTTTAAAAGATTCCTTTGAAAGTTCATTTCTACCCGAACCAAAATTGACACTCCCCAATGGAAAAACGTGGCTACCCATAGCCTTAACTTCCTTAGTTTCTGAATGTAAAAGTGCCCAGCCTATGCTATTTGCATTTAATGAAAGTCCTAGTAGATTTGGCATTTTTATTTATATTTGCATAGAATCTTATCACAATAAGGCTATATGCCGTAGATAATAATCTATAATCCCGCTTCGGTGGGATTTTTCTTACTCTTTAACAAACACTTTACTTGAGAGGAAAAAATCTTCCACTTGTGTTTCAAATTCCAATAACAAATCATAAAAAACCCAAAGCAACTGCTTTTGGTCGTTTTGTACTTGTTTCAATTCTTTTGTTTTTTTTGAGGCAAACTCTAACGCCATAGCTTTTATCGACTCCAAACAATATTCTTTTTCTGAAATTATTTTTCTTCGATAAGCAATCCGCACAGCTGCGTAGGGGTTGTTTACGTTAAGTTTAGCAAAAACACTAGAGCAAAAGCGTTCATAATCATCGTCTTTGATTTCCAATAATTTTTGGATCATTTGACAACTCATGCCCAAAGCCATTGATTTTAGGATGACTATCTCCGTAGGGTGCAGGGAAATGTTAAGGTTTGTACTCATTAGTATAGTTAAAATAATTTAGTCTCTAGAAAAGCTAAGACCCAGCCAACAGATATCAGGGAGTTCTACGCTTATCTTGGAAACGAATTTCACTCGTTCTTAAATAATGGGCTGGAAATTCGTCATAAACTGACCATTTTTAGTTGCAAAAGGCCTTCTAATTGAATGAACGGTTCTATAAATGTCTTTAGCCGCGTAGTCCATTTCCTACATTGTTGCCCTTTTTAAAAATAAAGGCAACCCAAGAAAAATACCTATTTTTGCTTCATGAAATTATTCTTACTCACCTTTGGACTATTAGGGTTAGCATTTGCCGGAATTGCTATCAAAATTTGGGCAAAGAAAGACGGTCGCTTTTCGGGAACCTGTGCCAGTCAAAGTCCTTTTTTAAATAAAGACGGTGCACCGTGCAGTCTATGTGGCAAAATGCCTGAAGAACAAAACTGCAGCACCACACCCTCTCACAACTAAACGTTCCTCAACATGGATGAACGGGAAATCAATAACATTATTTCTCAGGCGCAACAAGGAAGTCAACGTGCTTTTAATGCGCTATTTGATGCACATTGGGATACAGTTTTCCGATTTTTGTTTCAACGCACTCAAAACGAACTATTGGCCGATGAACTCGCGATGGAGACCTTCGCCAAAGCCTTTGACAACATTCAATCCTATAAGTCTGATTTTTCTTTTAATACGTGGCTCTTAACTATTGCTAAAAACAATCAGATTGATCAAATAAGAAAAATTAAGAATTATCCCCTTACGCCCACCGAGGATTTGGATGGACTGAGCCAAAAACATGAAAATGCTTCCCCCTCTCCCGAAGAAATATTCATTCAACAGCAACAATCAGACAAACTATTGATGCGGATTAAAAACTTGCCAGAAACCTACAGAACCATTTTACGATTGCGATATTTTGACGGTTTGAACTATCAGCAAATCGAAAAAAAATTAAATTTAACACCTAGTTTAGTTAAAGTTCGGCTCTTTAGAGCAAAAAAAATGTTAGCACAAGCAATTGCCAATGATTCGCTTTAAACTTTCAAAACTGGGTCCAGGACTTCTTTTTGCCGGTGCGGCAATTGGAGTTTCTCACTTGGTTCAATCCACCCGTGCAGGAGCCGATTTTGGCTGGGGGTTGCTGTGGGCTTTAATACTCACTAATTTATTTAAATATCCTTTTTTTGAAGCAGGCCCTCGCTATGCCATGGCCACAGGAGAATCGCTCTTAGAGGGATATTTAAAAATCGGAAAGGGCTATTTATGGGTATATTTTATCCTCAATTTCGTGACTATGTTTACTATCCAAACCGCTGTAACGGTAGTCACAGCCGGCTTGGCAGCACAACTTTTTGGGATTACCTCCAATATTGTGATTTGGTCCATCATCATTACTTTTCTTTGTACGCTTCTCTTAGTGGTGGGTCGATATCAACTTTTAGATCGTTTTATAAAAGTAATTATGGCCATTATGGCCTTGTGTTCAATTGCTGCCTTTACCTTTGCTGCCCTTAAAACCGAAACAGCTCTGTCTTGGTCTCAAACCTTCCCTAAAGGCAGTGAATGGCTTTTTTTAATTGCCTTTATGGGGTGGATGCCCGCCCCGCTCGATATTTCCATTTGGCATTCCATTTGGACCTTAGAAAAGAATAAAACCAAAAAGAATAAAATTCGCCTTCAAGAAAGTCTCTTTGATTTTAATGTGGGCTATTTAGGCACCTTTATTTTGGCGTTTTGCTTTTTGGGATTAGGTGCCTTGGTGATGCATCAATCAGGCACTAGTTTTTCAAGCAATGGCACTGTGTTTGCTGGTCAGTTAATCGGGCTGTATACCACAAACTTTGGCCCTGCCTTGTATTGGATTATTGCCTTAGCAGCATTTACCACCATGTTCAGCACAACCATAACAACACTAGACGCCTCACCAAGAAGTATGGCACAAACCCATAGCCTTCTCTTTCCTGAAAAAAGAGAACTTCCCTATGTTTATTGGCTGCTGTTTCTCGCCTTGGGCACAGCGTTAATTTTTGTTTTTCTTCTTTCTGAAATGTATCTTTTAGTTCAAATTGCTACAGTTCTGTCTTTTGTTACCTCACCCCTTTATGCCTTTTTAAATTACAAATTAAGCTTTGGCACTTTCTTACCCAAAGAAGCACAACCCAGCCCCCTAAACAAAAGGCTAGCTCAATTAGGACTCCTCTTTTTAATCGGTTTCACACTCTATTATCTTTTGGGACTGCTCACATAGTTTGCTATCTTTGCACAAATGAAGTTTTATGGCGTTGGTAGATGAAAAAATAGCTGTTCAAAAAAAACCCAAGTGGATTCGCGTAAAGTTGCCCACAGGCAAAAAATATACTGAACTAAGAGGCTTAGTTGATCGCTACAAACTGAACACCATTTGTACCTCTGGCAGTTGCCCCAATATGGGCGAATGCTGGGCAGAAGGCACAGCCACATTCATGATTTTAGGCAATATTTGCACCCGTTCTTGTGGATTTTGTGGTGTGCAAACGGGACGCCCTGGAGCAGTAGATTGGGAAGAACCAGAAAAAGTAGCCCAATCCATAAAGACCATGCAAATCAAGCATGCCGTGCTTACATCTGTGGATCGGGACGATTTAAAAGACATGGGATCCATCATTTGGGGAGAAACAGTTAATGCCATACGAAGAATGAATCCAAACACCACCCTTGAAACCCTCATCCCCGATTTTCAGGGCAACAAAAGAAATATTGATCGTATTATTGCCGTGGCACCCGAAGTGGTTTCTCACAACGTTGAAACAGTGCGAAGACTCACCCGAAAAGTGCGCGTGCAGGCAAAATATGACGTAAGTTTAGAGGTCTTGGCTTATTTAAAGGAACAAGGAATTAATCGAACCAAATCGGGAATCATGTTGGGATTGGGAGAGACCCATGATGAAATTTTAGAAACCTTACAGGATTTGCGTAAAGCTAAGGTTGATGTTGTCACCCTAGGGCAATATCTTCAACCCTCCAAAAAACACCTTCCTGTTCAAGCGTTTATTGAACCCGAACGCTTTGAACGCTATGCCGAATATGCCAAATCTCTTGGCTTCATTCATGTGGAAAGTGGCCCCTTGGTTCGTTCTTCATACAAGGCGCACAAACACATACACTAAGTCTTAAAATAAGCTTGTAACATCTTCTTAAACGATGTTTCTTCGTCTTTAAAAACAAAGGCCATCTGGATGGGTATATAATAAATATTTGCTGTTGGAAGTAGCGGTAAAAGACGTCCGTAATCTTTTTCAGTAGTAAGGATTATTTTGCTTTTTTGCTGTGAAATTTTTTTAATATCTCTGCTTGAAAACGTATGATGATCTGGAAAAGAAAGCCAATCAAAAGTGCCTCCTTTTGCCGTTAAAAAGGCCACAAGGGGTTTGGGGTTTGCAATGCCGGTGATCAATAAAAAAGAGTGTTGCAAAATTTCATTAAGACTCTTAGCACCTCCTTTTCCCAGACATTTTGAACTGTACTTTATGTTGGTAAAAAACACCTTTTGATCATCGTTAGTATTTAATTTTTTTCTGATTTGAACCGCTGTATTTTGCGTAAGTCCTTTTGGGCATTTTGTAACCAAAATGATTTGTGCCCGTTTGGCTTGTTTGGAACTATCGCGGAGGTTTCCAACGGGAACCAGATCATCTTCAATGTATAAGTTATCAAAGGCAGTGGTAACTATCAATAGTTCAATGGACACCCAACGGTGTTGCATCACATCGTCCAATAAAACGATTTCGGGAGGGTTTTGAGACGCCATCAAAGTGGAAATGCCTACAGCTCTTCGTTCACAAACGGCCACTTGCACTTGGGGATGATTTTTATAAAATTGAAACGGTTCGTCTCCAATAGACAAGGCCGTTGCTAAAGCATCAGCGCGAACAAATCCCTTCGTTTTTCTTTTATAACCCCTACTCAAAACAGCAAATGAGTGATCCGTTTTAAAATGATCTAATAAATATTCTACCACAACAGATTTTCCTGTACCACCCAAGGCAAGATTGCCAATCCCTACTGTTTTTACAGGGAATTTTTGAGAGCGTAAGATTTGTTTGTCAAAGAGAAAATTTCTCACCCACAAAATCAAGGCATAGAGCCACGCAAAAGGAAAGAGTAGTTTTTTCATTGGGTTTGGAAGGTACTTAATTTTATTAAGCTACTTACAAAGAGGATGCTAAGATTCCCAACACAATCCCCTATATTTGTCCTGCGCACAGGCTGAATCAAATGACCATACAGCATCTTATTAATCTTTTAAACCAATGGGCACCTTTGTCTTATGCCGAAGACTTTGATAATGTGGGCTTGCTCACCGGGCGCGCTGATCAAGAGTGTACAGGAGTCCTTATTTCACTCGACACGCTCGAGGCTGTGGTGGATGAGGCCGTGGCCAAAAAATGCAATCTTATTGTGAGTTTCCACCCCATTTTATTTAAGGGGTTAAAAAATATCACAGATGAAGATTATGTGCAGCGCACGCTGTATAAAGCCATTCGAAACGATATTGCCATTTTTGCACTTCACACTGCATTAGACAATCATCGTGAGGGGGTTAATGCGCAAATTGCCAAACAACTGCAATTAAAGGAAACAGCCATTTTAATTCCTAAAAAAGGAACATTAAAAAAACTACACACCAATGTGCCTCAATCGCATAAAAAAGTGGTGCTCGAGGCCCTCTATGAGGCCGGCGCTGGAGCCCTAGGTAATTATGACCAATGCAGTTTTGTGAGCGATGGTTGGGGAAGTTTTAGAGGTAACGAAAAAAGCAAGCCCCATTTAGGGGCACCCATGGAAAAAACTGTGGTGGAGGAAAAACAAATTCAGGTGGTTTTTAAAGCCCATCAAGAAAAACAAATTATTCAAAGTTTACAATCGGCTCACCCCTATGAAACCATAGCCTATGAAATTTTTACTACCGATAATCTCAATCCAGATATTGGCATGGGAATGATTGGCGCCTTACCTCAAGCACTGGAGCAGAAGGCTTTTTTGAAATATGTAAAAGAACATATGCAATGTTCACTGATTAGACACAGTGCGTTGACCAATATGCCAATAAAAAAGGTAGCTGTTTTAGGGGGTTCAGGAAGTTTTGCCATTGCCGCAGCCAAAAATGCGGGAGCTGATGCATTGGTTACTGCCGATTTAAAATATCACGACTTTTTCCAAGCCGAAAAACAACTGCTTTTATTGGATATTGGACATTATGAAAGTGAACAATTCACTAAAAACCTAATCTATACTTATCTTACAAAAAAATTACCTAATTTCGCAGTCGTTTTAGCGAACACCATAACCAACCCTGTTAATTATTTTTGATCATGGCTAAAAAGAAAGAAATAACCGTAGAAGCCAAACTAAGAGCCCTTTATGACCTACAACTCATCGATTCTCGTATTGACGAAATCAGAGGTTTGCGTGGCGAATTGCCCTTAGAAGTAGAAGATTTAGAAAATGAAATTGCTGGGCTCAATCTTCGATTAGATAAAATGAAAAGCGAGATCGAACAAAGTGATGCTTCTATTTCAGATCAAAAAAATAAAATTGAACAATGCAAAGAACTTCATAAAAAATATGAAGAAAAACTCAAAAATGTTCGCAACAATAGAGAATATAATTCCATCATAAAAGAACAAGAATTTCAAGACCTAGAAATTCAATTGGCAGAAAAAAAGATCAAAGAATTTAAAGCAGCCATTGAACACAAAAAAGAGGGTGTTGTAGAATTGGAAGAAAAAATTAATGAGCGTAATCAGCACCTAGACACCAAAAAGGGAGAATTGGATGCCATCTTGAAAGAAACGCAAAAAGAAGAGGATATTTTATCTGAAAAATCAAAAGAATTTGAGAGTCTTATTGAAGCTCATTTATTAAAAGCATACAAGCGCATTCGTGAAAACGTCAAAAACGGATTAGCCATTGTTCCCATTGAGCGTGGCGCTTCTGGGGGTTCTTTTTTCACCATCCCACCACAAGTGCAATTGGAAATTGCGTCACGTAATAAAATTATTACGGACGAACACAGTGGCCGTATTTTAGTAGATGCTGTTTTAGCTGAAGAAGAGTCCGAAAAAATTCAAGCTTTAATTCAGGCTTAAACCCCTTTATTTCCAAAAATCATATACAATAAATTGCGCTACGTTGGGCGCAAAAACTGCTCCAAATTCCTGGTGAATGGGGTGGGGTAGGTAAATACTATCACGATCTTTTGCCGTGTGAAAAGCCATTGTTAAGCTATGGGTAAATCCTCTATCAAAACCTTCGGGAGAAACATTGTGCCCAAAGGTGAGTTGGTGTACCCCTGGAATTTGAGTGAGTGCGTAAGCCGCATTTTCTATGGCTTGTAAACTTTCTTTTGTGATTTCTTCTTTGAACTGAATCAAAACGACATGCTGCAAGGCTGGTTCATATTTTGCTGCTTCAGCCCTATTCACAGCGGGTGTGCGTTCATAAAAAAAATAGCCTACTACTATGGTTAGTATATAGATAAACGTAATAATTAAAATCGAAACGCGATCTGCAACAGTATTCATTACTAGTTTTTAAGCGATAAATTTACGATAATTCTTACATTTTAACGCCTTCAAAAAGAAAACCTACCCCCAAGAATGTGATATAGATTTAGATTTACAAATAGAATATCAAAATGAAGAAATGCGGGGGTAGGTTACCTAACACAAACCTAATCTACTTTACAGACGGAAAAACAATAGAAAGGTTACAAACCCAATGCCTTAATATTTTGTTAAAAGTTGGGCGAAAAAATAGGGATTAGATACTAAAGGTCAAAGCTTAACCCCAGAGTACCAAACAAATCATTTGAGGGAATGGTATAATTGGCGAAACCTGTTAGCGAAATTTTTTCTTGAATTTTATAGGAAATCGTTTGAGCGGCTCCATATAGATGGTCATAATCCAAATAGTAGACTTGAGATGTAAAACCAAATTTATTCTTAGAATACGATGCATTCAACACAAACAGATTGATTTCCAAATCATTGTTTTGTCCTTTACCATGAATATATAAACTACTCAGGAGCACCTTCTCTGAAACCGGAAAGCTGGTGCGCACTTCTTGTGCAAAAAAGCTATCCATTTTATCATTTTCGTCAATCTGCACAGCGGGCAAATGAACACCCACTTGCATTTTAAATTTTTTATCAATGGCCTTTAAACGGGTTATAAAAATCATTCCGCGCGGGTTGAAATTTTTCATTCTAACACTCCCCACTAGGTGGGCAGAAACTAATTTGTTTGTTCCAGTACCAGCCACAAAATTAATGTTAGGGCTGCGATCCATAAAGGCTGGAATAAAACTAAATCCGCCAGTACTCAGTTCAATATTCCCATATTGGGCATAAGCCGTAGAAATAACAAAAAATAATATTAATAGTGAAAAATATTTTTTCATACCATGTTATTAAAAATAAAGTCCACCCTATATGAGGTGGACTTTTAATGTGGGCGCGAAGGGATTCGAACCCCTGACCCCTTGGGTGTAAACCAAGTGCTCTGAACCAACTGAGCTAAGCGCCCGAAATCGAAGGCAAATATAATATAAATATTTAATCAAAGGCTAAATCATTCTTAATATCTTTTTCTACTATTTTAAGATAT
>CAZTYX010000043.1:0-12441 GCA_964617385.1 uncultured Flavobacteriaceae bacterium | reverse complement strand
CGAAAAAATCAAAACTTATTTTTTAAAATTATGAAAAACGTATTGGTTCTTTGTACCGGAAATTCTTGCCGCAGTCAAATGGCTCACGGTTGGCTGAATTATTATAGCGGTGGCACCGCCCAAGTTTATAGTGCCGGCATTGAAACCCACGGTGTGAATCCAAAAGCAGTGGCCACTATGGCTGAGGTTGGGGTTGATATCAGTCATCACACATCCAATCTTGTGGATGAATATGCTGCCATTGATTTTGATTATATCATCACCGTTTGTGACCATGCTGCTGAAAACTGCCCTGTGATTCCGTCAAATAAAGCGGTGCGTTTACATCACAATTTTTCTGATCCGTCGAAGCTAAAAGGCACACCAAAAGAAATAAAAGCAGCCTTTGCCCGAACAAGAGATGATATTGCTGCTTATTGCAAAAACTTTGTGAAAGAAAACCTGGCCTAAGACAAACCTTCTAGGGAGCCAATACAAACTGAGCCGTCTCTTGTGTGCGCTGTTCTAAAAGAATAGGGCGGTCATAGTTTTTGATGCGATGAATGGCCTCACGATCGAAGTGACGAATGGTATAGAGATCTACATTTTCTGCAACCTCCACCTTAAAACGAGCCCGTAAAGCGGTTACTAACTCTTCCAATCGGTCATATTTATTACTCACGCAAACCGAAAAACTAATGGCTGAGTTTTGCAACAATTCTACGCGCATTTGATATTGGTGTAATAAAGCAAAAATTTCACTGATATTGTCTTCCACTATAAAAGAAAAATCTAAGGAAGAAAGCCGCAATAATACCTGCTCTTTTTTAAGGATAAAACATGGCGTCTGGGGCACAAGAGTCTTTCCTTTCATCACGGCTGTTCCGTCGGCAGTGGGATTTTCAAAAGATTTAACATAGAGCGGAATTTCTTTGCGCTGTAGTGGCTGTAGGGTTTTTGGATGTATAACAGATGCGCCATAAAATGCCAATTCAATGGCTTCTCTATAAGAAATTTGATGGAGCAAAGTGGTGTTGTCAAAATGGCGCGGATCGGCATTAAGCACCCCCGGAACGTCTTTCCAAATGGTGACTGAGGTGGCATTAAGCGCATAACCAAAAATGGCAGCACTATAATCAGAACCTTCTCTGCCCAATGTGGTGGTAAAATTATTATCATCACTGGCAATAAACCCTTGGGTAATGACCAACGTATTGTTGGGTGAATTTTCTTGAATAGCCTTAGTGGTAGCTTCCCAATCCAAATTGGCATCTCGATAGTAGGCATCGGTTTTTATGCAAGTGCGCGCATCTAACCATTGGTTTTGAAGGCCCTCGGCTGCAAAATAGTGTGATATAATTTGCGTGGATAATAATTCGCCATAGCTCACCACCTGGTCATAAACAAAACTGTAGTGGGTTGATTTGTTAGTGGTTAAGAAATTTTGAAGACTTTCAAAAAGACGCTCCACCGCACCAAAAACTGCCGCTTGAGGTTGGAAAAGTTGTTGAACAATATCAAGGTGTTGTTTTTTAACTTCCAAAAGGCTTTGGGCTAGGGCCTTAGAATCGTTAAAATAATGATCTACAACCGTTTCCATTGCATTGGTCGTTTTTCCCATGGCAGAAACCACTATGAGGGTGTCTTTATATCCCACCGTTTTAAGCAATTGCAGAATTGTACGAACGCCATCTGCATCTTTTACAGAGGCGCCTCCGAACTTAAATATTTTCATTGATTTTTTTGATTATTGAGAAATTGTTCCATTTCATTGCGATGCATTTGCACTGTACGCCATTCGGAGAGAACATTGGCGCCACTTTTTTCATAAAAGGAAACGGCCGGTGTGTTCCAATCTAGCACATTCCACTCAATTCGCTCCACTCCACGGTCATAAGCACTTTGAATAAATTGACCATAAAGCTGAGTGCCAATTCCTTTACCTTTCATTTTTTCAGTCACAATGAGGTCTTCCAAATGCAATGTGGGGCCTTTCCAAGTTGAATATCGCGGATAATAAAGTGCCATACCCACCACTTCTTGATTTACCTCGGCCACCAGACATTCAAAAAGAGGGGTTGTGCCAAAGCCGTGATTTTCAATTTCAGACAAATCTACCAAAACGGCATCGGGTTCTCTTTCAAACGTGGCCAATTCTTGAATCAAGGACAGTATAAAGGGACTGTCTTTTTTAATTGCTTTTCGTATTTGGACTTCCATTTTTTTGAATAGAGCACAAAAATACGATATGCCAAGTTGTGCGCCTGTAATTCCCAATAAATTTCACAGAATCCAAAAAGGATGTTAAATCGATAAAAAATCAATCGTTCAAAAAGTGCAATACGGCCTCAGAAAAAGCCATGGGATTTTCGGCATGCAGCCAATGTCCTGCATGGGGAATGGTTTCAATTTCAGCCTTTGGAAAGTGCTTTTTAATCAATAAGGAATCTTCAGGCAAAATATAGTTTGAATTTGCTCCAGCCAGAAAAAGGGCAGGTAGCTCACAATGCACCTCAGCATTAAGGGGAGCCCCAATGGTGGTTCCTTTGTCTTTTAAAACTTCAATATTGATTCTCAGGGCTAGTTGCTGTGGGGTTTTCCAGTAAAGGTTTTTAAGTAAAAATTGTCGAGTACCCACTTCTTTGATGGTTCTAGCCAAGGCTGCTTCGGCATCTTTTCTACTGGTGATTTGTTGAAAATCTAAGCCTGCTAAACTAGAGAGTATTTGCTCGTGGTGCGCTGGGTATGCGCGTGGAGAGATATCGGCTACAATCAATTTTTGAATACGATCGGGACATTTTGAAGCAAACGTCATGGCCGTTTTACCCCCCATAGAATGTCCCAAAACATTTGCATTTTCTATTTTGTGGTGGTCCATCCATCGCAACAAATCATCTCCCATTAGATCATAATTGAACGCAAAAGACCAAAAGCTTCTGCCATGGTTGCGCTGGTCAATCAAATGTATCTGAAAATCTTTTTCAGCCCAGGCTTTGGCATGGGTTTTCCAATTGTCTCCCATCCCTAAAAACCCATGTAAAATGAGCAAATGACGGGCGCCACTGCCGAATGTATTATGATGGAGTATGTCCAATTTGCAACTGTTGTAAATAGAGTGGTATTACATTTTCGAATCCCAGATATAAACTTTCACAAATAAGAGCGTGGCCAATAGAAACCTCTAAAAGATTGGGAATATTTTTAGCAAAATAGCCTACATTTTCTAGGCTTAAATCATGTCCTGCGTTAAGCCCTAACCCCAAAGACTGGGCAATTTCTGCTGCTGCTTTATAGGGCGCTATAGCTGCTTCGGGAGCACTCGGATAAGTTGTTGCAAAGGCCTCTGTGTAGAGTTCAATTCGGTCTGTGTGGGTTTGGGCGGCCCCTTCTACCATTTCCGGAATTGGATCCACAAAAATAGAGGTTCTGATGCCTTCCTCCTTAAATTCTGCAATAATATCTTGTAAAAAGGATTTGTGTTTTAGTGTATCCCAACCTGCATTAGACGTAATGGCGTTGGGGCCATCGGGCACAAGGGTAACTTGAGTAGGTTTAATTTTTAACACCAGTTCTTTAAATGCAGGAATAGGATTTCCTTCTATATTAAATTCCGTAGTAACCACTGCGGGTAGAGCCATGGCATCATCATATCGAATGTGGCGCTCATCGGGCCGTGGGTGGATGGTGATCCCTTGGGCTCCAAAACGTTGCAAGTCTTGGGCAACTTCCAAAAGATTGGGCATGTTTCCACCCCTTGCATTTCTGAGGGTGGCCACTTTGTTGATGTTTACACTTAGGGAGGTCATCTTATTTTTTTTTGTAAAAATAGTGCATTGTTAAAGGAGGCAAAAAAAACCTTTTAATTTAATTTAATAGGAAATAACATAATTGTCCTAAGCGTGTGCCCTCAACGTTGAAGTTTTGTAACTTGCCACAACAAAAAATGCGCATGAAAATTGCTCTGTTTAGTGAATATGACCATCCCAAAACCATCGAATGTATGGCAGCGGTGATAGACTTTTGCCGTCAACAGCAGCACGAATTCGCTCTAGTGGAGAGCATGGCAACCCATTTAAAGGAATTAGAAGAGGGCATTGCTTATTTTGATCCGCAACAGCCCCTTGCTCCTGATTTTGATTATTTATTTTCTTTTGGCGGTGATGGCACATTGCTTCGCTCCGTAACGGTGGTGCAAGATACTGAAATACCTATTTTAGGTATAAACACCGGACACCTCGGTTTTCTTACCAGTTTGCAAAAGGAAGAACTACATCATGGCTTGGAGCTATTTTTTGCTAAAAAATTCAGCCTTATAAAGCGGTCATTGCTTTGTTTAGAAACAGAGAAAAAAGTGGCGTTGCTAGATCAATTGCCCTTTGCTCTTAACGAAATTACAATTAGTCGAAAGAACACCACGGCCATGTTGAGCATCCAAACTGCGGTGGATGAAGCCCCTCTCACCACCTATTGGTCGGATGGATTAATTATTGCCACCCCTACAGGTTCTACAGGCTATTCATTAAGCAGTGGAGGTCCCATTTTAACTCCCGAAACAAAATCGTGGGTTCTTAATCCTATTGCGCCTCACAATATCAATATGCGTCCTTTAATCATCTCCGATAAAGCTTCTTTGAAAATAAATGTGACCTCGCGAGAAGAAGTCTTTTTAGTGTCTTTAGATTCACGCCTCTACAGCATTGCTAATGACAACACACTTTACATCAAAAAAGCACCCTTTAAAGTATATACGGTGGAGTTGGAAGGGCATTTTTTCTTTAAAACCTTACGAGAAAAATTATTTTGGGGACAAGACACCCGAAATACACAATAGAAAGACGCTTCTCACGTTAAAAATGAGAAGAATGAAAAGCCCTGAACAGTGGGTTTTCTAAGCTGTCTTTATGAGACTTAAAAATGGAATGCTCATTGCCATTTGGTTTGTGGGTTCTTGGGCGCAGGCTCAATTTCATGAATTGGGGGCTGTTGTGGCAGGCACCAACTACATTGGCGATATTGGCTCAGCGCGCTATGTGGCCCCACGCAATTTAGGCTATGGCCTGTTGTATCGCTATAACATTAATACACGCCATTCCATTCGTGCAGGGTTTGCCCTTGCCACGCTGTTCGAAAATGAAAATAGGACCAATGACCTCAACCGGTTTAGAAGGCATTATGAATTTGAAAACAAAATTCAAGAAGCCCACGCCGGCATCGAATTTAATTTTATTGATTTTAACCTCCACAATGATTCCAATCAATTGACCCCTTATCTTTTTTTAGGAGTAAGCTATTTTCGCTACCAACTCTTTAGGGTAGAAAATCAAAACACCGATCAATACAACTTTGATTTTTATGGGAACGACCAAGCTTTTGGATTGCCTGCCTTTTTGGGTGTCAAATGGAACCCCAATCCGCTCTTTGTGATTGGTCTAGAACTTGGTGTGCGTTATACCTTTACAGACAATTTAGACGGCAGCAATCCCATTAACGAATATGCGGATGTACCCGAATTAAAATTTGGGAATGTGGGCAATAATGACTGGTTTGTTTTTACAGGTTTAACAATTTCATTTACCTTTGGCGATCTGCCGTGTTATTGTAAAGAATAAATGGAAAAATTACCCAAACACATTGCCGTTATAATGGATGGGAACGGTCGATGGGCCAAAAAAAGAGGATTACAACGCATTTTGGGCCACCGCAATGGAATTAAAGCCGTTCGTGAAACCGTTGAAACAGCCGCAGAATTGGGTATTAATTATCTAACGCTTTTTGCCTTTTCGAGTGAAAATTGGAACCGCCCCAAAGAGGAGATCAACCTATTAATGAAACTATTGGTGGCTTCTTTGCATAACGAATTTGAAAAATTACAGGAAAACAACATCAAACTGCAAGCCGTTGGCAACTTGGCTGCCCTTCCCTCCAGTGTGAATGAAGAACTGCAACGCGTCATTGAACAAACCGAACATAACACCGGCTTGGTTTTAACTTTGGCCTTGAGCTATGGTGGGAGAGAAGATTTGGTGATGGCCTGCCAAGAGATTGCTCTGAAAGTTAAAAATAGATTAATTTCTCCTGAAAAAATTGACCATTCCACCATAAATGAGCATCTTTGCACCCACAATTTACCAGCGGTTGATTTGCTTATCAGAACCAGTGGAGAACAACGCATTAGCAACTTTTTACTTTGGCAAGCGGCCTATGCCGAATTGTATTTTACTGAAGTATTGTGGCCTGATTTTGGCAAGTCTGATTTGCAAGATGCCCTATCAAGTTATCAAAAAAGAGAACGAAGATTTGGAAAAACCAGTGAACAACTCAGTCAATAAAAAACGCTTTTCGCGAGCATTTCTAGGAGGACTGTTGTTTTTGTTGAGTCTTTCATCTCCCATGCAGGCGCAGGTGCAAGATTTTGTGAAAGGACGCGCATACACCCTAGATTCCATTATTGTTTCGGGTTTAAAAACCTTCAATAACCAAACACTTATTTCTTATAGCGGCTTGCGAAAAGGACAAAAAATTGCCCTTCCAGGAGAAGAAGTTAGTGCCATTATCCAAAAATTGTGGAGCCTCAATTTGTTTAGTGACATCAACTTTTACGTCGCTAAAGTGGACGGTCAAAAAATTACTGTTGAAATTGAAATTGAAGAACTCCCCACCCTCACAGAAGTAAAAATTAATGGGCTTAAAAAAGGCAAGATTGAAAGCATAATTAATGATACCGAGCTCAAGGCTGGAAAAAAACTTTCTGAAAGTTTTTTAACTAATACTAAAAACTACATTCAAAATAAATATAAGAAAGACGGCTATTTAAAAACCAAAGTGAATTTGAATATGGTGCAGGACAGTGTGGAAGCCAACACCTTCAAATTGGTCGTGAATGTGGATCGAGGCAACCGCATGAAAATTGATCGCATTGACTTTGAAGACAATGCTGTTTTTTCTGACCTTAAGTTGCGCTCACAGTTCAAAAAAACCAAACAGAAAAAAGATTTTCGTTTTTGGAAAGCCTCCAAATATATTGAAGATGAATATAAAAACGACCTCAAACGCTTAATCGATTATTATAAAGAAAATGGCTATAGAGATGCACGTGTGGTGGGAGATACTCTCATTCAAAGCGAGGATGCTCTGGCACTTTCACTGCGCATTGATGAGGGAAAAAAATACTTTTTTGGCGATCTAAAATTTATTGGAAACACGGTCTATACCGACGCCCAACTTGGACAAATCTTGGGGATTCAAAGCGGAGATACATACAACGGTGTTTTGTTGAAAAAAAGAATTGCAGATCAAACAAAACCCGACGGCCAAGATTTAACCAATCTATACCAAAACAACGGCTATTTGTTTTCCAACATCAACACCGTAGAGGTGAGTGCTGAGAATGATACCATTGATTTTGAAATCCGAATTTCGGAAGGCAAATTGGCCAATTTTAATAAAATTTCCGTCAAAGGAAATTCCAAAACCAACGACCATGTTATTTTCAGGGAATTACGCACCAAACCTGGAGCGCTCTACAGCAAAGACCAAGTGGTGCGTACTGTTCGTGAATTAGGTCAATTGGGCTTTTTTGATGCCGAACAAATCAATCCCGATTTTGAAAATGTAGATCCAAGTTCTGGGGCGGTTGACCTCAAATTCGATTTAGTGGAATCAGGAGCCAGTCAAATTGAACTCCAAGGAGGATATGGTGGTGGTGGCTTTATTGGCACACTTGGACTGTCTTTCAACAATTTTTCCATGCGTAAAATTTTTGATGGCAAGGCCTATAAACCCCTCCCTATGGGAGATGGGCAAAGTTTAAGCCTACGCTTACAAGCCAGCCAGTTTTATAGCACCTATAGTTTTAGCTTTGCTGAACCTTGGATGGGCGGAAGGGCTCCGGTGAAATTTTCTACCTCTCTCTCCCACACCATTCAATATCGCTATGATTATTTTACTGGTCTTGCAGATCGAAGTCAGTCGTTTCAAATCAGTGGGATTACCCTTGGTTTGGCAAAAAGATTGCGTATTCCAGATGATTTCTTTCAGCTCTCACAGTCTATTTCCTACCAATATTACAACCTCCAAAACTATTTTACGGGACTTTTTACCTTTGGAAATGGAGAAGCCAATAATTTTGCTTATGCCGTAGCTTTAACCCGAAATAACACATACACAAATCCGATTTTCCCTACAGGAGGATCCACCTTCACGGTTAGTGCTAAGCTTACCCCTCCATATTCCCTGATTTCTGGAAGAGATTTTGCTAATTTGGGTGATTTAGAAGAGTTTCAGGATGAGAACGGCGATCCGCTCCAAGATAAAATTGACCAAGAAAAATTTAGATGGCTCGAATTTTACAAATTGAAATTTAACGGGACATGGTATACCACACTAGTAGATAAATTGGTGTTAAAAACACAAGCCGATTTTGCTTTTTTGGGAGCCTACAATAAAGACCGGGGCAACATACCCTTTGAACGCTTTTTCTTGGGTGGAGACGGAATGTTGAATTATGCTTTAGACGGTAGAGAAACCATTGCGCTGAGGGGGTATGAAAATCAATCGCTTTCTAGCCGTGATGGCTCCATTATCTACAATAAATTTTCAATTGAATTGCGTTATCCTATCACATTAAAACCTAGTGCCTCCATATATGCACTGTCTTTTTTAGAAGCGGGAAATGGCTATGATAGTTTTAGAGATTTTGACCCCTTTAATTCCAAACGTTCTGCAGGAATTGGGGTGCGCGTATTTATGCCCGCCTTTGGTTTGTTAGGAATTGACTTTGGTTATGGGTTTGACAGCCCAGATCCTACTGCAACCACCCCCAATGGATGGGAAACCCATTTTATTATTGGACAGCAATTTTAACAATACTTTTCACTCCTTTTTAAAATATCGCCCCCAATTTAGCGTTATCTAAATTAAATGAATCGAAAAACACATAGCGTTCTATTTTTTTGGACATTGTTCTTTTGTAGCTTTATGGTTATAGCACAAAAGGGAGCACGCATTGGCTATATTGATATGAATGTCATCTTAAACAGCGTAACTGAATATCAAAAAGCCAGTGCCTTATTGGATAACAATATTGAAAATTGGAAAAAAGAAATTGCTCTTAAAAAAATACAACTCAAGCAAATGCAAGACCAACTCAACACCGAAAAAGTGTTGTTAACCCCAGAACTAATTGCTGACAAAGAACTAGAAATTCAAGATTTTTCGTTAGAACTTATAGCCCTACAAGAAAAACGATTTGGACCCCAGGGCGATCTCATTCAACAACGCACCAACTTGTTGCAACCCATACAAGATCAAATATTAAGCATTGTGCAACAAGTGGCCGAGGAGCGACGCTATGATTTTATTTTCGATCGATCTTCAGATGCGTTTATGTTATATTCAGCAAAAAATTACGATATTAGCGACCTAGTATTAAAACGTATTAATCGACAGCAAAGAATACAAGATAGAAAAGAACAAATAGAAGCCTTGAAAACCAAAAAAGCTTCCATCATCAATTAATTTCCATAAAACATGAAACGACTAATAACAGTAATGACTTGCCTACTTTTTTTAGGGGCCTTAACACCACTAAGTGCACAATCAAAAGTAGCGCACATTAACACCCAACAATTATTGAGTGAAATGCCTGATGTAATTGCAGCCAACAAAGAATTAGAAAAATTAGAAAAGCAATATGCTACTCAGCTGGACACTTCTGTAAAAGAATTTGACACTAAGGTGAAATCCTATAGCGCTGATGCCGAAAATCAGACCGATTTAATCAACCAACAGCGTCAAACTGAATTACAAGATTTACAGCAACGTATTTCTGAATTTAGACAAACAGCAGCGCAAGAGCTTCAAAAAAAGCAAGCCGAAATGATGCGTCCACTTTACGAAAAAGCACGGGCTGCCATTGAAACAGTAGCCAACGCTCAATCATTTGATTATGTATTAGATTCAAGTGCTGGAGGCAGTGTTATTATAGCCTCAGGAAAAGATATTATGGCTGATGTAAAACAAGAACTCGGATTCTAACACCCAGCATTTAACCAAACTAAAAACCGCCTAAAGGCGGTTTTTTATGGGTTATTAAACCAACTGGCATAGAGCAAATAATTTTTAGCAATACGTTCAATTTCGCCCTTTTGCAACGCAGCATCAATTGATTTTATTTTTTTGGCAGGCACACCTGCATAAACAGAACCTGGAGGCACAATTGTGCCTTGCGGCAACACAGCTCCAGCGGCTATAATGCTGTTTTCTCCCACCACACAATGATCCATGATAATACTACCCATACCCACCAAAACACGGTCTTTTAGGGTGCATCCATGCACAATGGCGTTATGACCAATTGATACTTGATTGCCAATTTGTGTTGCTGCTTTTTCATAAGTAGCATGAATTATTGCCCCGTCTTGAATATTGACATCATTGCCGATATGAATGGAGTTTACATCCCCGCGCACCACTGCCTGAAACCACACAGAACAATTGTTTCCCATTTCAACTTCTCCTATTAAAGTGGCATTTTCTGCAAAAAAACAGTTTTCTCCAAATTGAGGTGTAAAGCCACGTACTGATTTAATCAACATCTTTTTTGTTTAAAGGTAAGCACTAAAAACGATCTTTCTCCTTGAAAAATTTGGGTTTTCCGTATTTTTGAAAAAAGTTTGAGATGAAAAAATATACGATAGTAGCCCAAGAAAGTGCCGATGGAAATTGGGCACAATTTACCATGAGTGAAGCCTTAGGACCTAAAGAGGTTAAAATATATGAAACCATTGATGCCGCAACAAAAGCGCCTATAGTACAACAGCTTTTTTATCTTCCCTTTGTGAAATCGGTGCGGCTTTCTAGACAAGGTCTTTTTGTTGAGCGCTTTGATATTGTGGAATGGAAAGAAGTGATTGAAGAAGTGGCCGCCCAGTTAGAAGACTATTTAAACGAAGGTGGCATGGTGATAGAAACCTCTGAGGGCGCTAAAATTCCCATTACCGTTTATGCTGAAAGCACACCAAACCCAGCAGCCATGAAGTTTGTGGCCAACAAACCGTTGGTGTCTCGGGTGCATGAATTTAAAAACCGAGATGAGGCTCAAAATGCCCCTTTTGCTCAAGCTTTGTTTTCCTTTCCGTTTATTAAAGAAGTGTTTTTTGATGCTAATTATGTATCGCTAATAAAAAATGAAAACGCTTCCTGGGAAACCATTGTTATGGAAGTGAGAGCATTTATTACAGACTATCTTTCGGAAGGAAAAACCATTGTAGAAGAAGTAGAAGAAACATCTTCTGCAGCCCCTGAAAAAGAAAAAATGCCTTTGGCTCCTGTTGAAGAAGAAATCGTTTCTATTTTGGATGAATATGTGAAACCAGCCGTGGCTTCTGATGGAGGAAATATTGCTTTTGAGCACTATGATGCCGATCAAAAAATTGTGCATGTACTTTTACAAGGGGCTTGTAGTGGTTGCCCCTCCTCCACATTTACCTTAAAAAATGGTATTGAAAATATCCTAAAAGAAATGCTTCCTGAAAAAGTTAATGGCGTGGAAGCCATCAACGGATAAAACAAATTGTCATTTTGAAGGAGCTAAAAAACGACCTAGCAGCGGCTTTAAGTCCTTATTTACTTCAACATGCTTCACAACCTGTGGTATGGCAAATTTGGAATGAAGAACGTTTAGCCCTTCTAGAAGAAAATAAAAATCTTCGGCTGATAAGCATTGGTTATTCGGCTTGCCACTGGTGCCATGTGATGGCGCATGAAAGTTTTGACGATGCTACAGTGGCCCAATTTATGAACACCCATTTTATCAATTATAAAATTGATAGAGAAGAACGTCCCGATTTGGATCAGGTGTATATGTCGGCCCTACAAATTATGACGAGCCACGGGGGCTGGCCCCTCAACATTGTTGCCCTGCCCGATGGCCGGCCCGTGTGGGGCACCACCTATTTGCCCAAAGAAAATTGGCTTGAGGCATTACAACAAATTCAGAATTTATATGAATCCCAACCTGAGAAACTGAAAGAACAAGCAGATCGCATTCAAGAGGCCATGCAATCTTTGGTGCCAGTCAGAAATATTCTTTCGGTAAAAAAAGAAAAAAACTTAACTGCAAAAGAACCCCTGGCGGCACTTTTTGAAAAGGTCGATCTACAGTATGGCGGTTTTTTAGGCGCCCCAAAATTTATGATGCCCGTGCAACTTTCCCTTTGGCAAATGGCCGGACAATTGTTTCGAAACGAAGACTACCTCAACCACTTCCACAACACATTAAACAAAATGGCTTTAGGTGGGCTATACGACTCTATAGAAGGAGGTTTTGCCCGCTATGCCGTGGATGTGCGCTGGCACATTCCTCATTTTGAAAAAATGGCCTATGACAACGGACAATTGCTAAGCATCTACAGCCAAGCCTATTTACTCAAACCTGATTTCTGTTATAAAGAGACTGTAGAA
>CAZTYX010000042.1:0-12810 GCA_964617385.1 uncultured Flavobacteriaceae bacterium | reverse complement strand
CCAAAATCAGGAAGTTG
The DNA here is from genome assembly GCA_964617385.1 of uncultured Flavobacteriaceae bacterium. Lineage (GTDB taxonomy): Bacteria > Bacteroidota > Bacteroidia > Flavobacteriales > Flavobacteriaceae > JADHMP01. Next base: position 12,793 of record CAZTYX010000042.1, on the reverse strand, counting down.
GAATGTACACGGTGATTTTATGGTGAAAGCAGAATATAAAAACGGCATTACTATGCTCACTAGTGGCGGATTCCCAAATGGAATTCGATATGAAGGCGAAGACGGTTGGATTTTTGTAACTCGTGGTGCATATCGTGCCACCCCGTCAGATCCGATTCCTGAGAAAAACGGTGTGAAATCCTTAGATGCTAGCGATCCAAAGATTTTAGAAAGTGTGATTGGTGAAAATGAGATTCATCTATATGAAAGTAAAGAACAACACGGCAACTGGCTCGACTGTATTCAGAGTGGAAAACAACCTATTTCACCGGTAGAAATTGGGCATCGCGCTTGTACTGTTTGTTTAATTAGTCACATTGCAATGAAATTACCACGTAAATTAAATTGGGATCCTACCACAGAAAAATTTGTGAACGATGTGGAGGCCAATGCTATGTTGCGCAGACCACAACGAGCGCCTTATGGAACCAATAACATCAAATATTAATCACATGAAAAAAGGGTTGCTATTGAGCTGCTGTTTGTTGCTGCTTCAGTGTGAAGCACCTCAGAAAAAATCCCATAAAATGGAGTGGATAACACTCGATCCTGGGCATTTTCATGCCGCCTTAGTACAAAAAGAAATGTATGATGACATTGCCGAACAAGTACATGTTTATGGTCCTGAAGGTAATGATTTAACGATGCATTTACAGCGTATTGACAATTATAACACCCGGGATGAAAACCCCACCCAATGGCAATCGGTGGTGTATAGAGGAGAAGATTTTTTGAATCAAATGTTGGCCGACCGAAAAGGCAATGTGGTAATGCTTTCGGGCAATAACCAAAAGAAAGCCGATTATATTTTAGCCGCAATAGAAAATGGTTTTCATGTCTATGCCGACAAGCCCATGGCAATTAATCCAACTGATTATGAAACCCTTCAAAAAGCATTTGATCGGGCTCAAGAAAAAGGGTTGTTACTGTATGATATTATGACCGAACGGTCTGAAATCACCACTGTGCTTCAAAAGGAATTATCACAAAGACCAGAAATATTCGGTGCTTTAGTGATAGGAACACCTGAAGAACCAGCCATTGTAAAAGAATCGGTGCATCATTATTTTAAATATGTGTCAGGAAATCCCTTAGTACGACCCGCTTGGTTTTTTGACACAAAACAACAAGGAGAAGGTGTGGCCGATGTGAGCGTGCACCTAGTAGATTTAACCTTTTGGGAATGTTTTCCAGAACAGGCTATAGAAAAAGAAGAAGTAGCTCTTTTGGAAGCACAACGCTGGCCCACCAAATTAAGTAAAACAGATTTTAAAGCCGTTACCAATCTGGATACCTATCCTGATTATTTACAGCCAAACGTGACGAATGACACCCTTTCTGTGTATGCAAATGGAAGCCTCACCTACACCATTAGAGGGCATCATGCTAAAGTGGCTGTATTGTGGAATTATGTGGCTCCTGAAGGCACTGGCGATACACACTTTTCCATTATGAGAGGAGATAAAGCCAATTTGATTATTTTGCAAGGTGCGGCACAAAACTATGAACCCACCCTCTATATTGAACCGCTTGAAACCTTAGAAGAAGATACGTTGGCTGCCACATTTTCAGTATTAGAAAAAAAATATCCAGGCATCGGCTTTGAAAGAGAGGACCAACGGTGGAAAGTGATAATTCCAAATGCACTGCGCGAAGGACACGAAGCCCATTTTGCTGCCGTAACAAGAAGGTTTATTGATTTTTATAAAAATCAACAAATACCAGAATGGGAAATCACTAATATGAAAACCAAATATCATCTCACCACAAGTGGTTTTACTCTAGCGCATAAAAAGTAATTCGCATAAGAAACTATGCCATCAAAACTAGTTAGCATTCTCACCTTAAAATGCCCACAATGCCGCACAGGCAATATGCTAAAAGGGCATCCTTATAATCTGAAAAAATTCAACCAAGTGCATGAGCATTGCCCGCATTGCCAATTGCACCTCAAAATTGAACCCAGTTTTTACTACGGTTCCATGTATGTGTCATACGCTGTTGGGGTGGCCGCTAGTGTGGCAACCTATGTACTTTTAAGAATATTATTTGGTGAACTTTCTCTAGGTAAAAACTTTGCCGCCATTTGTATCGTTCTTATTTCGGGCATGCCTTACATTAACGCTATTTCAAAAGTAATTTGGGCCTCTTTCTTCTTTCCCTATAAAAAAGAGTATACAAAATAAAATCAAGTTAAGATGGTTTAATTATTGATTGTACTTGATATATTGCACTTTAATTGATGTAATAAAATCCCTATTTTTATAGTCTAACTGAATACCCAATTATTATGAATTGGAATGAAATTATAATTGCTTTTTTTGAGAATACCGGTGTTTCTAGCCAATGGGTAAATCCACTATCTCAATTAGTGTTATTTTTAATTACCTTATTACTAGCTACAACACTCTTTTTTGTATCACGAAAAAGCCTCACCTTTATTTTTCAAAAAATAGCCAAACGATCAGTCACACATTTTGATGATTTCTTGATTCAAAATAAAGTTCCGGGGCGTTTGTCTTATTTGCCCCCCTTATTTGTTTTATTGGCTTTTCTACCCCCTCTAATCTCACAACCCTTATGGCTCAGTGAATTCTTGACCAATGCCTTAGAAGCATTGTTTGTGGTGGTTGTTTTGAGCATCATTCGAACCGTTTTGTTGTCCGTTGGTGATTTACTTAAAACCTTACCTAACTTTAAAGATAAACCCATTGACAGCTACATACAGGTATTTATGATTTTGCTTTGGTTTGTAGGGGTCATTTTAATTTTATCGCTCCTCACTGGCAAAGACATAGGAACCTTTCTAACAGGACTAGGGGCATTATCAGCCGTTTTGCTTTTTGTGTTTAAAGACACCATTTTGGGCTTTGTGGCCAGTGTGCAAATCACAGTGAATGATACAGTGCGTATTGGTGATTGGATCACGATGCGCAACAACGATGCCGATGGCGATGTAATTTCCATTAGTCTATCCACGGTGCAGGTTCAAAATTTTGACAAAACCATCACCTCCATACCCACCTACAAATTGATTTCAGAATCGTTTGTAAATTGGCGAGGGATGAGCGAATCGCAAGGCCGCCGAATTAAAAGAGCTTTATTAATTAAGGTAAATAGTATTCGTTTTTTAACCCCAGATGAAATTACTACCATTGAAAAAATTGAACGGGTAAACACTTTTATACAGCATCGAAAAAAAGAAATTGAAGAATACAACAACACCCACAAGGCAAACAAACAATTGTTGATTAATGGGCGCAATATGACCAATCTGGGTCTTTTTAGACACTATGTTGAAACCTATTTGGAGCAACACGAAAAAATTAATTCTGAGATGACTATCATGTGCCGCCAGTTGGCCCCTTCACCCCAAGGAGTGCCGCTGGAAATCTACACGTTTAGTAAAGAAAAAGACTGGAAACGCTATGAACATATTCAAGCCGATTTGTTTGATCACTTTTTAGCAGCTACGCAATATTTTCACCTACAATGCTTTGAATACAGTCCTTCACCGCCAAAAGTTTAAGCGCATGAAAGTTTCTTTCCTTCCTGTAATTTATTTGTACATACTCTGTTTTACGTTTTCGCTACACGGTCAAAAAACAGAAAAAGATGATCAACGAAAACCGCTGGACTCTCTTGTGCAAAAATTGGATAAAAAAAACGGACTGTTTACCCTTTACAGCAAAGAAAATACACTCTTCATTGAACTTCATGACAGTTTACTAAACAAGGAATTTTTAATGGTGACACGCTACACCCAGCTACCAGATTTTTTTGGGGCCTATATTAATGCCGGTTCAAAAACAAGTGAACAATTGATACAATTTGAAAAGAAAAACAATCAAATTATACTCACCCAACGCTCCACGGTGAATGTTGCAGCAGAAGAAGATCCCATTTATATTAGTGTTAAAAAAAATAATTTTCCTCCAATTTTGGGTGCTTTTTCCATTCAAAACAAGGAAGAGGATCGGTATCTCATTGATGTTGGAAATTATTTTAATGCTAATTCACCTGGTTTCAATTTGATTCGAGAAAGCACTAAAAAAGATCTCAGCATAGGTGGTTTAGATGCTAAAAGAAGTTTTATTGACGAGGTGAAAGCCTTTCCTCAAAATGTAGAAATCAAACACACCCTCACATTCAACAGCAGTAAAGCCACCCGAACCAATCCAACAAAAACCGTCAGCATGCAGGTAAATCATTCCATTATTGCTTTGCCGGAAGAGCCCATGGCAATGCGTCATGCCGATTTTAGAGTGGGTTGGTTTAGTCTTAAGAAAATAGACTATAGTTCGTCGGCTTTAAAATCGGATGAAATTGAAATCATCCGGCGGTGGCGTTTGGAACCTTCAGATCCGGAAGCGTATGCTAAAGGCATTTTAGTAACCCCCAAAAAACCCATTGTATATTATTTAGACCCTGCCACCCCCCAACAATGGCGTCCCTATTTCAAAAAAGGTATTGAAGATTGGAATGTAGCTTTCGAAAAAGCAGGCTTTAAAAATGCTATTGTGGCCAAAGACCCTCCCAGTCCAGAGGAAGATCCCGATTTTAGTCCCGAAGACATTCGCTATTCAACCGTACGCTATGTGGCTTCCACCACCCGAAATGCTATAGGCCCCAGTGTGTCTGACCCACGCACTGGTGAAATTCTGGAAAGTGATATCATTTGGTATCATAATCATTTACGATCATATCGCAACCGCTATTTGTTAGAAACGGCAGCGGCCAATCCCAATGCGCGAACTTTAAACACACAAAAAGAAGAAATTGGCGAAATGATGCGACAGGTGATTGCCCATGAAGTGGGCCATGCGCTGGGACTGCCTCATAATATGAAAGCCAGTTCGGCCTATCCGGTGGACTCGCTCCGTTCTGGTACTTTTACACAAAAAAATGGTATTGCCACAACCTTAATGGATTATGCGCGCTATAATTATGTGGCGCAGCCAGGCGACAAAAATATTCGCTTTATACGCCAAATGGGACCCTATGACAATTATGCAATTGAATGGGGATACCGCTACTTTCCAAATAAATCTATCGAAGAAATTCGTGATACCTTAAAAGCATTTGTTGATGCACGCAGTTTAAATCCGATCTATCAATTTGGATCGGGGGGCAACGATCCTAATTCACAAACTGAAAACATCGGCGACGACCCCGTTAAAGCCAGCCACTATGGCTTAAAAAACTTAAGGATAGTAGCTCAAAACTTAGATGCTTGGACCACCTCTGAGGGCAATTCTTTTGATGAGCTTAGGGAATTGTATATCGAAATGATTGGCGTTTACAGGAGGTATATCTATCATGTATTAAACATGGTGGGGGGTGTTAAAGAAACCCGCATGTTGAAAGGACAAAAGGCAACCCCCTATCAAAATGTTGGGGAGGAAGAAGAAAAACGTGCTTTAGCTTTTTTGGCACAAGAACTATGGACATCGCCTCAATGGCTGCTCTCCGAAAGCCTGCTCAGCAAAGTGCAACCACTCAATGGTTTGGATCGTATAGAAAAACTCCAAAAAGCCGCCCTCTATCGGCTTTTAAGTATTAAAAAACTAAACAATATACTTGCTTCTCAGGAAACTTTGCCCGTAAAGCCTTTGTCTGTAGAACAACTGCTTTTAGTGCTTCACAACAGCATCATAGAAAAACAAAACAATCCAGATTTGTTAGAACGTAATCTACAGAAAAACCTTATTGTTCATCTTCAATCTTTAGTCGTGGACGAAGAAACAAATCCAGAGATACAAGGACTTATTTGGGATGAATTAGAAACGCTTAAAAATTTCTATAATAAGAAAAAGAGTAAAAACCCAACACTTCAAAAGCATTTTGATTTTTGCGCTGAATTATTAAACAATGATTTTTTAAACGATTAATCAAAAAGGAGCTCTAAAACTCGAAAAGCATTTTCGGCCATGCTATTTCCTTTATGGTCTAAAAGTGGATTAATTTCGGCCACTTCGAAAGCGGCCACTTTATTAGAAGCAAAAATTTCTTTTAGCAAAAGGGAAACCTCCTCAACTGAAAATCCTTTATCCACTGGTGTTCCCGTGCCCCTAGAAACGGTGTTGGCGTCAAAAACATCCACATCAAAAGAAACATAAAGATGATCTACGGCATTGAAATAAGACATCGCCTGTGAAACACATTTTTTTATTCCCATACTGCGACAAGTAGATACATTAAAAAAAGAAAGTCTCAATTGATCCAATAGAGCGGCTTCTTGTTTTTCGTAATCTCGAATCCCAAAATAAACCAAGTGATTTGGCTCTATGATTGGGAATTGAGCGCCTAAATGTTTCATCTCTTCCCAATGATTTTCTGTTTCTTTCTCCAATGAATTAATGGCAATGTGTTGATGATCTAAACCCAAAGCAGCACCAAGGGGCATACCATGAATGTTACCAGAGGGGGTGCTCCAAGGCGAATGTAAATCGGTGTGTGCATCAATCCAAAGCACACCTATTGTTTGATTGGGATAGGCTTTTTGCAAGCCAGCTAGGGTGCCTAAAGCAGAAGAGTGATCACCAGAAAGCACCAACGGAAAATACCCCTCTTGCAATGCCTTTTGGGTTGCAACAGCAACACGCTTGCATTGTTCCAATACAAATGCAATACGCTTGGCAAAGGTATGATTTACTTTATTGTAAATGGTTTCATTATGGGTTTTAACATCAATGAATGCATGGCGGTTAAAGAAATCGTTGTTAGCATTTATCGCCGCAATTTCAAGAGCATCAATTCCCAAATCGGAGCCGCGTGTGCCAGCGCCTATGTCGGATCTGTTTTTTATGATTTGTAAGGGCTTCATCTTCTTAAATAAGAAAAATTAATATGCAATATTAATTTAAATCCGCATGGGATTTTCTACATTTACAAAAAACATTCTTATGTCCTTCTCAGACTTATACTCTCCTGCATTTCGCAACCGGAATCGAGATCACTTTGCGGCCATCGTGCGCGTAGCTTTGGCCGATGGTGTAATTTCAGATGAAGAAATGGCCTTTATAAAACGTACGGCAATCAATCTAGAAATTGATGAAGCAGAATGCCAGCACATTATTGAAAATGCTCAAGAGTATCCGATTAATCCTCCCGCCGATCAAAAGCGAAGAATTGAACGCCTATTTGATTTAACCCGTATGGTTTATGCCGATCACATTGCTGATATGGAAGAAAAAAAACTTTTAAAGCGTATTGTTGTTGGATTAGGATTTGCTACCCAAGAAGCCGATGCAGTAGTCGATAAAGCACTTGCTCAATTAGATCAAACAAGTGATGAAGAAGCTTTTATAGCAGCCTTTATTTAATTTTTTCTTGCCTTAACTGTCGCTTCATTTTAAGCAAAGTGGCTTCTGCCACCAAACATATGCCCGAATTGAACACCCCTAAAGCTAAGGTGCCCAACCAAAGCCAGCGTAAATCTTGTTGCATTTTGTATAGAATGGCTTCGCCCAAAAGCGATAAACCAAACCCAATTGTTATTAGCCCTCCCACAGAGAAAAGCAGCCATTTTCGTTTCATGTTTTTGGTTTAAAAATAAGAAACTATTGGGGTTTAAAATCGGAAACGCTGTAGCCAATTTCTTCATCGGCAATCATTTCACTCACATCATAGTAGATATAGGATGGAAATCCATAAGTGGGGTCAAATTCTAATTTTTCTACTACTGGATTTTGCTTTTGCATTTCTTCTATATGGGCAAAAAGTTCTGGAACGGTTTTATAGCTCCCAAAGAGTAAAAAAGAATCATCATAAGGGCTGCCATTCACGGTGATAATCTTGTTGTTTTTTACGACCACTTCGGCGGGTTGATTAAGGTCTACAATACAAAAACAACTCACCGTAAAAGTCATGGTATAGGCGTCTATTTTTTTAGTTTCCCAAAGCGCTTTGGCTTGAGCCAAATTTTTGGGTGATTTTTCAATTGATTTTTTGTTGCATTGCACTAGGATTAGGGCAGAAATAAGAAGAATAAAGATGGGGTGTTTCATGATTGTAGGTGAAATTAAAATGGATTTTATTTCTTGTAAAGGGTTTTGTATTTAAAATAGGAAATACTACCTAAAAGGGCTACAAAAACGATTGAATAATATACAAAATCTGGGGTAATTATTTTATCACCGCTGGCGTAGGAATGCAATCCAACCAAATAAAAATTAACACCAAAATAGGTCATCAAAATACTAGCAAAACCCACGATGCTCATCAAATTAAACAGCCACGGTCCACGCAAACCTGGAATCAATCGCATATGAATGACAAAAGCATATACCATAATGCTGATGAGCGCCCACGTTTCTTTGGGATCCCAGCCCCAATAGCGTCCCCAACTTTCATTGGCCCACATACCGCCTAAAAAATTTCCAATGGTGAGCATCACTAAACCAACGGTTAAGGAAAGTTCATTGACAAGGGTTAGCTCTTTAATGTTTAATTTCACTTTTTCTACAGTATTATTTCGAGCAAACAACATCAAAAGCAAGGCCACCGTTCCAATTATCATACCCAGTGCAAAAGGACCATAACTGCCCACAATTACTGCTACATGAATCATAAGCCAATAGCTATCCAACACGGGTTGTAAATTAGCAATTTGCGGATCCATCCAATTCCAATGTGCAATCATCAAAATCATAGCTGCCACAAAAGTGGTTGAGGCTAGGGTCAATTGAGATTTTCGACCAAAAATAATTCCAAACAACACTGTGGCCCAAGCTACATAAATCATAGATTCATAGGCATCACTCCAAGGAGCGTGACCCGAAATATACCAGCGGGCAATCAGTCCGGCGGTGTGCAGACCAAACAAAACATAAATACATATTTTAAAAAATGTGGCGCTGTATTGTAGCCCTGCTTTAGTATAGAAAATTTGTAAGATTAATATCACAAAAAAGAGCAAACCAGCATAGAGATACCAACTGAACAATTTTTTAAAAATATCGTATTTGTTATATAATATTTCAGCATTTAATCGATCTTTTGAGGGCATTACATCCGCGCCAAATTTTTCTTGAAATCCGTGTAGACTCTCCAATAAACTTGTGGCTTGTGCGTAATTATCATCTTTTCTAGCCGTTTGCATAGATTGGAAATAGAGCGGTAAAACATTATGCACATAGAGTGAGTCATTGCCTTTAAAATTGGCTTCACTCAATTCGGGATAGGAAACCCATTTGTTGTTTGGATCATTAGGAATGGGAAATATCCGTAACACTTTTCCTTCCAGGGCGCTGTATAGTAAATTAATTCTACGGTCTAGTTCAATAAAATCTTTTTCAAATTGGTTGGGCACCGCAGCGCGATAGGCGGTCTCTAATTGAGATACCAATTTATAATTGCCTTCTCGATCAAAAAAATCAATTAAAGCGCCATATTTAGTCTCTACGGAAAGACCAGCGACTTTACGAATACTGTCATTGCCTCGCTTAAGAAAAATGATTGGAGCGGTGTACCATAAGGCCGGATTGTTGGTAATAGAAAGAAGAACTTGGTCGGCTGTTAGTCCGTTATATGTGTCTTTTTTACTTACTTTTCTTAAAAGTTCGGAAGCAAACGTGTTGGCGGGTTTCATGCGGCCTCCCCCATCTTGTATTACCAAACTGCCGAAAAGAGCCACTTGTTCTTTGGGAAAGGCCGCTGCCTTAATCATGGAATCAAAGGCAATGGGTTTTTGTGCAACCGAATGGGCATGTTGTTGTGCGTTGACATAAAAAGAACTTATAAAAAGTAATGCTACCGTTAAGGCTGCTTTTTTCTGTTTTACTTTTTCCAAGGCCACCGCAAGGGCTTTAAAGCGTGTATTACCAACAAAGAAAATACCTATCATACTTAAATACAAAAGTAAATATCCAGTATAGGTTAGCCATGTGCCCCACCAATCGTGGTTAACGGATAAAATTGTGCCTTTTTCGTCGGGGTCAAAAGAAGCTTGAAAAAAACGATATCCTTCGTGGTCTAAGACATGATTCATGTATATATCATAATCAAAAGTGGTCTCTCCGGCAACCGTTATTTTGCTCATAAAAGAAGCGTAACTTTTTTCGGTGCCTGGATATTTTTCAGCAATAAAATCATTTAACCGAATAGAAAAGGGCAATTCCAAAGGCAACGAACCAAACTGCAAATGAAAATCGAGGTTTCCAATACGAATCGTTTTGGGTGGGTTATTAAATCCTTTGCCGCCCAAAAGAGCTACTTGTTTTTTCTGATTTGCCGTGGCAATTTCAAGTTGTAAAACATTTTGTCCTCCTTGGGTATTGGGATCGGCTTTTACAAAATCAAAAACACCCCTCAATGCCGGTTCGGGAATTACAAATTGAAAGTTGGGCAGGCTGTAAAGCGATCGTAATTCTAGGGGCACTTCCTTATCAGCAGGCAGTTGGCCTTGCATTTGGTCGGCCATACGCATAAATGAACCTTCGAAAGGAGAACTTATATAATATGTTCCAGCCTCGGCCCGCAAGTTTATTGCCCCTTCTTGAGGTGCGTTAAACGTAAATAATATATTATGAATATTGGCAATATCGCCTTCTTTCAAATAATGTTCATGACGAGTGCCATCGCCAGCCTCCACTATTTTTAAGTAGCGTTGTCCGTTTTCATCCAATACCAAACCTTCAGTCACGTTTTCTTGAAAACCAACATAGTTGATGGAAAACCCTTGACCGTCAAAATCATCTTCCCATACAAAAGTGTTGTTTACGTATTCTGACAGCAAAAGGGGACCTTCTAGCTTTTTGCGAGTGGGTGCACCGTTGCGTTCGCCATCAACCAAAACGGTGAGATATGTTTTTTCAGATAAGAAAATATTTTCGGTTGCTCCTTCACGTATGGGCATCATGCCTTCAAATCCAATATAGCGTGTCACAAAAGCTCCTAAAATGATGAGTATAAAAGATAGATGGAGTAACAACACGGCCCATTTTTCTTTACGCAATAGTTTGTAATTGATTATGTTGCCCATAAAGTTGAGCATCATGAGCCCCAAAAGTGCCTCAAACCACCAGGCGTTGTAGATCCAAATTTTGGCAGCGTCGGTGCTATACCAGCTTTCTAGAAAAGTGCCCAGCCCCATGGCTGTAGGAAACAGCACAAATAAAACGGCTGTTAAACGTGTAGAAAATAAAAGCGATGCGATTTTTCCTTTCATCAAATCTCCTCCGGGTTCCATCCGCCTACAAATATAGGGCTAGAAAGTCAAAATTTGGGCTTCCCTTAAGAGATTAATTTAAAAGTTAGCAATACGACTTCTATACCAAGGGAAAACAACAAAATAGGAAATGTTGTTGCTGCTTTAACTTGTCCTAAAATGGCCGTGAGATAACTCATGGCAAAAGCAACACTAACGAACAAGAGTGTGAAATTTAAGGGATTCATACCCTCAATAGTGATGTAGTAAGCTGCAAAAGCGCCAACACAACTTAGCAAAATAATGCAAAGCGGAATGAGTAAAAGAAAATGTTGAAGATAAAAGCGAAGCAGTTTGTTGTAGGTTTTCATGGGTACTGTATTTAGGCTTTATAAAAATAGTGTTTTTTATTTGTTTTGGGGTCTGACTTCAAACATTTTGATATAAAACAAAGTTCCCAAATTACGGGCTCTATCTTTAGCTAAATTCATTTTTTCTCCTTCAAAATACTCTTCTAAAGTTTCAAACCACAAATTGAGCCAAACACCAAAATGGTGGGAATTTATGGAGTAGTCGTTAAGAGCATCTATACGTTGGTGTTTTAAAATGGGATTCCCTTTGAATTTTGACACAAAAAAAAGGTTGGTTTCCCAAAAATCGGTAAGCCGACTCAAGTGTTCTGACCAATCATCAATGGCACTATTAAAAATTGGGCCAAGCAATGCATCTTTTCTTACTTTTTTATAAAAACAATCAACCAATTGGTACACATCTGTCCGAGTTTCAATTTCCTTTTTCATACGGAATGTTTGGAACAATAATTATGAAGGTTTTAAGAAAATGTATTCCTTTCTATATGATCACAAAAATGAAGCAAATAGCCTTGTTTTTATATGATTTAAATCATATTACCATAGTTCCCTAAGAAATTGTAATGCACTAGGATACTGTTAGAAAGCTTTAATAAGATCTTTAAGGCAAAGTCTCAGTTGCATTTTTAATAACTAAAAAATTGACTTGCAGACTAAATTAAAAATCATCAAAATAAAAATTCACCTATAATCTAAACAAAACTCCATGGGTTTTATATTTTTGATCTCAGATGAAGATTGTTGTTTTAGGTTCTGGAAATGTGGCGCAACAGCTGCTTGGGGTGTTCCAAAAACATCCAAAAATAGAACTAGTCCAATGGTATTCCCGCACCTCCAAAACACCTCATTTTATCAAAGACACTGTTCCAATTACCCATAGCTTGAATGAACTGGTATCAGCCGATCTTTATGTGTTAGCCCTTTCGGATAATGCTCTTTCAACGGTTTCGAAAAAGTTTCAAAAAAATGAATTGGTAGTTCATATGGCTGGAGGTATGCCCCTAGAGACCCTTCAAAACAGAGGCTCCAAGGGGGTTTGGTATCCAATACAAAGTTTCACACAAAAACGAACTGTCGACTTTAAAGCCCTCCCCTTTTCTATTGAAGGTTCAGATGAACAAACAGTAAAAACGTTAATCAAACTAACGGATTGGATAGGAGGCCAAGCATTTGTGCACCCATCCAAACAACGTTTGGCCTTGCATTTGGCGGCTGTGGTGTGCAATAATTTTAC
>CAZTYX010000041.1:12436-12904 GCA_964617385.1 uncultured Flavobacteriaceae bacterium | reverse complement strand
GTGATTTTCTCATTCACAAGCGCTTACAAAGTGTCAATCCAACTGTAGCCCACCCCATCGGAAAATTGTTCTTTTTGGCGCCAAGCAACACTTTCGGGCAAGTAGTCTTCAAAAGCTTTACGCACCACCCATTTTTCCATTCGCTCTGGAGTAATCATTTTATCTTGTGGATTGATGCGCATGGCCACTTCAATAAATTCTTTATCTAAAAAAGGAACACGCCCTTCAATGCCCCAAGCAGCTAATGATTTGTTGGCTCGCAAACAATCATACTGATGAAGTTTTTCTAATTTACGCACAGTTTCCTCATGAAACTCTTTTGCATTAGGGGCTTTGTGGAAGTATAGATAGCCTCCAAAAAGCTCATCCGCACCCTCGCCAGACAATACCATTTTAATGCCCAAGGCCTTGATGGCACGAGCCATTAAATACATGGGAGTAGAAGCCCTAACAGTGGTTACATCATAG
>CAZTYX010000041.1:0-12426 GCA_964617385.1 uncultured Flavobacteriaceae bacterium | reverse complement strand
AATGATAAATCACTTCTCGTATAGCATCCAATCCTTCTTGAATAGTAAACTTAATCTCATGGTGCACCGTACCAATGTGTTTGGCCACTTTTTGGGCTGCTTCAAGGTCTGGTGAGCCTTCCAATCCCACAGAAAAAGAGTGCAGTTGAGGCCACCACGCTGGCTGCTGATCTTCTGATTCGATGCGCATATCAGCAAATTTTTTAGCTAATGCAGACGTTATGGAGGAGTCTAATCCACCTGACAGCAATACACCATAAGGCACATCACTCATCAACTGTCTATGCACTGCAGCCGATAGAGCATCGTGCAAATCTTGAATAGAGGTGGTGTTGTTTTTTACATTTTCAAACGACTTCCAATCGGGCTTATACCACTCCACAGGAGCCGCTTCATCGCTGTGCCAATAATGCCCCGGAGGGAAAAGTTCTATTTTTGTACAAACTCCTTCTAACGCTTTCAATTCTGAAGCCACATAAAATGTCCCATGAATATCCCATCCCATATACAAAGGAATAATTCCCATATGATCTCGTGCAATAAAATAAGCGTCTTTGTCAGTATCGTAAATTGCAAAAGCAAAGATGCCGTTTAATTTCTCTACAAAAGAGGCTCCCTCCATTTCATACAAGGCCAAAAGCACCTCACAATCAGATTCTGTTTGGAAAGGATAGTCAGATACCGCCGCCTTTTTCAACTCTTTGTGGTTATATATTTCTCCGTTGGCTGCCAACACCAATGTTTTATCTTGATTATATAGCGGTTGTTTGCCCGAAGTTGGATCAACAATTGCCAGGCGTTCATGGGCAATCACTGCCTTCTCATTAGAAAAAATTCCACTCCAATCGGGACCCCGGTGACGTACTTGCTTAGACATTTCAAGCACTTGAGGACGTAATTGATCTACATCTTGTTTTAAATCAAAAGCACATACAATTCCACACATAGTTAAATATTTTTAGCAAATATAAATTGAATGTGTATTATTTTAAACTTAAAACTATATAAAGTTAAAAATATTAATTATTATATCAGCTTTTATAATAAAATATAAACCATTTCTAGGAGAAAAGCCTTAGAAACTAAAAAGAATTAATGATAGCTTATTGATAACGGCGACTGTAGACCAGCTCTCCATTAAGGAAAGTGGCTACCACGCGTGTATTTTGAATTCTACGCTTAGAAACATCAAAAAGATCACGATCAAGAATAACTAAATCAGCTTTTTTACCCACTTTAAGTGTTCCTTTTTCTTCTTCCTCAAAGTTGGCTTCTGCCGCCCATATTGTCATTCCTCTTAGGGCATCCGATCGCGAAAGTGCCTTAGGAGAATCTACCATCTCATCTTCTTCGGCTTTAGGAGGATATACTGCTGCATAAAAGGTATAAACGGGGTTTACTGCTTCAACAGGAAAATCGGTGCCTAAAGCAATTCGGCCGGCACTTCTCAGAAGATCCTTATATGCATAAGCTCCTTTCATACGGTCTTCACCCAATCGGTCTTTTGCCCATTCAAAATCACTAATTGCATGTGTAGGCTGCACCGAAGGAATAATTTTTCTATTAAATAATTCAATATCTGAAGTGTCTAGCACTTGCGCATGTTCAATACGCCACCGTGGATCTTCTTTAAACACTAATGCTTTTCTGTAAGCGTTTAAAACCGCTGCGTTAGCGGCATCGCCAATGGCATGTGTATTGAGTTGAAATGGAGTGGTTGCAATTTTATAGGCCAATTGCTCTAAGCTGTCAATAGGCATAACAAAAACGCCCTTAAAGTCAGTATCGTCTGTGTATGGCGCCTTTAAGGCTGCCCCTCTTGAGCCCAGGGCACCATCGGCATAAACCTTTATGGAACGTACCGTAAGCTTCTCCGTTTTTAATGGACCCTTTTCTAGGAAATAATCCAAAGTTTCGGGTGCATTGTTTAGCATCCCATAAAGCTTAATTTGCAAAAGATCATTCTGCTGCAAACTGTCAATGAGGAAAACATCTTCTTTAGATAAACCCGCATCAGTCACTGTAGTTAAGCCATAAGAAAAACAAATTTCTTCTGCTTTTTGAAGTGCTTCCACCTTTTGTCTCAAAGTGGGTTTTGGTATGTAGGGTGTTACAAGC
The DNA here is from genome assembly GCA_964617385.1 of uncultured Flavobacteriaceae bacterium. GTDB lineage: Bacteria > Bacteroidota > Bacteroidia > Flavobacteriales > Flavobacteriaceae > JADHMP01. The sequence goes on along the minus strand of CAZTYX010000041.1, from coordinate 10,308 downwards.
CCCATGGCATTATCGATCAAAATGCCTGTTGGTCCTGATTGATCAACTACTATCACTCCTCCATCAACTGTGGTTACACGATCAACTCCTGCAATGTCTAACGCTTTTTGATTTACCCAGAGGGCATGACCATCAATACGGTATAGAAAAACAGGTATGTCGGGAAAATGTTCATCTAAAAGAGATTTGTGTGGAAATGATTTCACTTCCCATGAGTTTTGATCCCACCCAAACCCAACAATGTATTTAAGGTCGTTTGACTGATGATATTTCTGGGCCCGAGCTATAATTTCATCTGCAGAAGCAGTTCCTTTTAAATCCAATTGACTTAAACGCAAACCATAGCTCAAAAAATGAGAATGGGCATCAATAAACCCAGGATAAACCGGAAGCGATTTGGCGTCCACAACATTTTTAGCATCGTAACGGGATAATAAATCGTTACCGATATCTTTAATCACACCATTCTCAATGGCAATAGAGTTTGCTTTGGATGGTGTGTCTAAAGTATAAATGGTTGCGTTATGTATGATAAGATCGGCCTTTTCTTGGCATGCAAAGTGAATAAAAACAAAGAGTGATAAGGCTGTGAGCGTTATCCATTTATTTTTTCTCATATTCTGTTGCATCGTAAAATTGGAATTTAAATTAAGGCGTAAAAGTACATATTATTGCCCTTTTTGGGTGCCACAAGATAATCAATTTAACCATAAAAAAATCACTTGTTGAATTTGTAACTAAATCCGGCAAGAAATAAATAATTGGGCTCTGGATAAAAGCCCCATTGCCCGTGTGTAGTACAGTTGCTAAAGCGCCCTTTGAGGAAGATATCAAAGGGTTCTTTAATTTTATAATTAAGCAAAAATGTACTTTGCAAAAAGAGAGGCAATTGTTCTGTGCCACTAAGGCGGTTGGGGTCTAACGTTAAATTGTTATATAACGGCCAACGTGCTGCAGTTCTCTCCCCCAACATTTGGGCACCAACAGTCAAACTGAGTTTTGACCAGTTAAACTGGGCGTTACTACTTAATTTCAGCTGGGGCAAATTCCATAAAGTCACTCCATTTTCGGCTTCAAATGCAAAATAGTGCAACTCAAAATCCAAATGATTTTCTCGAGCAAAATCAAACCCAAATAGCGCCCTAAAATCGTATTGGGTTAAGTTCACATAGTGTACTTCAAAAGCATTAGATAATCGGTACGGCGTTTGATTATGATAGGAATCATAGGGCAAACGCTTAAAAAGAGCCTTGTTTTCCATTTGATCATACCCCACGCTCAATTCAAAAGACAACACATTGGCTTGTGAGGAGCGGGCCCCTAACCGTGCATTATATTTTTGCCATAGAGGCTGTAGCTCCATCCCTGGATAGAGATAAGGATTAAGAATTGAAAAATCAGAATAATTAGCGAGGGTAGTAGCGCCGTTTGCTTTCAAAAATGGAAATACTTTGGCACCTTTAGGTTGATACGACAATTCCAATCGTGGATAATACTGTATGGAGGCTGCACTCATCCGTTCAGAAAACACATAGGATGCCCCGCCTCCTAACCGCATTTTAATATCATTCTCTATTTGTTTCCAAGTCACCTCAAGACCTGCTTTTCCTGTCTGAAAATCTAGAGGGTTTTTGGTGAAATAGGCTTCCTTAAAACGATTTACAACACCTGTTGCATTTGCCAAAAAGGCCAACTCACCATCCAAAAAAGGTACTGCTGATTTTGCTATAAGGTTCATTTTTTGTTCACTAGAACCAAAATTATCCGTGGTTAAATCGGCTTTAAAATCCATCTCTTGAAGCACTCCGTCATACCATTGCCATTGACTGCTTAAAGTGAGGTAGTTACGATTGATTGCCGGTGCAACGGAGGCTAGCGTCAATGCGTCCCATTGTTGGTCGTTATACAAACCAAAATAGTTATGCGCAGCGCGACTAAAAGATAATTTACTGTCTCCTCTAAAATTTGTATTCTTTAATGCATGTTGCAGCCCCAACAACAAATAACTTTGGCGGCTTTCCAACAAAGTGTTATTTACATTGCCCCCAAAGCCATCTCGGTAGAGTAAAAAACCAACTTGTTGTTCTCTGTCTAGGGTTAGACTGGTTGAAAAGTCTAAATAAAGTTGGCCTTTTGTGCCATAGCCTACGCCAAAAATTGTATTGTAGGGCTTCTCTAACTCCGTTCTTATCAATTCTAGCGGACTTGCTTTGTTGGGCTCAAAGGTTTCTACCACAGGGACAGAAAGAATAGAATAAACAACTTTTTGCTTTTGAGTGCCAATAGAATCTGGAATTTCTGGTGTGGTTTTAATCTGAAACACATCAGACAAACTAGGGTTATAAGATTTAACCACAGTGACTTGCTGAGTAACTAAATTATCATTTTCTTTTTCTTGACTCCAAGCCATTTCAGGAAGCCCTAAATAAAAAACAATTAAAAAGTATATACTATTTTTAATCATCCACCGAAGCATTATCTTTTTTAAGTTCTATTTGTACTTTTTCCAATAATTCCTCTGCATTTTCAATGATGGAATCATATTCTGGATAGGTTTCCATTATATTTTCTAAAATATAATTGGCCTGAAAGGGATCTTTTAATAAATAAAAATTTTCTGCCAAAAGCAGCAAGGCTCTAGCACCCCAAATACCACGTTGCGGCTTTGAAGCCATTTTGATGATGGTTTCATTTGAAGCTCCCAAAGCCCCTCGGTCATGTTCGTTTTGAGCTCTGTAATAAAGAGCCTCTGCGGCTATAAGTCCATCGGGATTTTCTTCAAGGGCGGCATATGATGTGGCTGTGGTTAGCGTATCTAGGAGTGCATTTGCAGACCGTGCTTGAATGATGAGTGCATCCCAGCGCAAACGAGACTCCAAATTTTCTATTGCTAAAATATCCTTTGACGTTTCTAATGCCTTTTCAAATTGTTTTTCTGTGTAATACACCTGCATCAAATTGAGTCGGGCAAACTGTTTGTTCTCTTCAAATGTGGCTAATGCCAAAAGTCGTTCTAAAAGCACTAAATTATCTGATAAAACGTCTTTGGATTGTGCAATACTGATAAGACGCACCAACGCTTTTTCGTGATATTCATTGGGTGCATTGTCGGCCAATTGGCTATATAACGGGATGGCTTCTTCATAGGCCTTGTCTTCATAAAATATCTCCGCTAAATAAAATTGTGCTGCCAAGAGATTTGCTCCAGAAGGATATAATTCTAAATATTCTGCCAAAAGCTTGGCGGCTTGCTTTTTATCGTTTTCAAGAAAGCGCTTTTCAGCAGCGGCAAAAGCGGTGCGCTCCAATTCTACATCGGTGAAATTTTGAATGTTTTTTTCTTTTATCCATCGTGTAAAAGCGCTCACTTGTCCCAAGTCTACAGCAATTTCTTTTAACGTGTTAATCGCTTGCAATGCCACCACATCTTTAGGATAAAGCTCTACAAGTCTCTTTAAAGTGCGTTGGGCTTCCACATTTTTTTCTTGGTTATAAAGAATTAACCCTTGATTCAAAATCGCTTTAGGCACATACAAACTTTTTGAAAACTGTTTTTGCAGGGTTTCATAAGCGTTTATTGCCGCTTCAAAATCTTTTGCAGCGGTATAGGCAATACCCAACTCAAACCATCCATCATCTGTTAAACTGGATTTGGGGAATTGAGAAACTAATGCCTTTAAGCTTTCAATTTTTTGATCGTTACGATCCACAAATCCATAACTAATCGCCTTTTGGTAGGAAGCATAAGCAGCAGACTTACCATTTAAGCGCAAAGCCTGATTATAATGTTCCATAGCTGGCCAATATTGCTTTAAGGCAAACTGGCAATCACCCATGCGTAATTGGACATCATACAGATAGGGTTCAATTGTATTTTTTTGAGAAGTTAAATAAGATTCAAAAAAACGAAGAGCATAGTCATATTCACCTAATTTGAAATAGGTATAGGCCATGTCATAATCAATTCGAAATCCATCGGCTATGCTTTTTGCTGCAGGATGATTTTTAAATTTTTTATACACCGCTAGGGCATCATCAAAACGGTTGCGTTCATAATGTGATCGACCCATCCAATACAGTGCAGCAGCTTCAAAAATGGGCTGTTCATTGGTTTTAATTGCCTTTTCAAAAAAGGGAATAGCATCCTCAAAACGCCCCGCTTGATAAGTTTGAATAGCTTTCAAATAGGCAATTTTTTGAAGGGCCGTAGGGTTTTTATAAGTTTTGTTGTTTTCCAAAATTTCCAACGCGGCTGTATAGTTTCCGCTACTTGCATAAGAATCAATGAGTAAAGCCGAAACCATTTCTTTTTCTTCACTCTCAGGATAGGTGTCTAAAAACTGAATAAGCACCGAAGAGGTGTCCTCATAAGGGTTCCCAATCTCATAACTCAATTTGGCATATTGCAATAAGGCGTCTTGTTTTAAGGTGCTGTCAAAGTCCATAGATGCTGCACTTTTAAACGCATTTAATGCAGCGGTTTTATTATTCGATTTTAAATAGGCGTCACCCAAATAATAATAGGCACTTTGCGAAAGAGCAGATCGCTCGGCTATGATCTTATTGAATTGACCAACAGCAGCCTCATATTTTCCTACCTTATAGTAGGTATAGCCCATTTGATAAAAATCGATGTTTTTCCATTTCCCCTTTTTTCCTTCGTATTGTTCCAAGAAGGGTAACGCTTTGGCATATTGTGATACATTAAAATAACTTTCACCCACAATTTTTGATATTTCAGATTGAATCTCAGCATTTGGCTGCGTTTCTAAAAGCGCTTCACCTAAACGAATGGCTTGTTCAAAACGACCCAGCCTAAAGTTCATATCCACCTGAAAATAGGCAAGGTCTTCTTTCTGTTTTTCTTCAGACACTTCTTTAAACTGACGGTCGGCAGTGGCATAATCTTCTAACTGATAAGCAATATGGCCTAAATAGTAATAGGCATTTGATTCATATTCAGGTATGGATTTTACTTTTTCTAAAAGGGGTTGAGCGGCTTTATACCGCTTCGCAGAAAACAAAGTATAGCCTTTATTGAAATTATACCGATCACGTTCGTTTAGGGGCACCTGATTTTCATTCACTTTGGCAAACCATTTTAGGGCATAGCGGTATTTCCCTTGATCAAAATAGTAGTTGGCTATGTCATAGGGAATCTTTTGTTCGGCGTCACTGCTGGGATACTCTAACAAATATTTCGCCAATAACTTTTCAGAACCCACATCGTTTAGGCGGAGCGTGTTTAAAACAATTTTAAAATCGATTGCTTCTAAATATTCTCGCGACTGTGTAGGATCTCTATGAAAAAGAAAACCTTGAAGCGCCGCAGGATAGTATGCTGTGGTCTGCAATTGCAAACTCCGGCTCCATAATTGGGGGTCATCATAAAGCTGAGCATCCACTCTAAAAACGACCAGAACGAGGGCAAAAAAGCGAACAACACTAAAATTTTTTATCCCGAACATAGTTTTCGTAAAAGTAGCAGATTCTTTCTCTATATAGGAACGATAAGAATCGGGGAAACGTATAATTTATCAACAAAATATCATCAAATCTTAGGAAAACTTTACCTTTACGTTGTAAACCCACTCACCTTGACAGCATCTTTAGTTTCACTTGAAAAAGCTACCATCAAAAACCGCGACAATACCGTATTTGAATCGGTAGACCTTCAAGTGCGCCCAGGTGATTTTGTATTTCTTATTGGAAAAACAGGTTCTGGCAAGAGCAGTTTAATCAAAGTGCTTTATGGCGATTTGAACCTAGCTGCTGGAAACGGTCTTTTGCTGGGTTTTAATCTAAATCAGCTCAAAGAAAAACAAATTCCTATGCTGAGACGTAAGCTCGGAGTTGTTTTTCAAGACTTTAAACTTTTACCCGACCGTTCCATTTTTGACAATTTATCTTTTGTTTTAAAAGCCACTGGCTGGACCGATAAAAACAAAATCAAAGCCCGTGTTGAAGAAGTATTGCAATTGGTGAATGTAAACATCGAAACATCCAAATATCCTTTTGAACTTTCGGGCGGAGAACAACAGCGCATTGCCATTGCTAGAGCACTATTAAATGATCCTGAAATTATTTTAGCCGATGAGCCCACAGGAAATTTAGATCCTGAAACCAGCAAAGAAATCATGCAATTGTTTAAACAACTGCATCAAAAGGGCATGACCATCATTATGGCCACTCATGATTATAATATGATCTTAAAATTTCCAGGCACCATTTTAAAGTGTGAAAATGGACAGCTTTTTGAAGTGGTGGCTAAGACTTAAGTCTCTTACGTTCGTTTTCGTCTAAATATATTTTGCGCAAGCGCAACGATTGTGGAGTCACTTCAACAAATTCATCTTTCTGAATATATTCCAAAGCTTCTTCTAATGTAAATTTAATGGGTGGTGCTAATTTTACTTTGTCATCAGACCCTGCAGCACGCACATTAGAGAGTTTCTTAGTTTTAGTCACATTCACAACCAAATCATCTTGACGGCTATTTTCACCGATCACTTGTCCTCGATATATGGCTTCGTTGGGACCAATAAAAAACTTCCCTCGATCTTGCAATTTGTCAAGTGAATAAGGTATGGCAGTGCCATCTTCCATGGCAATTAATGAGCCATTGATTCGTCCAGGAATTTCTCCTTTATAAGGAGTAAATTCTTTGAAGCGATGATTCATAATGGCTTCGCCTGCGGTGGCTGTTAAAAGCAAATTACGCAAACCAATCAATCCGCGGGAAGGAATTAAAAACGAACATGTCATGCGGTCTCCTTTGGGAATCATAGAAACCATTTCTCCTTTACGTTGTGTAACCATTTCGATGGCCCTCCCAGAAACCGCTTCAGGAAGATCAATGGTGAGCTCCTCCAAAGGCTCCATTTTCTGACCATCAATTTCTTTTAAAATTACTTGCGGTTGCCCTATTTGCAATTCATAGCCTTCCCGTCGCATGGTTTCAATTAAAACAGAGAGGTGCAACACGCCTCGCCCATAAACCAAAAACCGATCGGCACTATCTGTAATTTCCAAACGCATAGCCAAATTACGCTCCAATTCGTTTTCTAAGCGTTCCCGAATATGCCTCGAGGTAACAAACTTGCCTTCCTTTCCGAAAAATGGGGAGTCGTTAATCGTAAATAACATACTCATAGTAGGCTCATCAATTTTGATGGACGGCAAAGCCTCAGGGGCTTCAGCATGAGCAATGGTATCGCCAATAGTAAAATCTTCTAATCCCACCACGGCACAAATATCACCAGCATGCACGGTGGTTACTTTTTTTCTACCCAATCCTTCAAAAACAAAAAGCTCTTTTATTTTAGATTTTATTGTTTCTCCAGAAGGTTTCATCATGCTAATCATTTTAGTTGCTTCCAACGTGCCTCGTTGCAAGCGACCAATGGCAATACGTCCTGTAAATGAAGAATAATCTAAGGAAGTGATAAGCATTTGTGTATTTCCTTCACTCACTTTTGGTTCGGGAATGGTTTCTAGCACACAATCTAAAAGCGGCGAAATAGAGTCGGTAGGCTTTTGCCATTGTTGATCACACATCCAATTGTTTTTTGCCGATCCATACAAGGTAGGAAAATCAAGTTGCCATTCCTCAGCACCCAAGTCAAACATTAAATCAAAAACAGCTTCTTGTACTTCCTCAGGAGTGCAGTTTTCTTTATCCACTTTGTTTATGACCAAAATGGGTTTTAATTTTAAATCAAGTGCTTTTTGCAACACAAAACGAGTTTGTGGCATGGGGCCTTCAAAAGCATCCACCAAAAGCAATACTCCATCAGCCATATTGAGTACCCGTTCCACTTCGCCACCAAAATCGGCGTGGCCAGGTGTATCAATAATGTTTATTTTAACATCGTTATAATTGACAGATACATTTTTAGACAGAATTGTAATGCCGCGTTCGCGTTCTAAATCGTTGTTGTCTAAGATGAGATCTTCTGTTTTTTCGTGTGATTGAAAAAGAGCACAATGGTGTAATATTTTGTCCACCAAAGTAGTTTTGCCATGATCAACATGGGCAATAATGGCAATATTTCGAATGGCTTGCATAGCAGTTTTTGAATGCGCAAAGATATTATTATTTACCACAGTTCAATCCATAAAAGTTTAGGATTTAAAATGAAGCGTTATGCTTATCAATGTTTACCTTTATGGCCGATAAAATGCAACGCTCTACCCAATGTTACCACCCATTAAAAAACTGAAACACATAGACGCCAAACAATTTCTTCTCATTGCCGGACCATGCGCTATTGAAGGAGAAGCAATGGCATTAGAAACAGCAGAAACCTTAGTAGATCTTACCAACAAACATAAAATTCCATTTGTTTTTAAAGGCAGTTTTAAAAAAGCTAACAGAAGTAGAATAGATAGTTTTACAGGCATTGGAGACGAAAAAGCCTTGCGCATTTTACGTAAAGTTGGGGAAACATTTGACATTCCTACACTTACAGACATTCATGAGCCCCATGAAGCCGATAGAGCCGCTTCATATGTTGATGTGCTACAAATTCCTGCATTTTTGGTGCGCCAAACAGATTTGTTGGTGGCGGCAGCAAAAACAAAAAAAGTGATTAACCTCAAAAAGGGACAATTTATGAGTCCTGAAAGCATGTCCTTTGCTGCCCAAAAACTCACTGACAGTGGCAATACTGCTTTTTTACTTACCGATCGTGGCACTCAATTTGGTTATACCGACTTGATTGTAGATTTTAGAGGCATTTCTACCATGCAAGCCATTGGTCCCACCCTTTTAGATGTAACTCACGCTCTGCAACAGCCAAATCAAAACAACGGCATCACAGGGGGGCAACCCAACAAAATTGAAACCCTCGCTCGAGCAGCCATTGCCGTTGGCGTTGATGGACTGTTTCTTGAAACCCACCCCAACCCAATGGAAGCCAAAAGCGATGGAGCAAATATGCTCGCGTTAGAAAAAATGGAACCACTCATAGAAAAACTAGTTGCGCTGCGCCATACAATTAACAATTTTTAAATTACGGTTGGTACAATATTTGTAAGTTTGCCCCGCAAAATGTTCATTGACGAATTGGGGTCGACTGGTATTGACAGCGAGATGATTACCAGTGTAAGCACGTCGAGCGCTGAATGACAGCTCGTAAATCTCATGATTCACTTTTTTAAATGGCGAGAATAACTACGCTCTAGCTGCATAATAAACCGAATTATAGTACGTTTATGCCAAGTTCCGGCTAGGCCGGGAAGCTGGATGTCTCGGAATAGCCCTTGTTGACGGCGATTCGTTTAGAGACACCATAAAAGTCAACATCGAAACGCCCTAGTGTTGATGGCGTTTTTCAACTTTAAACACTAAGAATGTTGTGGGCGGTTTTCGGTCAGCATCATTTCGAAAAACAAACGAAAACTAAACGTGTAGAAAGCACTTGTGACGCTTGTTTGGACGCGGGTTCGAATCCCGCCGACTCCACAAATTTTATTTCTTTTATTCTACTACTCATTTACTGGGTATTAAAAAAAACGGTTTTTATGAATAAAAAAAAGCCGATGCTTTTGGCATCGGCTTTTTACAAATTCTAAAATCATAAGAGGTTTCTATTGGCCAACCTTAAAAAATAACCACGCTTGCTCTGATCGTGGTTTTGAAACTGAAAAAGTTTCATTTCCTAAGTAATAGTTCAACGCATACTGATCTTGAACATCTGTACGTACTACTTGGATTTCATTTTCCATAAATGAAATTTGACCTACGGCCAATGCGTTTCGTTGCGCATCGGTGCGAACAAATGCTCCAGTAGAATGCACAATCAAAAATTCATTGTCACCATTACGCCAAATACCAACAAGATTTTGAGGCAATGTGCCGTCCAATGAAACATGGGGCGGTAAACTTTCTTGAGATACAGAAAGAGTACTAACAAACAAAAACAAATAAACAATCTTTTTCATAATTGGGGGTTTTTTAAAATTTTACACAAAAATAATTTCAATTTTTTTTATTGATATTGACATATCATTAAATTTTTTACAAAGATATTTTAATTAAGTTGTATTTTATGTTTCTTAAATGTTAATTATTGTGCTTTTATTGAGAATATAATAATTTAACTAAGATGTTGCAGTTTTCACAGTGTAAAAGAGGGTAAAATGTAAAGAATATTGAAAATCATCAACTTTATTGTTTACTGCTACTAAACACTTCGTTAACAGTAAACTTAAGTCATCTGTAAAATGCTGAAAACGTAACCAAAAAAATCAAATTGTTTTTGATCAATACTCAAATCGAATGAAAAGGAACGAGTTGGACCCCTT
>CAZTYX010000040.1:0-13398 GCA_964617385.1 uncultured Flavobacteriaceae bacterium | reverse complement strand
CGACAAGAATTTCCAGTGCAAAGAACCAATACGTTTTTCATAATTTTAAAAAATAAGTTTTGATTTTTTCGATAATTGTTGCGCTTAATTTCTCATAGCTTTCGTGTGTCCACCCACCCACATGGGGGCTCAGGAGTACATTTTCTGCGGTAAGTAAATATTGAAACGCTTTAGGTACATTTTCTGATTCAAAAAGACGTGTGAAAGACCGTGATTCATATTCCAAAACATCTAATGCTGCGCCCAAAATTTTACCACTCTTGAGCCCCTCCACTAGAGCTTTTGTGTCCACAATTTTTCCTCTTGCGGTGTTGAGCAACCAAAAGGGGTGCTGCATTTGAGCAATAAAATTTTTATCAATCATGCCCATTGTGGAGGTGTCTTGCGGCAAATGAAGGCTTATGATTTCGGATTTTGCAAGCACCGTTTCTTTATCCACTTGGGTGGCGTAGGCATCACCGAGGGAAGGGCGAATATCATAGCAAAGCACCTGTACTCCCATGCCCGATAATTTTTTGGCAAATTGACTTCCAGTATTTCCATATCCCAAAATACCAACTGTTTTTCCTTCCAATTCCCAACCTCTGTGTGCTTCTCTCAGCCATTGTCCTTTTTGAATGGAGGCATGCCCCAAGCGCAGCTTATTGAGTAGGGCTAAAAGCATACCCAACGTATGTTCAGCTACTGCATTACGATTGCCTTCGGGTGCTGCAAAGAGCTGAATGTTTTTTTGTTGGGCATAGGCCACATCAATATTTTCTAAACCAGCGCCTAAGCGTGCTATAAATTTTAATTGGGAAGCGGCATCCAACACCTTTTGGTCGACTGGAAACCGACTGCGAATGACCAAACCGGTGTATTGATCTAGTGTAGGCAATAGGGTTTCTAGTGGGGTGTCATAGGCTATTTCATTAATAAAACCTAACGCTGTTAATGATTCAATGAGTAGGGGGTGATTTTCATCAACGTGAAGAATACGCAGGGGTTTCATTAGAATCCTAAAGCCAATTTAGCGACATAGAAAAAGAGAAAAATGCCAAAAATATCATTACAGGTGGTAATGAAAGGCCCTGTGGCAATGGCGGGGTCTATGCCCCTTCGATCCAAAATGATGGGAACAAATGTGCCAATGAGGGCAGCCACCAATATCACTAGCAGCATGGATCCAGCAATGGTAAGGCTCACCAAAGGGTCTTGGCCAATGAGTTGTCCAAAAAGTAAGAGAATTAAACCTAAGGCGATGCCGTTAATTAAACTCAAACCGGTTTCTTTTAATAAGCGCGAAAACAATGAGCCTTTCACTGTATCGTTGGCTAAACCTTGCACAATGATGGCAGAAGATTGCACCCCTACGTTTCCGGCCATAGCGGCAATGAGCGGTGTATAAAAAAACAGATTGCGCAGCTCGGGTTTTTCCATCACGTTTTCAAAGCCTTGTAAAATGAACACGCTTCCTAAACCGCCCAACAGGCCCAGAAACAACCATGGCAAACGGGCTCGGGTCAATTCTAAAATGCTATCATCAGCCTCCACATCGTTTGAAATTCCTGCTGCTAATTGATAATCTTTTTCGGCTTCTTCTTTAATTAAATCTACAATATCATCAATGGTGATGCGACCCAATAATTCCTTTTTAGTATTTACCACAGGAATGGCTTCTAAGTCATATTTAGACATAATTTTGGCCACTTCTTCTCCTTCCTGATCCACCGTAACAAAATCTACATTGGGGATGTAAATATCTTTCACTTTGGCTTTGGCGTTGGCGGTAATAAGGTCTTTAAGCGAAAGCCTTCCTTTTAGTTTGTTTTTTTGATCAACCACATAAATGGAATGTACTCGGGTCACATGTTCTGCCTGGGCTCGCATTTCGTTGAGGCATTTAAGTACACTAAGGTCCTCTTGCACCTTCACCAACTCTTTTGCCATTAGTCCTCCGGCGGTGTTTTCACCATAGGTTAAAAGCTCTCGAATGTCCTGGGCATGTTCGTCATCCTCCAATTGCGACATTACCTTTTGCTGGCGTTCTTCAGAGAGTTCGGCAATTAAATCGGCGGCATCATCGGTGTCTAATTCGGCTACTTCTTCGGCAATTTCTTTGGCCGAAAGTTGTTCTAATATATTTTCTCGCGTGTCTTCATTTAATTCAGCTAGAGCCTCAGCGGTGGTTTCACTGTCTAGCAGTTTGACAATAAAGAGGGCATCAGGGGTAGATAGCTGCTCAACAATTTCTGCAATATCGGCATAATGCAGTTTTTGCAAACGGGTTTTTAAGCGTCGTGATTCTTGATTCTCGATAAGTGTTTTGATGGAGGCAAAGAATTCATCATTTATTTCAAAGTTGGCCATCACTTATCTTTTTTGTGAGTTCTACAAAATCGGGGCCCGAAAGTTTTTCGGGTCGCAAGTCAAAGATACTATCTTCTCTAATATTATCGGGTATGGTCAATGTTTTTAAACTGTTACGAAGTGTTTTTCGTCTTTGTTGAAAACTCAGTTTAACCACTCGAAACAACAGGGCCTCATCACAATTGAGGCTGAAATCAGTTTTGCGCTCTAGTTGAATAACGGCTGAATCTACTTTGGGTGGCGGGCTAAAAGACTGAGGAGAGACTTCAAACAAATAGGTGGTGTGATAAAACAATTGTACCAAAACAGACAAAATGCCATATTGTTTTGACCCAGGAGGCTCACAAAGGCGTTGGGCTACTTCTTTTTGAAACATACCTGCAAAAAATGGAATTTGCTCTCGATGTGCCAAAACTTTAAAGACAATTTGAGAGGAAATGTTATACGGAAAATTACCGATTACTGCCACAGGGCTATTGCCAAAGTGTTGTTGCAGCTCTAATTTTAAAACATCTTCTTCAATAATATGATTGTGTAGCGTCGGAAATTGATTTTGCAGAAACGCCACCGATTCTGAGTCGATTTCAACTACTTTTAAAGGGTGTTGTTGTTGGAGCAAAAATTGAGTGAGCATTCCCATTCCTGGGCCAATTTCCAATACCCAAAGTTTTTGATTTTTCGGAAGGGTGTCAGCAATTTTTTGGGCAATAGATTGTTCTTTGAGGAAATGTTGGCCGAGATATTTTTTTGCTCGAACGTTTTTCATGTCAAAGAATGAATGATTTCAAGTTGGGTTTGAAAACGCAACACCTGTTGGCCAAAGGCTCTATTTTCCGCAGCTTCATGGATGGCTGCCCATTGCTTTAAATAAACTTGAAGGCTTTCTTGAGAAGGGGATACATATTGCACAGCATAACTAATGCTGTCTAAGGCGTCACTATGAATTTTAAGGATGTTGATGGCTTCAAAAGCACCGCATCGAAAAACCTCAGGTAAGTGAATTTCTTGCATCCATTGCAACCATTTTGTTTCAATTGGAGGGTCTATTTGAGCGGTGACATTATGAATTACCATAGGTTTATTTAATCCATTCAAAACCGGTGTAGGGCACCAATGCCGATGGGATTTTAATTCCCTCAGGGGTTTGGCAATTTTCGAGCAAACCGGCCACCACTCTGGGCAGGGCCAGTGCACTTCCGTTTAGGGTATGTGCCATTTGTTTTTTGCCTTCAGCATCCTTATAGCGCAACTGGAGGCGTTCGGCTTGAAAGCTATTAAAAGTAGAAACAGAACTAATTTCTAACCACCGGTCTTGGGCAGTAGAAAAAATCTCAAAATCATACGTTAGCGCAGAAGTAAAGCCCAGGTCTCCAGCACATAAACGAAGAATGCGATAGGGCAACTCTAATTCTGTCAAAATGGATTTGACATGCTCCACCATAGCTTCTAATGCTGCTGGAGCGTTTTGAGGTTCTTCAATACGCACAATTTCAACCTTATCAAATTGATGCAAACGGTTAAGCCCCCTAACATGAGCACCATAACTTCCAGCTTCTCGTCTAAAGCAAGGGGTATAGCCCGTGAGACAAATGGGCAACTCTTTGACTTGCAGCAGTTGATCTCTATAGAGATTCGTAAGTGGCACCTCTGCTGTTGGAATTAAAAAGAGCTGATCTTCGGGCACTTGATACATTTGCCCCTCTTTGTCGGGCAATTGACCCGTACCAAAGCCAGACGCTTCATTTACCAAATGAGGCACTTGCATTTCGCGATATCCTGCAGCGGTATTTTTATCGAGAAAATAATTAATTAAGGCACGCTGCAAACGGGCACCTTTTCCTTTGTATACAGGAAAACCAGCTCCGGTGATTTTACTGCCTAATTCAAAATCGATCAAGTCATAGTGCGCAGCTAATTCCCAGTGTGGTTGTGCTTTTTCATGAAGTTTAGGTACTTCGCCGGCCGTAAAAACCACTTCATTGTCTGCGTCAGAATTACCGGCAGGCACTGAGGCATGTGGCACATTGGGCAGCTGGGTGCGTAGGGCGTGTAATTTTTCAGCCGTGTTTTGTAAGGCTTCTTGCAAGCCTTTAGATTGTTCTTTAATTGCGCCACTTCTAGCTTTTAAGGTATTGGCCTTTTCTTGTTGCCCTTGTTTATAGAGTGCTCCAATTTCTTTAGCGGCTTGATTGGCCTCGGCCAAAAGCGTATCGAGTTCATTTTTTTGTGAACGGCGGGTTTGGTCTAAAGCAATAATTTCCTCCACAATGTCGAGGTCTTTAAATTGTCGTTTTTCCAAAGCTGCCAAAAGGGCTTGTTTGTTTTCACGAATGTATTGAAGTGAGAGCATAAACGGTTTTTTGCAAAGCTAAGGATTCTTAAAAATTTTGTTCAATATGGGAGAGGCAAAATGCTTTGTCTCTTTGAATTTGATTTTTGAGTGCGTCTAAAGATTCAAATTTTTGTTCGTCTCTTATTTTTAAAAGGAGTTGAAGCGTGAGTTTTTGACCATATATGTTTTGATTAAAATCAAACAGATGAACCTCAAGAGAAGCTTGTTCGCCATTTAGGGTGGGACGTATACCGTAATTCATCATCCCATAATGATGTTTCCCTTCCAATAAAACAGCCGCCAAATAAACGCCCTTGGCAGGCAACAGTTTGTATTGGGCTTCCACATCTATGTTGGCCGTGGGAAAAGACAAGGTGCGTCCAATGCCATCGCCTTGCACCACTGTGCCCTCAATTTGATAGGGTCTATTTAAATAGCGATTGGCTTCTTCTATATTTCCTTCTTTTAGGGCTTTTCTAATTTTGGTAGAACTCACCGCAATGGAGGAAACAGCTTGGGGGGGGATGGTGGTCACTTCAAAATCGTATGTATTGCCCAACACTTTGAGGTCTTCTGCAGTGGCTTCTCTGTTGCGGCCAAAGCGATGATCATAGCCCACAATCACTTTGGCAACATGCAGTTGTGCCACCAAAATGTCTCTTGCAAATTCTAGTGCGGTTAAACGTGAAAAATCTGTTGAAAACGGATGAACAATTAAATGGTCGATACCCAAAGCCGCAAGAGCTTCCTTTTTTTCTTCCATGGTGTCAATCAATTTTATGCTTTGGTCTTGTTGCAAAACCATTCTGGGGTGTGGAAAAAAAGTGAGCACATTGGCTACCAATCCTTTTTCTTTGGCTTCATCAACCAATGCTTGGATAATTTTTTGGTGCCCTATGTGTACCCCATCAAAAGTGCCGATAGTTAAAATGCAAGATTTTTTTTCTCGATATTGATTGAGGTGTGTGAGTTGCTTCATGCGCAATTGCTCTCGCCAATTTAATTACAAAAATAAACCATTCTCTCCCAATCCATGAAAGATTCCTTATTTTTAAACTTTAATTGAACCTTGAAAAAGAATACTTTTTTTTTTAAAGCAACCTTGTTTTTGTTGCTTTCTCCAGTCCTTTTAACAGCCCAAGACTATTGGGCAAAGGCTGCTGCTCCAGCCCCCCAAAAAGAAAGACGTTTGCGCGTGGGCTCTTCCTATTGGCAGTTAGATCAAAAAAGTGTTGAGAAACAGTTTTGGAAAAAATCTTCTAATGAAAATTCTGAGATAACACTTGTTAATGAATGCGGAGAAAACGAAGTTTTTGTTTTGGAGCCTGTCGCATTATTTTCATCAGGCTTAGCTCAAAAATATAACCACTTAAAAAATTATCGTGGCCACAGTTTGCAAAGGCCTGATGTGAAAGTGCGTTTGAGCATGAGCCCTCATGGAATTAATGCCTGGTTGCGTTTGCCCGGCGCAAATGATTTTTTTATACAACCAGTGCGCCAAACCAAAGGACTTCACTTTGGTTATCTCAAAAACAATCAGGGTTATGCCAATGCCTGGCAATGTAAAACGTTACTACCCCACACAAAAAAAGAAAATAAAACGGCTCAAAAAACAACTCTCCAAACCCCTGAATTACGCACTTTTCGAATTGCCATTGCCACCACAGCAGAATATACTGCTTTTTGGGGAGACGATGACGATAGCAACGGAACGAACCAAGAAGATGCTTTAGCGGCTGTAGTAAGTTCCCTGAATCGAGTGAATGAAATTTATGAGCAAGAATTACAAATTCATTTGGAATTGGTAACCGATACCACCTTGGTTTATACCGATGTGATGAACGATCCTTTTACCAATGAACTCAACACCGAATTGCAAGAAACATTGGATGCCCAAATAGGCACTGACGCCTACGATGTTGGACATCTTTTTGGTTATGGTGAGCCCAATGGTGATGCGGGCTGTTTAGGTTGTGTTTGTGTTTCTGGAAAAAAAGGCAGTGCCTATTCCAGTCATTCATTTGAGGATCCATTTGGGTCTGAGTACCGAAATGATTATTTCGATCTTGATTATTTTGGACACGAATTGGGGCATCAATTTGGGGCCTATCACACCTTTGCCTTTCAAATTGAAGGCTTTGGATTTAATGCAGAACCAGGAAGTGGGACCACCATTATGGGGTATGCGGGCATTGCTGGACAAGACAACGTGCAACGCCATGGCGATCCCTATTTTCATTATTTCAGTTTACAAAACATTCAACAATATTTGGCTCAGTTGGCTTGCGGGATATCCACACCCATAGCAAACGCAATTCCTCAAGCAAATGCAGGGGCAGATCAGATTATTCCTATTGGCACTGCATATGCGATCAAAGCCGAAAATGCCACTGCAAAAGAGGGCGTTACCTATGCTTGGGAGCAATTGGATAGTGGCAAAGTGACTCATGAAAATTTTGGCCCTCAAAATGCTATGGGCCCACAAAACCGATCAGCGCCACCACAATCCCACCCCCAGCGAACAATACCCAATATGGATCGTATTTTAGCGGGTAAGCTCACCCAAACCAATCCTCAAGTAAACCAAGATTGGGAAACCGTTTCTGAGGTGGGTCGACAGTTGCATTGGGGACTTACAGTACGCGACACACAAAATGAACAAACCCTTTTGGCACATGATGAAATGCAAATTCAGGTGATTGAAAACACAGGTCCTTTTCAGGTGTTGTCGCAAAACGAGCGGAATATTATTTGGGAAGCCGGCACCAAAAAAAAATTGGTTTGGGAGGTGGGAGGAACTTATGAGTTGCCCATAGACACCAAAACGGTGAGTGTTTTTCTTTCTGCAGATGGAGGGAAAGAATATCCATATGTATTACTCGAAAACACTCCAAATGATGGTGCTGCCGATATAATTGTGCCGGATAGTCTTGATATTGCCAAAGCACGAATTAAAATCAAGGCAGATAACTCAATATATTTTGCAATTAATGATGCTTTTTTAGCTGTTGCATCGCGTGATTTTGTATTGTCTTTTGACTCTTTTGCACAAGAAACATGTGATACCGCCGAGGTTGTTTACGATTTTGATATCAAGCGTTTTTCGGATAATGACAAAGACATCAGTTTGGCCATAGGCAATTTGCCAGAAGGGTTAACGGCACGATTTTCGAAATCCGTTTACCGTCCTTCAGATCGTCGAGGGCGTGTTACCATTGGTGGAATAGCCAATGTAGCACCCAATGATTTTACTATTGATGTTTTGGCACAAAGTGGATTAATAACCTATGATTTTCAATTTGATTTGGCTGTGCGATCGGCGTCTCTTGATACGCCTCAACTTTTACTACCCAATAATGGCGATACCCCAACCAATCTTAAACCTAACTTTGAATGGACAGCCTCCATAAACGCTGATAATTATCGTTTACAGATTGCCCGAGATATTAATTTTCAGGAGGTGATAAAGGAGGTGGAGGTGTTTTCAAATCATTACAACGGAATTACTTTAGAAGAAAATCAAACCTATTATTGGCGGGTTAAGGCAGAAAACAACTGTGGTGCAGGGGTCTATGCACCCGCAAACATCATTAAGACTTCTCCGCTTTCATGTGTTTCGCTCAAGGTTTCAGACTTGCCTCAACCCATTGCCGATGCAGTAAATGATACTCCTAAAACAACTGTTTTTTCATTTCAGCTGGGTTATGATCTGCCCATTCAAGATATAAATGTTAAGGTGGACATCAAACACGACTGGGTGGAAGATTTAACCCTCACCTTGGTGGCACCCAATGGAAGCTCTATTTTGTTAAGTCAGCAACTGGGAGGTAGCAATGCCAATTATGAACAAACTATTTTTGATTCTGAGGCCATACCAAGCATATTTAATGCAGAAGCGCCCTTTAGTGGCACTTTTGCTCCTATTCAAAGTTTGGAATCTCTTTATGGAACTTCAGCCTTTGGCGAATGGACCTTGGAAGTTACGGATGCATATTCTGAAGACAAAGGTGTTTTAAACCAGTTTGAAATTGAATTTTGTCTACTGGGAGTCACGCTGCCCAACAGTGATGGTGATGCTGTGGTAGACGAAAATGACAATTGCCCCGAAATTACCAACCAAGACCAATCCGATATGGATGGCAATGGCATTGGCGATGCGTGTGATATTTTTTCAGCAAAAAACATCACCCTTTCTAAAAATAACGTGAGTTGTATAGGCAAGTTTAATGGCCGTATTTCTTTAAGTGCCTTAGCTCAATTTGATTATTTAGCAAAAATAAAAGGGCCTAACAACGTGGATCGTCTTATTCGATTTTCAGGAGAAGAACAAGGGGTGCTTTCTGGTTTGGGTGCAGGGGCTTATGAAGTTTGTGTGACTAGTGATGCCTTTGCTTCTTTCGAATATTGTTTTGATGTCCAAATAAAAGCGCCTGATCCTTTTGAGGTGCAAGCTGTTGTGAAACAAGAGACACAACTGGTGGCGTTAACGTTAAAAGGAAGTGCCTCTTATGAAATTGATTGGAATGGAAAGCGATATTCAACCACTGCTGATTCAATGGCATTGCCTTTAACACAAAAATGGAATCGTTTAGTAGTGAAAACACCCTTGTCTTGTCAGGGTGTTTTTGAAACGTGGATTGCAAATGAAAGTGAGGTGGTGCTTTTTCCTAATCCAGTGCAAACAGTAGCTCGAGTATTATTACCCCAACACACACAAGCAAAAGAAATACGTCTTTTTGATGCAGGTGGCACCTTGCTTTGGCAAACCCCACTTCAAGAGCATCAGGGGCCAGAGGTCAATCTTCCAGTGTCTCATTTGCCCGCAGGACTCTATTTAATTTCAGTAGCCTATCCGGGTTATGAAACCCAATTAAAATTGATTAAAGAATGAGAAAATTATTGCTTTCTTGTTTAGGGTTTTTGCTTTGCACATGTGGTCCGGAACCCATTCCAGACCCAGGGGCCACCTCCTTGGTGGCACCTAAAAATTTGGACAGTTGCACCACAGCAGATAAACTTAATGACTCAGAAAGTCAAGTTAGTTTTGTGTGGGGCACAGCATTGAATACGGATGACTATGAGTTGGTAATACGCAATCAAAAAACAGGTATAGTTACCCGTAAAACCACTGTGCTGACAAGTTTGAACCAAGTGTTGCAACGTGGCGCCAATTATAGTTGGTGGGTGGTATCAAGAGCCGCTTTATCCAATGTTACAACCAAGAGTGAGGTGTGGTTTTTTTATTTAGAAGGAGAACCAGAATTAAAACATACACCCTTTCCAGCAGCATTAGTATTTCCTGAATTTGAAGCTGTTGTTACCCTTACAGACAATCAGGTTTTATTGGAATGGAAAGGAACAGACTTGGATAATGACATTGCTTTTTATCAATTGTATTTTGGAACAGACCCAGATAAATTGGCTTTGGTTGCCGATAATCTTACGCAAACAAAAAATGGGCAAACCGTGGTTTCTGACACTGTTTATTATTGGCAAGTAATTACAGTAGATCGAGAAGGGAATACTTCGGCCTCGAGGGTAGGGCAGTTTAGCACCCAATAAAGCATGTTTTAAGTGCCGTTAAATTGATTCATTGTTTTTTGAGCCCCTTGCAAGCAAAAAGATTGAATAATCTCTTTTGTTTTTTCTAACCTTTCGGGGAGGGCTTGAGCCTCTTCTTCTTCCCATGGGCCAAGCACAAAATCAACTTGATTGAAGGCTTTTGTTTCTTGTCCAATACCAAACCGCAGGCGGGCATAGTGAGGGGTGTTGAGTTGGGCTTCGATGTCTCTAAGGCCGTTGTGACCAGCGGCACTGCCCTTGGCTCGCAGGCGAAGGGTTCCAAAAGGAAGGTGAAGATCGTCTGTGAGAATCAAAATGTTTTCTAATGGGATGTTTTCTTTTAGGGCCCAAAAACGCACCGCCTTGCCGCTTCGATTCATTAAAGTAGTAGGTTTAATAAAAAAGAGTTGTTTGCCCTTTATTTTAGCTCTACCCACTGCAGCCAGTTTTTCTGATGTGAAATCAAAAGGCCATTGCGTGGCCAAATGATCTAGCATGCTAAATCCAATATTATGCCTCGTGTTTTCATAGTCTTGGCCAATATTGCCAAGACCTACAATAAGAAATTTATGCATGGCTAAAGGAGTTTTTTTGGTAGCGAATAATTTTTTAAGCAACCCGATCATGATGCTAAAATAAAAAAAGCGCTCCGATTGAGGAACGCTTTTGAAAAACAACAAATGTTGCTAGATTATGAATTTGCTTCTTCAGCAGGTTTTTCTTCTGCTTCACCTGCGCTTTCTGCTCCTTCTTCAGTCTCAGCATCTGCCTCTTCAGCTTCAGGAACCAAACTCTTAGAAACTCGAGAAGTTCTCACCTGACACACCACTGTATTGTCTGGGTGCATGATGGTGTAGAGTTCATTTTGAATGTCTGCGGTATATAATTTATTTCCTAATTGTAAAGCACTAATATCTGCCACAATAAAGTCGGGCAAATTCTTAGGAATGGCTTTAATACGCAATTTGCGTTTGTTTAAGCGTAATACCCCACCACTCATAATTACTCCGGGCGCAGTTCCTTCCACCTTAACGGGAATGTCTAGGGATATTTCTTTATCCTCAAAAAGCTGATAAAAATCGACATGAAGAATTTTGTCGGTTAGGGGGTGAAACTGAATGTCTTGAAGAATGGCCTCCACTTTGGTGCCGTCTTCCAGATCAATTACCACAGTGTGTGCATTGGGTGTGTAAACCAATTTGCTGAAGCTGAGTTCGGGTGCAGCAAAATGTAGGGGCGCATCGCCACCATAAAGCACACACGGAACCTGTCCAGCATTACGTAAGGCTTTAGTCGCTGACTTGCCCACGCTTTCTCTTTTAGATCCTTTAATTGTGATAGATTTCATTGTTTGTATTTAAATTACATTATAAATTTTGAACTGATGGATTTGTTAAAATGCACATTGTGCATCACCTCAGCAAATAATGGGGCGCAAGATAATACTTTTACTTTAGGATGCGACATTTTTGGGGGAATAGAATCGCTAACAATTAAGGATTCTAATTTTGAAGCTTCAATTTTTTGATAGGCATCGCCCGAAAGTAGGGCGTGGGTGCAGATGGCCCGAACCGATTTTGCACCTCGCTCGATCATGAGATCAGCTGCACGGGTGAGTGTTCCTGCGGTATCCACCATGTCGTCAACCAAAATAACATTACTGTCTTTGACCTCTCCGATGAGTTCCATATGTGAAATCACATTAGCCTTGGCTCTTTGCTTGTAGCAAATCACCACATCACTTTGTAAAAACTTTGAATAGGCGTAGGCTCTTTTTGAACCGCCCATATCGGGAGAGGCAATGGTAAGGTTGTCTAATTTTAAGGATTTGATATAGGGTAAAAAAATGGTTGAGGCAAAGAGGTGGTCTACTGGTTTTTCAAAAAACCCTTGAATTTGATCCGCGTGTAAATCCATGGTAATGATGCGTGTGGCTCCAGCAGCTTCTAGCAATTTGGCAATCATTTTGGCGCCAATGGGCACCCGGGGTTTGTCTTTACGGTCTTGACGCGCCCAACCAAAATAAGGGATTACTGCCGTAATATGACGTGCTGATGCTCTTTTGGCGGCATCAAGCATGAGCAGCATTTCCATTAAATTTTCTGAGGAAGGCTGGGTGGAACCAATAATAAACAGACGTGCACCACGCACCGATTCTTCAAAGGAGGGTTGAAATTCACCATCGCTATAACGGGAGAAATTAACCTTCCCAAGGGGGGCTCCAAAGGCGGTAGCAATTTCGGTGGCCAAAGCAATGCTTTGTGAACAACTGAATATTTTTACCGGTGTATCCAACCAAAAAATTTTTGTGATGCAAATGTACTAATATTTTCTACCACCTTTTGAAACTTTAAATTTAAATGACGAAAAAACTAATATTTTACTACATTTGCGCACCTGCCTCGGTGGCGGAACTGGTAGACGCGCTGGATTCAAAATCCAGTGGTGGCAACACCGTGTGGGTTCGATTCCCACCCGAGGTACTTAAAGAATCCGCAACTAATTGTTTAACATGAAGTTGCGGATTTTTTTATTGATAAAAACGCACATAATCAACCTCCATAACCGCTTGAGAAAAAGAGCTAGGAATGGTGCCTCCCAGGGTGCCTCCCATAGCTAGATTTAGCAGTAAATAATGCGGGTTGTCAAATGGAACATTCGAATTATTGGTCAGGGTTGATAACAAAGAATTATCGACAAATAGCTTAATAGTATCTGGCGTCCACACGAGCGAATAGACATGAAAATTTTCGGTAACGTCTGAAATTTGTAAAGTCTCAAGGGTTTTATCAACGCCATAAGACGCATGTTCTCCGGAGTTAGCATCGGCCCAATGAAAAGTGCCTAGCAATTGATCTTTATTGGCTCCCCTTTGCTCCATTATATCAATTTCTCCACAGGTGGGCCAACCCACGTTTCCGTCTCGATCTCCATAAAAATTACCCTTTTCACCTACGTTGGTGCCTAGGGTCCAGATGGCTGGCCAAGTTCCACCTTCAGATGGAAGTTTAGCACGGACATCTATCCGGCCATATTGAATGTCAAATTTGGAATTTAAACGGGCTGATGTGAATGCCTTTTTACTCGTTTCATAGGTGTAACTCTCTCTTTTGGCAACAATCTTTAAGGTGCCATCACTTACGAATGAATTGTCA
>CAZTYX010000039.1:0-13516 GCA_964617385.1 uncultured Flavobacteriaceae bacterium | reverse complement strand
AATCCATCAAAATTTAGCCAGTGTTTGGGTGCCGTTTCAATTTTATTTGAACGATACTTTTTCGCATCAAGGACATAACTTTTTTCTTTTATTTTGGCAAGGGAAGCAATGGGAAATACTGCATTTGTCAGATACAAGAGAATAAAATATTTTGATATTAAAACCCAAATTAGTTTTAAAATAATATTACCTATAATTTACATTATGTAAAATATTAAAAAAATGGATTCCCTATCTTTAACAAAAGATATAAAAATTTGAAAAAACTAAAAAAGAGTCTTATAGCACTGTTCATAGTGTTTGGCATCTTGGGCATGCGACTGGTTTATAACACCTATATAAACCCAATGAGTCCAAAGGGTTATGCTGATTACAGTCAAGGAAAAGCACAAATTTCAATTGATTATTCTCGGCCTTATAAACGAAATCGGTTGATTTTTGGTGCGAAAAAAGACAGCGCGCTCGTGCCCTTTGGTGAATATTGGCGTTTAGGTGCCAATAAAGCAACAAGATTAAACATTAATGAACCTCTGCTGATTGGAGACAAAACCCTTCCACCTGGAAAATATAGGCTATATGCTGTTCCCTATGCCACCTATTGGGATGTTGTTGTCCACAATGAGCCTGAAGGTTCTGGTGCTGTGGTGCCTGATCCAACGGGTGATTTATTCCGATTATCAATAGAAACGCAGAAGATGAATGAATCAGTGGATCAATTTACAATTGATTTTATGCCCAAAGACAGTCTTGTATGGCTCCGTTTTATGTGGGATTACACAAGCGTTGCTATACCGATACAATTTTAAACTTAAAAGATTATGATTTTAGTAAACACCCCCACCGTTCCCAACAAAGCCATTTTAGAAACCCATGGCATTGCCCGCGGCAGCACCGTGCGTGCCCGTAATGTAGGTCAAGATATTTTTGCGGGTTTAAAAAATATTATAGGGGGCGAAATTTCTGAATACACCAAACTGCAAGCGCAATCCCGTGAACAAGCCCTGCAGCGTATGGTAGAAGATGCCGAACGTATGGGAGCCAACGCCATTGTTAATGTGCGCCTCACCACCTCCATGGTGATGAAAGGGTGCTCAGAAATTTTGGCGTATGGTACAGCTGTAACAGTGAAATAAGATTATGGAAATCATTTTACTGATCTTGGGATTGCCTATACTGCTTTATGTGTTGTATCAACAATACAAAAGCAAAAAGGATGAACGTTTTGAAGACCGAGAAAATTAAGGCCCTTTGGTACCCATAAAAACATTAACACCTGCCGGGATTGGGTTTCCAGAACTACGCCTAAAACTAACCACTTGGCCAGTGTGATATAATGCATCAGCCAAGGGTCCATTAAGCAAATGCCAGAGAGGAAAAGCAAGCGTCTCCCCTTGTCGATCAAATCGTATTTCCCAAGTTTCAACATTTTCAGCAGCTGTAGATCTAAATCGCTTTGCAGCGGTTTCTATAAACCGAAGGGTTTCAGTTCGTAAAAGTGTCAAATCGGTGGGCACATTTTTTGGTGGCCGCACATTGGATTTTTGAAGGGATACATTACAAATGGTTTCGGCCAAAGTATAAATATGTGCTAACGTTTCTAAAGTTGTTTTTCCTTGTGGTGAAGGCTTATAGGTCAAATCATTCGGTTGCAACCCTTCTGTGGCCCAATGGTATCGAAAACCCAATCCTTCCACCGTTCGAGCGATAACGTTTCCAAGGGTGTATTGATGTGGTGCTGGAGGAAGTTCAGCAAATGGGAGGGGTTTTTCTTGCGCCATAATAGAAAGTGTTAAATAATAAAAAAGAACCGTATAACAAGTGTTTTTCATTGTACTTTTGTTTATTAAATACGTTCAAAAGATATTAATTTATCCCTAATGTCCGATAAAAAATTAACCAGTTTTGAAGCCTTAGCCTGCATCCAATTTAAAGACTTGGCACCCGACCCTGATCCCCTGCCCGAAACACAAGAATCGTTTACAAAGCAACATCTGGAAGCGCATTTTAGCAATAAAGGAAGAGGGGGTAAAACAGTAACGCTCATTAAAGGTTTTAATGGCAATGCTAAAGATTTAAAAGCCTTAGCCAAAAGCCTTAAAAATGAATTTAAAGTTGGTGGCACGGTAAAAAATGGGGCCATATTAATTCAAGGAAATATGCGCGATAAAATAATTGAGTTCCTCAAGTCTTTAGGCCATGATGTGAAACGGGTGGGTGGTTAACACTCCCTCGACACACCCCAACCCCACTTACATGACTTTTGACAACCTACAACAACTCCTTCCAGACAAACATGCTGCATTACTTTTTTTTGTAAGTAGTGAAAAAGAGATTTTCTTAAAATATGCCATACCCCTTCTAACAAATGGGTATTCTGTGGGCATTGGAACAAAAGGACAGCTCAACAGGATGCATATTTCTTTTTTACCAACACATAGAAAAGGACTTTATTTACTCCCTATTTCCATTCAAGAAGCAAGTATTTTATGTTTTTCTAGTGGTACAATCAACAATGAAAAAGGGATTTTGAGAACCTTTAAAAGTTGGCAGCAAAGCTTTTCTCTTATGTCCGCAATCATTGGCAGTAATCATTCACCAAGAGGCATTGTTATGGGGGCACTTCCCTATTCCTTATCATTATTTGGGGCTATGGAATCTCTTTACAGAAAAAAGCAGCCCCTTTTTTTTGACCTACATCAACGCAATAAATGGGCAAATTGTAATGAAAATTCGAACTATATTCTTTGGTTAACACCCATGCATTGCACCTCTTTAATCAAAATATTTGCCCTAAATAAGAAGCCCTTAAGCACCAACATTCAATTTGTTTTTGTGGGTGGTGCTCACTTTTCAAACCCACAACGAGATCGATTACAAGCGGTTTTTCCTAATGCAAAAATTTATTCCTTTTATGGCACCTCCGAAACCAGTTTTATTAGCCTGAAGCCTCCCACAGACCAGAGCGAAAGTGTGGGCACGGTTTGTCAAGGAGTTGCGGTTAGCATTCGAGATGAGGAAAATCAATTAGTGCCCCCTTACAGCCAAGGAACCATTTGGGTTTGCAGTTCTCAATTGTTTTCGGGTTATATTCAAAGCAACATTGGAATAGATATTGTAGACGGTGCCATTGCTACAGCTGATATAGGCTATTTAGACTTTGAAAATCGGTTGTTTTTTGTGGGGAGAAAAGCCCATCAACTATCCATTTGTGGCCATATTATGGATATTGAGATGCTAGAAAAATGGTATAAAAATGTAATAGAAACAGAAAACTTAGCACTGCTCCACCAACCCCATCAAACAAAAGAAAACGAACTCATTTTGATGCTTTCAAAACCTATTAGTCCAAAGCAATGGACGGCAATAAAACACAAAGCACGAGCAACATTAGGGCCGCAGGGCGTCGCAAGTAAATGGCGTTTTTGTGCCCTATGGCCAATTACCGAAAATGGTAAACTTGATAGAAAAGTGTTAAGTGAATTATTATGAAAAAACAAAAGGCTTATCTCATTTCGGCTTGTCGATCCACCATAGCCCCAGCTGGAGGGTGTTTAAAAAATGTGAGTATACCCCGACTCGCGGCAACAGTAATCATTGAGTGTCTTGAGCGTATTAATATGCCAAAAGCTTCAGTAGAAGATGTATTGATTTCAAATGCCTTGGGTGGAGGGGGTAACTTAGCGCGCTTATGTGTTCTCGAAGCAGGTTTTTCAAATCGGGTGTTGGGCACCTCCATTGATCGGCAGTGTGTGGGCGGTTTGGATGCTATTCTTCAAGCGGCTCAACGCATTCAAAACGGTCAAGCAGACTTACTTATAGCGGGCGGTGTAGAATCTTTTTCTCTTCGTCCTGAACGGCATTATAAGTCCTTTTGGAATGCCAAAGCGCAACCACTAGACCGTCCTCCATTTTTTCCTGAAGATTCCCCTACCCGTCCCTTAAGCGCGTTTATTAAGACCTTAAAAGACGAATATCAAATAAGTGAAGACAAAGTGTTTTTTTGGACGCAAAACAGTCACAAAAAGGCTTTAAAGTACAAATCAAAAGGGCTAGCCGAAACAACCTCCATAACCAAAAAAGATGTCCTTGATCCTTATGCACGAACAATATCTCGGCAAATATATCAAAAGGCTAACGCAACATTTGGAAAGGAACACCCCTGTAATACGGCCCCCAACGCCGATGGTGCTGCTTTTGTTGTTCTTGCGTCAGAACAGATAATGAAGCATATCAATTGCACCAAAGCCATCCAAATTGAAGATGGGTTTACTATGGGCGGTATTCCTGAGCAATTTCCTACCCTACCCGCAGAAGCGATGCGTAAAATTTTAGATCAAAATCAATTGACGTGGAATGAAATTACACATATTGAATTGATGGAAGCCTATGCGGTTCAAGCCATTCTTTGTGCAAAATGGAGTGCGGCACCCGTGCATAAAATCAATCCGCATGGTGGGGCATTATCCAGAGGACATCCCATAGGCGCTTCGGGGGCTGTTCTTGCGGTGCATTTATTTCATTCGCTTCAAAAAAACCAACGGGGGCTGGCCGCCATTGCTGGCGCTGGAGGATTGGCCAGTGTTTTATTATTAAAATCTTAAGATTACCAAGCAATGGGTGTTTGGCCCTGTTGTTTTAAAAACGCATTGGTTTTACTAAAATGACCATTGCCAAACCACAACCCTCGGTTGGCACTCAAAGGGGATGGATGTCCGGCCTCTAAAACAAGATGTTTACTTCGGTCAATATGTTTGCCTTTTTGTTTTGCATAATTGCCCCAAAGCAAAAAAACCACTCCTTCTCGATGCTGAGAGAGGGCGCCAATCACAGCATCTGTAAATAACTCCCACCCTTGGTTTTGATGGCTGCCAGCACGGTGTGCTGCTACTGTCAACGTAGCATTGAGCAACAACACCCCTTGAGCAGCCCAGTCATTTAAGTTACCACTTGAGGGATAATCTTTACCAAGGTCGTTTTTTAATTCCTTAAAAATGTTGACCAATGATGGCGGATGGGAAACGCCCGCAGGCACTGAAAAACAAAGTCCGTGGGCTTGCCCCTCCCCGTGATAAGGATCTTGCCCCAGTAGCACTACTTTCACTGCATCAAAGGGACAGGCATCGAAACAGTGAAAAATAAATTTTCCAGGCGGATAACAACGTTCCTTTTGATAGGCCGTTTTTACAAATTGAACAAGACGCAAAAAATAGGGTGCTTCAAATTCTTTTTGTAAGATCTTTTCCCAACTCGAATGTATTTGTACCGTCATAGTTTTCATACATTTGCAGGGCTAAGGTAAGAAAATTTGCATGGGATATTGTCCAAAAAAAACCATTGAAGATCTTGAATTTAATACGGTTTTACACCAAGTATCAACCTTCGCGATCACTCCATTGGGGCAAGAACAATGTCGGGCCATTAAACCTCAATTTGAACCCAACACTTGCCTTAATGAACTCCAAAAAGTAGCCGAATTTACAGCGTCATTTGACAATGAAAATCGTATTCCAAACCACGGTTTTGAAGATGCTTCTGCAGCCTTCCCCCTTTTAAAAATCGAAAACAGTGTGCTAGACATTCAAAGTTTTCGAGATTTTTCGGCCAATGCCACAACCACCAATGTCTTATTGCAATTCTTTAAAAAATTTAAAACCTATTATCCACAACTTTTTGCATTGGGAGAACCTATTCCCATTGACAAAGAGATCAAAAAAGAAGTAGATAGCATTATTGATCGTTTTGGTGAAATTCACAGCAATGCTTCTGAAACCTTATATCAAATCAGAAAGCAACTGCAAGGATTAAGAGGCAAAATAAGCAGTAGTTTTAATAAGGCCCTGACACATTATAACAATTTAGGGTATTTGGATGATATTCGAGAATCGGTATTGGACAATAAACGGGTTTTGGCTGTAAAAGCCATGCATCGACGAAAAGTTAAAGGGGCCATTATGGGCAGTTCCAAAACCGGCAGCATTGTGTTTATGGAGCCGGAAGCTACCAACGCCCTTACCCGCGAACTGCAAAACTTATTGTTCGAAGAAACAGAAGAAATCAAAAAAATATTAAGCCAACTCACCGACTATTTTAGACCCCTGTTGCCCCTACTCCAACAGCAACAAGACTATTTACTTGCCTTAGATGTTTGTTATGCCCGCGCAAAATATGCAGAAACCATTGGTGGTATTTTACCAGAAATTAGCGAAGAGCAAAAGCTAGATTATAAAGAAGCCTATCATCCCTTGCTGCTTTGGACCAATCGATTGGAAGATAAACCCACATTTCCGCAAGACATCAATCTGCATTCAGAACAACGTATTGTGGTTATTTCTGGACCCAATGCTGGAGGAAAAAGCATCACGCTAAAAACCATTGGGCTTTTGCAACTCATGCTCCAAAGCGGTCTTCTGATTCCAGTTCACGAAAGAAGCAAAGGAATGTTTTTTCAACAAATTTTAACCGATATCGGAGACAACCAATCCATTGAAAATCATCTGAGCACCTATTCATATCGCCTAAAGAACATGAAGTCTTTCTTGAAGCGATGCAAGGCCGAAACCCTTTTTCTTATTGATGAATTTGGCACAGGTTCCGATCCAGAATTAGGGGGTGCGTTGGCAGAAACCATGCTTGAAGATTTTTATGATCGTGAAGCGTTTGGTTTAATTACAACCCACTATGCCAACTTAAAGGCTCTAGCCGATGAAATGCCAGCCATGGTTAATGCCAATATGCAGTTTAATGATAAAACCCTTGAACCTGTTTTTAAATTAGTGATGGGTGAAGCAGGTAGTTCATTTACGTTTGAAGTGGCTCAAAAAAACGGATTGCCTTTTAATCTAATCAATCGAGCAAAGAAGAAAATGGAACGTGGCAAAGTTCGTTTTGATGCCACTATAGCCAAACTTCAAAAAGAACGCAATCAAATGGTAGTTACCGAAAAAGCGCTCAAGGAAAAAGAAAACAAAGCGGCACTTGAAGCCGATAAAATGAACACGCTCAACGACAAATTACAAAAAAAGTTAAGCGATTATCAAGAACTTTTTGATCATAACCAACGCATGATTGTTTTAGGAAATAAGTTTAATGAGGCTGCTGAACGCTATTTCAACACCAACAAAAAACGCCCCCTTGTGGCCGAGTTGTTGCGTTTAACAGAAAGCGAAAATGCCAAGCGCAAAAAGAAGTCCGCCGCAATTGCTAAAAAAGAACGCGACCAAAAGAAGAAAACGGCCCAGGCATTGGAAATAGAAATAGTTAAGGTACGCAAAGAAAAGAAGGCACAAAAGAAAATACCCAAGTCGGAGCCCAAACCTAAAGTGGCTATTTTGGTTGGAGATCAAGTTCGTCTAACCGATGGCCGAGCGGTGGGTGTGGTTGAAGTCATCGAAAAAAAGATGGTGGTGGTGAACTATGGGGCTTTTACTACCCAAGCCAAGTTAGAGCAATTGGAATTTGTGCAACGCCCAAAAAAATGAGCACATATTCCGTCATCTACTATGATGGACATTGTCCATTTTGTAATTTTTGGGTACGTCAATTATGTTGTTTTGACCGCCAAGACACACTTCGGTTTTCCCCCATTCACAAAGCTCCAGCTCATTTGCTTTCTAATTTTAGTGGAGACGCCCTCACTTTGGTTACCCCTCAAAAACATATAAAAGAAGGGCCTGAGGCTATTTTTTATGCATTAAAGCAGCAAAAGGGGCTAATTCGTTTTTTCTTGATTTTTCGTTTGTTGCCCAATCAAATTACAGATAGATCCTATGCCTTTATTGCGAAGAATCGTTACAGATGGTTTGGGAAATATGAAAAATGTCCCCTTCCTGAGGAGCGCTATCGTCATAAGTTTGTTTAATAATTATGCGACAATTACGCTTTTGGGTAGTGATCGTCCCATGCTTTTGATTACGGCTCCTCTTTTAACTTTCCAATGGACTTAGCAACAATCATAGAGACAGCAGCATCTCCCGTTACATTAGTAATGGTTCTGCACATGTCTAAAGGGCGGTCAATGGCAAATATTAAAGCAAGACCTGCTTCGGGAATACCCGCTTGTCCTAATACAATCACCAACATTACCATGCCTGCTCCGGGCACGGCTGCTGTACCTATGGAGGCTAAGGTTGCAGTAAGCACTATGCCCAATTGGGCTTCTAAAGATAAACCCAATCCAAAAGCTTGGGCAATAAAAACAGCTGCCACTGCTTGATAAACGCTTGTGCCATCCATATTTATAGTTGCGCCAATGGGTAAAACAAAACTAGCCACTTCTTCATCAACCCCTAAGTGTTCTTCCACCCGCTCAAGAGTAACGGGCAGAGTGGCGGCACTTGAACTGGTCGAAAAGGCCAACAATTGTGCGGGAGCAATTCCCTTTAAAAAAAAGCTGGGACTGCGCTTGGCAAAAATCTTGACCAAAATCACATAAATCACAATCATTAAAATCAACCCGATAAGCAAAGTGATGGCATATAGCCCCAAAGCTTGAAAGAGTTCTAAACTTGGTGATTCAACCACCAAGGCAGCCAAAAGGGCAAATACACCATAGGGCGCTGCCAACATAATTAAGTCAATCAATTTTAAAATGACCTCATTAAAGGCATCAAAAAACGCTTTTACAGGGGCCGCTTTGACCTCAGGAATTAAAATCAAACCAATACCAAAAAAGATGGCAAAAAAGATGACTTGCAACATGTTTCTATTGTTGGTAGCAGCTTCAAAAATATTGCTTGGCACAAGATCAACCAAAGGCTGAAGAGGTCCTTTTTCCCGTTGCTGTTGAGCCACCATTTGTTTTTCTTGGGCACTGTCTTGATAGGTCAAAAGTAACTCCTCCCGGGTTTCGGTGCCAATTTGTTTTCCTGGTGCAATTGTGTTGACTAATATTAGTCCCAAAACCACTGCGAGAACTGTAGTGCATATATAAATTCCAATGGTACGCCCCCCCATTACGGAGAGCTTGGATATGTCTTTGAGATCAGAAACCCCCTTGATTAATGACCCCAAAATGAGCGGCATAGCAATGAGTTTCAGTGC
Source organism: uncultured Flavobacteriaceae bacterium (assembly GCA_964617385.1). Lineage (GTDB taxonomy): Bacteria > Bacteroidota > Bacteroidia > Flavobacteriales > Flavobacteriaceae > JADHMP01. The sequence continues at coordinate 4,477 of CAZTYX010000039.1, read as the reverse complement.
ATTTATAAAAATAGTTCCAAAAGGTTTAATCCAATCTGAAATTAAATCGGGTCCAAAAGAGAGAAATGAGAAAAAGACACCAAAAACAATACCGGCAAACATGCCGATCAATATTTTCCAGTGCAGGGCAAGCTTTTTCATTGGAGTTATTTTTTAATAGTTCTATTGATTAATGTAAAATCAGCTAAAACCAAAGCTGCCATAGCTTCCACAATGGGCACAGCACGGGGAACCACACATGGATCGTGTCTTCCCTTGCCTTGCATGGTCACTGCCTTGCCATCTTTGTCTATGGTTTCTTGGTCTTGCATGATGGTGGCCACAGGTTTAAAGGCTACATTAAAATAGATGTCCATTCCATTGGAGATGCCTCCTTGAATACCTCCTGAATGATTCGTTTTGGTTGTGCCATCAGCATTAAACAAATCGTTGTGTTGACTCCCGCGCAAGGTTGCACCAGCAAAACCACTGCCATATTCAAAACCTTTCACTGCATTGATAGAAAGCATGGCGTGTCCCAACAAGGCATGTAGTTTATCAAAAGCGGGCTCGCCTAAACCTACGGGCACGTTTTGAATCACAGCACTCACTACACCTCCAACGGTATCCCCTGCTTTGCGCACTTCCTTAATATAGGCCTCCATTGTTTGTGCCATTCGGGCATCTGGGCAACGCACAGGGTTTTGTTCAATTATATTAAAATCAAGTTCTTGGTAAGGTTTCTCAAGGCCTAAATCACCAACTTTAGAAACATAGGCTGTGATTTTCATAGGTACTAAAAACTGTTTTGCAATGGCACCTGCCACCACACGACTGGCTGTTTCTCTTGCAGAACTTCTTCCGCCTCCTCGATAATCTCTAAAACCATATTTTTGATCATAAACATAATCCGCATGAGAAGGGCGATAGCTGTCTTTAATATGGGTATAATCTTTAGATTTTTGATTGGTATTGTGAATAGCAAATCCAATGGGGGTTCCCGTGGTTTTTCCTTCAAAAATACCTGAAAAAAATGCTACAGTATCGGGTTCTTTCCGTTGAGTAACAATGGCCGATTGGCCTGGTTTTCTTCGATTCAATTCGTTTTGAATTGCCGCAAGATCAAGAGTGATGCCTGCCGGACAACCATCAATAACACCGCCAATGGCAGGGCCATGAGATTCACCAAATGTGGTTAAATTAAAAAGTTTACCAAAAGAATTTCCTGCCATAATCAAAATTATAGCAACAAATATACGGCAATCTGATGAGCAGAAGGACGCCCCTGTTTACAAAAGTGCGTCGTACAAAATGCTAAGAGGGTGTTCAGCGGTTTTGTGTGTACCTTCTTTAATCTGATGTCTACAGCTGGTACCATTGGCTGCAATGAGCACCTCTGTAGCACTCTTGCGAATGGCTGGAAAAAGACGCTCCTCTCCTATTTTCATACTGAGCTCATAATGTTCTTTCTCATAGCCAAAAGATCCCGCCATGCCACAACAGCCTGAGTTGATAAGGCGTACCGTGTAATTTTCGGGCAGATTTAAGAGGGTAAATGTATCAGAGGGGTTGCCTAGTGCCTTTTGATAACAATGGGCATGAAATTTTATCGTTTTGGTGGATTGATGAAATTGTTTGGCATGAACACGTTTCGCCTTGATTTCTTGTGCTAAAAAAGTTTCCACCAACATACAATATCCTGCCAAAGCCTTTGACTCTGCTTTTTCTGGAGTAAGTTTAAGATATTCATCTGTAAAGCAATATAAGGCAGAAGGTTCAATAAAAAGTAAAGGAATATCTGCACTCACCACAGGAGCATATTGTGCCACATTATGTATTGCCCATTTTTTGGCTGTTTTCAAAAAGCCTTTAGAGATATAGGTTCTTCCACTGGGAGCAAAAGGTAAGGTATGCACAGTATATCCTAAGCCGTTTAACAAGGCAACGGTTTGTGATACAATTTTGGTTTCAGCATAGTTGCTAAATTCATCAACAAACAAATAAACCGCATTATTTTTAACATTTAAAGCACTGTTATTTAATTTTTTACAAGCACTTACTTCAAGTTTTGGTAGCATTCTTTTAGGGTGAATGCCAAGCAACCTTTTGATTGGAACGGCTGTGATTTTTGAATTCAAAAAAAAGTTTTGTAACCCTCTGAAGGGTTGCATAAACTGATTGATTTTAGGATAGTGTGCAAAGAGTTTGTCTCGAAGGCTGCTTCCGTGAATTCTTTGATATTGATAATTAAACTCTGCCTTATACGTAGCCATATCAACACTGCTGGGACATTCGCTGGCACAAGCCTTACAGCTCAAACACAAGTCTAGGGCTTTCTTCAGAGATTTGCTGTCAAACGCATTTTTTGATGTTGGATTAGAAAGCACCTCTCGAAAAACATTGGCGCGTCCACGTGTGCCGTGCAATTCGTCTTTTGTCGCACGGTAACTAGGACAAAGCGTTCCATTAGGAGCTGTGGTTCGGCAATTGCCGGCGCCATTGCATTTTTCTACAGCACGCAAAAGCCCCATGTCATGCGAAAAATCAAATAATGTATCTGGGTGCTTTTGTTTTGCTGCGGGCGGTGTGCGTAAATTTTCATCCATCGGCCAAGGCGCCACAATTTTCCCTGGATTAAAAATATATTGGGGATCAAAAATTTCCTTCACCTGCTGCAATAGAGAAGTGTTTTTATTGCCCAACACCAAAGGAATAAACTCAGAACGCACAATGCCATCACCATGTTCGCCGCTCAATGAGCCGCCGTAGCGTTTCACTAATTTTGCCACAGCCGTTGTGATGGCTCTAAAATCAGCCACACCCTTTTGAGTTTTTAAATTTAAAATAGGACGCAAATGAAGTTCTCCCGCGCCAGCATGCGCATAATAGACGGCCTTTTGCTTAAAGGATTCCATTATTTTTTGAAACTCGGCAATATATTCTGCCAATTGCGCCACAGGAACAGCGGTGTCTTCTATACACGCCACGGCCTTTTCATCGCCAATAAGATTACCTAATAAACCCAAACCAGCATGTCGTAAATTATTGGCTGCTTCAATTTGATCTCCCCAAAGCGGTACCACTGCATAGGCTAATTTTGAAGCCATAATAGTTTCTTCCAATGCAGCTAATTCTTTTTTTAAAGCTGTTTTAGAGTTGTTACGGAGCTCTAACAACAATAAAGCCTTTGGATCACCTTCAATAAAGAATCGATTTTTGCGATGGGTGGGGTTTTCTAGGGTGCAATCCAAAATGGTTTTATCCATTAATTCACAAGTGTAGAGCGGATGTTGCATACAAGGCACCACTGCTTCCATAGCCTGTTGAATGCTCTCAAAATGTACCGCTAAGGCTACTTGCTCCACAGGAGGCAACGGATCCAATTGCAATGTTATGGAAGTGGTAAAAGCCAAAGTGCCTTCGCTTCCAGCAAGCAACTTCGCAATATTTAAAGGATGGCCCTTTTTTGTAAAAGGTTGTTGATGCAAAAGCATGTCTAGGGCATAGCCGGTGTTTCGTCTGTGTATGGTGGGGTGTGGATAGTTTTTCTGAATTTCTTCCTGCGTTGCTTTGGGGGTTAAAAGCTCGATTAATGAACGATAAATATGCCCTTCTGTATTTTGTTGCGCTTGCTTTAGCTGTAGTGTTTCCAATGACAAGTCCTCAAAAACGACACTGCTTCCATCAGATAGTAGGGTTTCCATACGAAGTAACTTATCTCGTGTCACACCATAACGGATGGAAGTGGTGCCAGAAGAATTATTCCCTACCATGCCCCCCAACATACAATAGGCTGAGGTGGAAGTGTTGGGACCAAAAAACAAACCAAAGGGTGCTAAAAATCGATTTAAATCATCACGAATTACACCAGGTTGCAGGGTTACGGTCTTTTTCTTAAGATCAACTGAGAGAATATTTGTAAAGTGCTTCGATACATCCACCACCAATCCTTCTCCCACACATTGACCTGCCAATGAAGTGCCAGCAGTGCGTGGAATTATACCCATCTGATGCTGCCCAGCAAACGCTATAATTTTTTTAAGATCTGCTGTATTTTTTGGAAACGCTACCCCCAAAGGTCTTTTTTTGTAGACGGAACCATCAGTAGCATAAAGCATTTTAAAGTGCTCTTCCCAATGAAGTTCACCTTCCAATTGCTTTTCTAATGTTGATAATTGAGATGCGTTGATTTTTGAATGCATAATTGTATTGCTAAAATAGAGATAAGTTTTTCATTCTCTTTTTAATTTTTACCTTTAAGCACATTTTTTTTACATGAAAACAACAGCTCTCATATCCTTGATTGCGCTTCTTTTTTTTGGGTGCCAAGCCAATCAATCATCCTATGAAATTATAGGTCAAATAGATTCTAGTAACGGAAAAGCCATCTACCGTATCGCGGCCGATGCTAACAACCAGCCCGTTGTTTTGGATTCAACAATGTTTAAAGAAGGCTCTTTTAAGCTAAGTGGCCCGGTTGAAGAACCCAACATCAACT
>CAZTYX010000038.1:0-13694 GCA_964617385.1 uncultured Flavobacteriaceae bacterium | reverse complement strand
GCGATTGGGTGCCAGAGGTTATGGAGCCAATTTGATTATTATTTTTATCTAAAACGGCATAATCACTTCTGGGGATGCCACGTTCTAAAAGTTGTAGGCCAACCAATTGTTGTGGAGTGCCTTCTGTTTTGTGTTGTTGTAAGACCGTAGCCCCAACACATCCCTTTTCAGGTTTGGTAACCCACCCCAAACCGGCAGCCAATGGCGATATATTTTCATTTAATTCGTTGCCATAGAGGCAATAGCCCATTTCCAACCTGAGGGTGTCACGGGCAGCCAAACCAATGGGTTTGATCCCTTGAGCTAAAATGGCGTCCCAAAGGGCTGTAGCATGTGCTTTGTTAAAATATAATTCAACTCCACCTGAACCCGTGTAGCCTGTATTGGCAATTAAAACACTATCACAATTTGCAAAGCGGCTCTGTTGATGTCCATAATATGGAATTTCATCAAGTGTACAGGAGGTTAGGGGTTGAAGTTTCTCAATCGTTTTGGGCCCTTGAATGGCTAGCAATACCGTTTCTTCTGATCGGTTTTCTATATGTACCTCAAAGCCTTTGCGCTGCTTTTGTAGCCAATTCCAGTCTTTTTCAAGATTTGCAGCATTGACCACCAACATATAGTCTGACGCAGATAGTTGATAAACAATCAAGTCATCAATAACTCCACCACTAGCGTTAGGAAAATAATTATACTGTGCTTTGCCAGGCGTAAGTTTTTCGATATCATTGCTGCAAACCCGTTGTAAAAAGGCTGTGGCTTGAGGGCCTGAGATAAAAAATTCACCCATATGAGAAACGTCAAAAACACCCGATTGATTGCGCACATAAAGGTGTTCTGCGGTAACCCCTTCATATTGTACAGGCATTTCAAAGCCAGCAAAGGGTATCATTTTGGCGTCTTGTTTTAGATGTGCATGGTAAAGTGGTGTTTTTTTCATAAGTTGCAATACACTTAAGTGTTGATATTAAATTTAAGACCATGAACAAGAAAATAAGTTTCTTACTAATGCTCCTTTTTGGTGCTTTTACTTGCGCTCCTATATGGGGGCAAAAATCGGGACTTTCTCCAGAATTTCATAAAGAAAAGCGGAACCAATTTAGAGAAAAAATGCCGGCCAACAGTGTGGCAGTATTTTTTTCTTCTCCCATCCGCAATAGAGCCAATGATGTAGATTTTGTGTATCATCAAGATCCTAATTTTTATTATCTCTCGGGTTGGGAAGAACCGCATGCCGTTTTGTTGATTTATAAAACACCCCAAGCGGATGAAAATGGCAGTTATTTAGAGAAAATATATGTTCGAGAACGTGATCCTTTTCGTGAAATGTGGAATGGCCGAAGAAAGGGTGTGAGCGGTGCTTCTGTTATGGGGTATGATCGTGTGGCAGACAGGAGTTTATTTGCTTCAGAGTCCCACCGTTTTGACGCTTTTGAAGAGGTCTTGTTTTTTAATTTTGACAATGATGTACGTGATTTTAAAAACGACCAAAACGATTTATACGATTTACAAAAAACATTTAAAGCCAAAATCAATTTCCCTGATGACTTTAATGCACAGCACTATGAACTCTATCAGCAGATAAAAAATGTTGCCCCAGAAAATCGCGCTGAATTAAAGGCGCAAATTGAGCAATATGTAAAACGTGATGAAAGCCTTAAAGACGATGCCTTTATTCAGTCTTTTCTAGAAGATCAGGAGGAAAAAAGTGCTGAACGTAATCCAAAGATGGAGTTGGCAATGATGCCCTATAATTATAACCTATCTGCACTCAGACGCATCATGGCTGAACTTCGTGAAATTAAAACCGAAGAAGAAGTGGCACTCATCAAAAAAGCAGTGCGAATTTCAGCTCAAGGGCAAAGAGAGGTAATGAAAGCCCTGCATCCTAATATGACCGAACGTGAAGTGCAAGGTATTCATCAACTTGTATTTAAAAAATATGGTGCCGCACATGAGGGGTATCCCTCTATTGTGGGTGCGGGAGACAACGCTTGTGTTTTGCATTACATAACAAATGATAAAACAGAAATTGATAACCAACTTATTTTGATGGACTTAGGCGCAGAATATCAAGGGTATACTGCAGATGTAACGCGTACCGTTCCAGTGACTGGAAAATTTACCGAAGCCCAACGTGAATTGTATGAAATTGTGTATGCTTCTCAACAGGCGGGTATTGCCGCTGCACAAGTTGGCGCTGATTTTAGAGCCATAACCAAAGCTTGTTATGATGTGGTTAAAGAGGGCCTTTTAAAATTAGGTTTAATTGAAAAGCCAGAAGATTTTAGACGTTATTTGCCCCATGGGGTGGCGCATCACATTGGATTGGATGTGCATGATCCTGGGTTGTATGAAAATCTAGCAAAAAACATGATTATAACCGTAGAGCCCGGTATTTATGTTCCTAAAAACAGCCCGTGTGACCCTAAGTATTGGGATATTGGTATTCGTATCGAAGACGATGTGTTAATTACTGATGAAGGACCTGTCACACTGTCTGATGATGCTCCTCGTGCTTGGCAAGAAATTGAGGCCTTAATGTCAAAAGCAAGTGCATTAGATGATATTGTCTTGCCTGAAATTGAAGATTAGCGATTTAGTAAGAAATCCTTTAAGTCTTTATAATCGGTAATGGGAAAGCTCTTTTTTTCTCCTTCTAAAACCTTCTCAATTTTTTTGGGCACAGATATTTTTGTTTTGAGTGTCTTTTCAACGGCATCCACAAATTTGATGGGATGTGCCGTTTCCATAAACACCCCATAAAAATCATCATTAGATTGTTCATCTAAAAAGGCTTTTAATCCCAAGTAGCCCACAGCACCATGTGGATCACAAATATACTGGGTGGCAGAATAGACGTCCTGAATGGCTTTTTTAGTGTCAGTGTCTGTAAAACGATAGCCTTTAAGGCCCTTTTTTAATTTGTGAAAATCGTTGTTAAAGATTTTTTGAATTCGAATAAAATTACTTGGATCGCCCACATCCATGGCGTTGGAAAGGGTTTGTTTTGAAGGTTCTGGAGAATAGATTCCTTCCTCTAAATATACGGGAACTGTATCATTGATATTAGTACATGCAATAAATTGATCGATCGGTAGCCCCATTTTTTGGGCCATTAAACCCGCACAAATATTACCAAAATTTCCACTGGGTACAGCAACGGCTATTTTTTTTCCTTTTCCTTTTAAAGCCTTGTAAGCAATAAAATAATAGAACATTTGAGGCAGCCATCGGGCCACATTAATTGAATTGGCAGAAGTGAGCTGCATTTCTCCTATAATTTGAGGGTCAATAAACGCACTCTTCACCATATCTTGGCAATCGTCAAAAGTGCCCTCTACTTCTAGAGCAGTAATATTTTTTCCTAAAGTGGTGAGTTGTTTTTCTTGAATTTCACTCACCTTTCCCTTGGGATAGAGAATGACAACATCAATGCCTGGAACATCATAAAAACCATCGGCAACGGCTCCTCCTGTATCTCCAGATGTGGCAACTAAAACGGTTACTTTTTTTTCTTTAGAAGTTTTGTGAAAGTTTGAAAGGCAACGTGCCATAAACCGAGCGCCCACATCTTTGAATGCAAGGGTAGGGCCCTGAAATAATTCTAAAGTGGCTATGTTTTTGGTGAGCGGAACAATAGGAAAGGGAAACTGTAGCGTCTCTTCCACAATTTTTTTAAGTGCTCTGTCAGAAAGAAGTTCTTGTTCTACATAAGGGCGTATGGCCGCAAAGGCAATTTCATGATCTGATAACTGCTCTATTTGCTCGAAAAACGAAGGGTCAAGGGTGGGGATTCTTTCTGGAAAATAAAGTCCTCTATCAGGGGCAAGCCCTTGTATAACAGCTTTGTCAAACGAAACGCTTTGTGCATTGTGATTTAAACTGTAATATTTCATTTTGATTCGAGTATGGTGATTCCTTTTGGATTGATAGGAGAAATATAAAGATCTACCTCTAGGGCAAGATTTTCCGTGGCTTTGCGCATGGCTTGCCCCACTTTTTCGGCTTGTGCTTTGCCTTTTGATAAGGCATAGATAGAGGGGCCAGAGCCTGATATGCCACTGCCTAACGCACCCGCTTGCAAGGCGCTGCTGCGAATGGATTCAAATTCTGGAATTAACATGGATCGGGCAGGTTCAATCACTTTGTCAACCATAGCACGAGACAATAAATCATAGTCTTCTGTGTGTAGAGCGCTCACAAAGGCACCCAAATTACCCCATTGTTGTATGGCTTGCTTCAGGGTTACATTTTTTTTAAGAATGGCTCTTGCATGCGCTGTTTTTAGTTCAATTTTAGGGTGTAATAACGTGGCAAATAAATCTTTAGGGGTAGGTAGCTTAACAATGTCTAGCGTGTCATTGCAACGCACCAGAGTGAATCCTCCAAGCAATACAGGGGCTAAATTATCGGCATGAGCTGAACCGCTAGCCAATTGTTCTCCAGCCATTGCAAATTGGACCAACTCAGAACGATTATAGGGTCTTCCCATCAATTCGTTGATAGCAAAAACAGCACCCGCCGCACTGGCAGCACTACTTCCAATACCACTACCTGGTTTAATCTTTTTATAAATTTCAATGTCAAATCCAAAGGCCACAGGATGGGCATCAATAAGCGCTTGAGCTGCAACACCAGCTACATTTTTTTGGGGATCGGTGGGAAGGTCTTGACCTTCGATTTTGGTAATGCGGATGCCTTTTTGGGCAGATTTGTGTACCACCATTTCATCGCCTATGGGCCCTAAACAAAAACCCAACACATCAAAACCACAGGACACATTGGCAACACTAGCAGGCGAAAAAATGCGAATGCTTTCCATGTTTAGCGCTTACCAATTCGAATGATGTCTCCAAAAATACCGGCGGCAGTCACTTCTGCTCCAGCACCTGCTCCCTTCACAATCAGCGGTTGATCGTTGTAGCGTTGACTATAAAATAATATTATATTATCACTTCCTTCCAGATTGTAAAAATCATGATCGGGCATAATGTGTTGAAGTCCAACAGAGGCTTTGTTGTTTTCTAATTGAGCAATATATTTTAGTCGAGCTCCTTTCGCATTGGCCTCTTCTAATAGTGAATCAAAATGTGAGGTATGTTTCTTTAAGGATTCAAAAAATGCTTCGTTTGAGGTGGTTTGCAATGTTTCTTCAGGGAGAAAACCTTGGTTTTCAATAGCCCCTAACTCAATATGCAATCCACTTTCTCTAGCGAGAATCAATATTTTTCGAGCCACATCTACACCGCTCAAATCGATTTTGGGATCGGGTTCGGTATAGCCCTTTTGTTGTGCTTCTAAGACCACATCATGAAAAGGAACCCCGGGTTTGAAGGCATTAAAAATAAAATTTAAACTGCCTGATAAAATGGCTTGTATTTTAACAATTTTATCCCCCGATGCCACTAAATTATTCAGGGTGTCTATTACAGGCAATCCTGCGCCAACATTGGTTTCAAACAAGAAAGGAGCACCATATTGACGTGCAATTCTTTTTAGGTCAATATAGTTTTCTAGGGCATCGGCACACGCAATTTTGTTACAGGTTACTACACCAATATTGTGTTCCAAATAACGGGCATATTCACCGGCAATTACTTCACTAGCAGTGTTGTCAACAAAAATACTATTGCGCAGATTGAGCTGCTTTACGTGTTCAAAAAAACGGTTTTTGTCCGCTTTCTCAGCACTGTTTTCTAATTCATTTTTCCAATCATCTAGGTTGATCGGCGCATCACCCAACAACATTTTTTTAGAATTTGATAATGCAATCACACGAATTTTTAAGCGTAAATGTTCTAGAAGGTATTGGGATTGTTGTTCAATTTGCTCTAGTAATTTAGCCCCCACATTACCCACGCCTGTAATGAATAGGTTGAGTTCTTTGGTTTGCATCTCAAAAAAGCTTTCATGAATTGTATTGAGTGCTTTTTGAATATTTTTTTGATCAATCACTAGCGAAATATTTCGTTCTGAAGCCCCTTGTGCGATAGCATGAATGTTGATGTTGTTGGCACCAAGGCTACTAAAAAGCTTTCCGCTTATACCTTGATGGTCTTTCATTTTATTACCCACCACTGCAATGTTGGCCATATTCTTTTCAACACGGGTAGGGGCCACTTTTTGTTGCGCAATTTCAAAGGCAAACGCTTCATCAATTACTTCCTTTGCTTTTGTTGCTTCTGAACCTTTCACGCCAATGCAAATGGAATGTTCCGAAGACGCTTGGGTGATCATGATTATATTGATTTGGTGGACAGAGAGTGCTTCAAAAAGGCGTTTTGATATGCCTGGAACCCCAATCATACCGCTTCCTTCTAACGTGAGCAAGGCTACACTGTCAATATGGCTAATTCCTTTTACAATTTCTCCATTGGTTTGTCCCCCTTGAGCATCAATTTGAGTGCCTGGAGCTGCTGCATCAAAGGTGTTTTTTATAAACGTTGGAATCTTTTTCTTAACAATGGGTTGAAGTGTAGGCGGATAAATTACTTTGGCACCAAAGTGAGACAATTCCATAGCCTCCTGATAGGACAACTTTGGAATGGGTTTGGCTTGTGCCACCAATTTAGGATTGGCTGTATACATACCGCTCACATCAGTCCAAATCTCAAGAGCTGAGGCATCTAAAAAATGCGCTAAAAGGGCTGCTGTATAATCCGAACCACCCCTTCCTAAGGTGGTGGTTTCACCTGCTGCATTGGCAGCAATAAACCCAGGCACTATAAATACTGAATGGGTACTTTTTTGAATGGCGGCCTTTGTTTTTTTAGTACTGTTTTCAAAGTGAACCACAGGATATCCGTTGCCGGGTTCGGTTTGTATAAGTTCACGTGCATCCAAGTAGGTTGCAGCAATATTTTGTTCTTTTAAAAGCTTGTGTATCAATTGGCTTGAAAGCAATTCGCCAAATGCGGTTACTTTGGAATAGATACGTTCTGTTTCTTCTTGTAGTTGGGCCACCGATTCCAAAAGCGCTTCCAAGGCATTTAGTTCTGCTTTAATAAAACTAATGCTTTCACTTTGTTTAGATACCGGAATGAAATGTTTGATAGGTTCTAGGTGGCGATTTAGAAGTTCTTCAATTTCAATTTTGAAATTACTTTCACCATGCACTGCTTTTTGAAGCAGATCTACTAGAATGTCCGTCACTCCACCAAGGGCTGAAACAACCACAACAACAGGGGTTCCTGCGTTGCTTTGAATGATCTTAAACACTTTTTCTAGACTTGCCGCTTTAGCCACGGAAGTTCCCCCGAATTTCAAAACTTTCATAGACAATAGTCTTATTTGCAGGACGAATTACCTCATCCCCATTGACGAGCGCAAAAATAAACCTAACTGCTTAGGCAAAAAATTATTACCACTAAAAAAAGCTAATCTTCGCAGGAATACGATAATTACTTTAAGCTAAAAGGAATTTAAGACAATTATTTGGCGGGTGATGGCTCCTCAACTGTTAATGAAAGTTGATTATCATCTTTTTTCCAATCAATCAAAATAGCATCGCCTTCTTTTAAGGTGCTGTCCACCACATTTTCGGCAACTAAGTCTTCTATGTATTTTTGAATGGCACGGTTTAAAGGTCTTGCGCCATATTTTTGATCAAAGCCCTTATCTGCTAAAAAGTCTTTGGCGCCATCGGTAATGGAAACGGAATAGCCCAATTTTTCAATTCTTGTAATTACTTTGCTTAACTCAATGTCAACAATGCGGCGAATATCTGTCTTTTCTAAAGCATTAAAGATTACAATATCGTCTACACGGTTCAAAAATTCAGGAGTAAAGGTCTTTTTAAGTTCTTTATTGATAATTCCTTTTTCAATATCAGATGATTGTGCTTTTTGTGAAGCTGTTTCAAAACCTACACCCGTACCAAAATCTTTGAGTTGACGTGCACCGATGTTGGATGTCATGATAACAATAGTGTTTTGAAAGTTCACTTTTCGCCCCAAACTATCGGTAAGAAATCCATCGTCTAAAACCTGAAGGAGCATGTTAAACACATCGGGATGGGCTTTTTCAACTTCATCCAAAAGGATCACAGAATAGGGTCTGCGTCTCACTTTTTCGCTCAATTGCCCACCTTCTTCATAACCAACATAGCCTGGAGGCGCTCCAATGAGTCTGGAAATGGCAAATTTTTCCATGTATTCACTCATGTCTATGCGAATGAGGTTTTCTTCAGAATCAAAAATTTCAGAGGCTAAAATTTTAGCCAATTGCGTTTTTCCTACTCCAGTTTGCCCCAAGAAAATAAAGGAACCAATCGGTTTATCGGGTGCTTTAAGCCCTGCCCGATTTCGTTGTATGGCTTTTACTACTTTCTCAATAGCTTCTCTTTGTCCAATCAGTTTTTCACCAATAATATCGCTCAAGTGGGCGAGTTTATTTTTTTCTGATTTAACAATTTTAGTTACGGGAATATTGGTCATCATAGAAACCACATCTGCAATGTGGGTGTCATCCACCGTAACTCGGTTTTGTTTCGACTCTTCATGCCAACGTTCTTGCGCTTCAATAAGATTTCTTTCAACTCTTTTTTCGTCGTCTCTTAACTTGGCTGCTTCTTCGTATTTTTGTTTTTTAACAACCGTGTTTTTGTTTTCACGGACATCTTCGAGTTGTTTTTCTAGTTCGATAATTTCTTTAGGCACACTCATGTTGTTGATATGCACTCTGGAACCCGCTTCATCTAAGGCATCAATAGCTTTGTCTGGTAAAAAGCGGTCTGACACATAGCGATGGGTTAATTCTACGCAAGCTTTCAGCGCCTCATCGGTATAATTGACATTATGATGGTTTTCATAACGATCTTTAATATTTCGTAGAATTTCAATTGTTTCTTCTTCAGAGGTTTCTTCTACTAACACTTTTTGGAAGCGTCTTTCGAGGGCTCCATCTTTTTCTATGTGTTGGCGGTATTCATCTAACGTTGTGGCACCAATGCATTGGATTTCACCCCTGGCAAGGGCCGGTTTAAACATGTTGGAGGCATCTAAACTTCCAGTGGCACCTCCTGCACCAACAATGGTATGTATTTCGTCAATAAACAGGATGATGTCATCGTTTTTTTCCAATTCATTCATCACCGCTTTCATGCGCTCTTCAAATTGACCACGGTATTTAGTGCCGGCCACTAAACTAGCCAAATCAAGAGTTACTACTCTCTTGTTGTAAAGTACGCGTGACACTTTTTTCTGAATAATGCGTAATGCTAGGCCCTCTGCAATAGCAGATTTTCCTACACCAGGTTCTCCAATAAGTAGCGGGTTGTTTTTCTTTCTTCTGCTCAGAATTTGTGAGACACGCTCAATTTCTTTTTGACGGCCCACCACGGGGTCTAGTTTGTTTTGTTCGGCCAAGAGGGTTACATCTCGTCCAAAATTATCAAGAACAGGGGTTTTTGTCTTTTTAATCCCTTTTGATTCTGTAGTAGGTACAAATGGATTCTCTTTGCCACCCTCGCCATCACCTTCTTTTTCATCTGGAAATGAAGAAGCAGAAGGAAGTTCCGTATAGTGGTCTTGGTCACTTGCTAGCATCACTTTAAATTGTTCTTTAACTATATCATAATCAACGTCCAATTTGGCTAATAATTGTGTGGTAGGGTCATTTTCGTTGCGCAAAATACAAAGCAACAAGTGGGCGGTATTAATCAGTTCACTTTGAAAAAGTTTCGCCTCCAAGAAGGTCGTTTTAAGGGCCCGTTCGGCTTGGCGGGTGAGGTGTAGGTTTTTTTTGTCTTGAAGGCCTCGGTTATCTTCTAAAACGGCAGGATTAAGAATTTCGACCTTTCGCCGAAGTTCCTCCAAATTCACTTCAATAGAGTTTAAAATAGCAATTGCTTTTCCATTTCCATCTCTCAAAATTCCCAGCATAAGATGTTCGGTGCCAATAAAGTTGTGCCCCAAACGGAGGGCTTCTTCTTTGCTGTAGGCGATCACATCTTTTACGCGCGGTGAAAAATTATCATCCATAGTCAATTGTTTAGGTTCTTTCGTTCAAAAAGTAGACCAAAGCGATTTACCTTTAGCTAATAGACAAAAAAAAATCAATATTTCAAAAGGTCGCCGATAAATATTTTTAACCAATTTAAGCTTAAAAAGTGTTAATAATTTATATGATAAACTGCTCTAAGAAGATACTATTTGACCGCAGAGTTGTTTATTTTAGCCAGTATATTCAAAATCGTTTATGGAACAAAGAGAAAGACTCATTCCGATCAACATAGAAGATGAAATGAAATCGGCCTACATTGATTATTCAATGTCTGTCATCGTGTCACGTGCCCTGCCGGATGTCAGAGACGGCTTAAAACCCGTTCACCGTAGGGTGCTTTTTGGTATGCACGAGTTGGGAATACGCGCTAATTCGGCTTATAAAAAGTCGGCGCGTATTGTAGGAGAGGTATTAGGAAAATATCATCCTCACGGCGACTCCTCTGTGTATGATACCATGGTTCGTATGGCGCAGGAGTGGAGTTTGCGTTATTTGTTGATTGACGGCCAAGGAAACTTTGGTTCGGTGGATGGAGACAGCCCAGCTGCCATGCGATATACTGAGGCCCGAATGCAAAAAATTGCGGAAGATTTATTGATCGATATAGAAAAAGACACCGTTGATCACCAACTCAATTTTGATGACACTCTAAAAGAACCTACCGTGTTGCCCACACGGATTCCCAATCTTTTAGTAAATGGCGCCTCAGGGATAGCTGTTGGTATGGCCACCAACATGCCTCCGCACAATCTTAGTGAAGTGGTCGCTGGAACAATATCTTATATCGATAATCACGAGGTGACCATTGAAGAGTTGATGGAACACATCAAAGCACCCGACTTTCCAACAGGTGGGACTATTTATGGCTATCAAGGGGTTAAAGAAGCTTTTCTAACCGGAAGAGGAAGAGTGGTTATTCGAGCCAAAGCCAATATTGAAGAGGTGAATGGTAGAGAATGCATCATTGTTACAGAAATTCCTTATCAAGTCAATAAAGCGGAGATGATCAAAAAAACCGCCGACTTAATAAATGATAAAAAGATTGAAGGCATATCCAATATTCGTGATGAATCGGATCGAAAGGGAATGCGCATTGTATATATCCTCAAGCGTGATGCCATCCCAAATATTGTACTGAATAAGCTTTACAAATACACAGCGCTGCAATCGTCCTTTAGTGTAAACAACATTGCCTTGGTAAACGGAAAACCAGAAATGTTGAACCTTAAAGATATGATTCGACATTTTGTGGATCATCGTCATGAAGTGGTGGTGCGTCGCACGCAGTTTGAGCTTAAAAAAGCAGAAGAAAGAGCGCATATTTTAGAAGGGTTAATTATTGCTTCAGACAACATAGACGAAGTGATTGCTCTAATTCGCGCCTCTTCCAATGCCGATGAAGCACGCGCAGCACTGCAAAAGAAATTTGAGCTGTCTGAAATTCAAGCCAAAGCAATTGTTGAGATGCGCTTGCGTCAACTCACTGGATTAGAGCAGGATAAATTGCGTACAGAATACGATGAGTTGTTGGCTACCATTGCCGATTTAAAAGATATTTTAGAGAAGAAAGATCGTCGAATGGAAATCATCAAAGACGAATTGCTTCAGGTGAAAGAAAAATACGGAGATGAACGCCGATCCATAATTGAATATGCTGGTGGCGAATTTAGCGTTGAAGATATGATTCCGAATGAAAAAGTGGTTATTACCATTTCTCATGCAGGATATATCAAACGAACTCCTTTGGCAGAATACAAAACACAAAACCGAGGAGGAGTGGGGCAAAAAGCTTCTACCACCCGAGACGAAGATTTCTTAGAAGACCTTTTTGTGGGTACAAACCACCAATATATGTTGTTTTTTACACAAAAAGGAAAGTGTTTTTGGATGCGTGTTTATGAAATTCCTGAGGGTTCAAAAACAGCAAAAGGTAGGGCCATTCAGAATTTGATAAATATCGAACAAGATGATAAAGTTCAAGCTTTTATTTGTACACAAGACTTAAAGGATGAAGACTACATTAACAATCACTATGTGATTATGGCCACCAAAAAGGGACAAGTCAAAAAGACAGCTTTGGAGCAATATTCTAGACCGCGTGCCAATGGAATTAATGCCATTACCATCCGAGAAGACGATGAGCTTTTAGAAGCCAAACTTACTAATGGAAACAGTCAAATTCTTCTGGCAGTTCAATCTGGAAAAGCCATCCGATTTGAAGAAGGGAAAACCCGCCCCATGGGAAGAAATGCTTCTGGTGTTCGTGGAATTACCCTTGCCCATGACAAAGACGAAGTGGTGGGTATGGTGGCTGTTAACGATATGGACGCCAACATTTTGGTGGTTTCCAAAAACGGATACGGTAAACGTTCAGCATTGGATGATTATCGTATCACTAACCGCGGTGGAAAAGGAGTGAAGACCATTTCTATTACGGAAAAAACAGGACACCTTGTTGCATTGAAAAGTGTTACTGATGCAGACGATTTAATGATCATAAATAAATCCGGTATCGCCATACGCATGGAGGTGGCCGGCTTACGTGTGATGGGACGTGCCACACAAGGGGTTCGATTAATTAATTTAAAAGATAAAGACAGTATTGCTGCCATTGCCAAGGTGATGAAGGATGATGAACAAATTGATGACATTAATGACATTGATGTGAATGATGGCACTGTTATTGAATAGACCAAACAGAAAATCAAATACACCAAAATGAAAAAACAATTAATTTTAGTTTTTAGCTTATTAACCACAATAGGCTTTGCGCAAAAAAAAGAATATCGTTCTGCGCTCAAAAAATTCACTGCTGGCGATGTTGCCGGTGCAGCTCAAATTTTAGAAGATAATGCTCAAATATTAAGTGCTGCCGATCCTAAATTGGCAGCCTCCATAACTTTTTTAGAAGGTAAAATTGCAGCATCTAACAAATCCTTTTCAACGGCAATAGAAAAATTTGAAGCTGCTGCAGAAGGGGGCTACGCAGCCACTGAAATTGATGCGGAGCGTGAAAAATTAGTCGCTGACTTAGTGAATACTGCTATTGCAGACAATGAAAAAAATGCCTTCTTGGAGGGTGCCGAAAAGCTTTACATGGCCTATGAGATCAATCCAGCACTCAATCAAGATTATCTTTACTATGCAGCTTCAGGGGCGGTTAACGGGAAAGATTATCCCTTGGCTTTATCCTATTATGAGGAGCTTAAAGAGATCAATTATACGGGTATCAAAACCCAATATTTTGTTACTGAAGTGGCCTCTGGCAACGAGATTGAAGTGAGTGAAACCGAGTTTGATTTATATAAAAAATCCAAGGACTACACTAATCATAGAGAAGCACAAACGGAATCTAAATTTCCTGAGATAGTAAAAAACATAGCTTTAATATATGCCGATCAAGGCGATAGCGAAAAGGCCATGCAGGCTGTTCAGGAGGCGCGAAAAAGCAATCCAGATGATTTAAATTTAATTTTAACGGAGGCCAACATCTATATTGAGTTGGATGAAAAAGAAAAGTTCCAAGAGTTGATTAAACAAGCTATTGCGCAAGATCCAAACAATGCCTTGCTATATTTTAATTTGGGCGTTGTGAATGCCGATTTAGGAGATCCCGTTGCGGCCCGAGGATATTATGAAAAAGCAATTGAGTTGGATTCCCAATATGAATCGGCCTATTTGAATTTAGT
>CAZTYX010000037.1:14008-14265 GCA_964617385.1 uncultured Flavobacteriaceae bacterium | reverse complement strand
AATGCACGAAGGCCGAAGAATTACGGATGCTGCCAATTTAGAGATAATCACTATGGTTTATGGGGGCTTAATTAATAAAAATTTAGTCACCCAATTGCAAGCCCTCCAATGCGATGCAATAGGGTTGAGTGGTGCCGATGGCAACATTATTTCATCTTCCAAAAGACCTCCCAATCCAATTGATTATGGGTATGTGGGGGATATTAGAACCGTTAATGCTGCAGGTCTTGAACAACTCCTCAACATAAATAAAGTAG
>CAZTYX010000037.1:0-13998 GCA_964617385.1 uncultured Flavobacteriaceae bacterium | reverse complement strand
CCCATATTATGTTCTATTACACATAACGGCAAAGGACAATTATTGAACACCAACGCCGATACCATTGCTGCGCAAGTGGCCATTTCTTTGGCTGAAAAATACGACGTTCACCTCCGATATTGTTTTGAAAAAGCCGGCGTTTTAGAAGACATTGCGGATGAAAATTCTGTGATTCAACATATAGATTCACAAAAATATGAGGCACTCAAAACCACTAAAAAGATTGCAGGGGGCATGCTTCCCAAATTATCCAATTGCTTTGAGGCCCTCCAAAATGGAGTTAAAGAAGTGCATGTGGGTGGACCAAACCTATTGCTTGGATCAGAAACATTTTCACATATAGAATTATGACAGCCGCTCAGGAAGCTATTGCGTTATTACAACAACTTATTAAAATTCCTTCTTTTTCAAGTGATGAGGGCGAAACCGCCAATGCAATTGCAACGTGGTTCAAAAAGCATGGTATCGCCGCACAACGCAATGATAATAATGTTTGGGCCACCAATAAACATTTTGATCCGTCTAAACCCACCCTCCTCTTAAATTCACATCACGATACGGTACAGCCCAATAAGGCCTACACCCGAGATCCTTTTAAGGCCGATATTATTGATGGAAAACTATATGGATTAGGAAGCAACGATGCCGGTGGTGCCTTGGTGAGTTTAATAACGCTCTTTAAGCATTATTACGATCATCCCAACCCAAAGTATAACTTACTCATGGCTGCCACAGCAGAAGAAGAAACAGCCGGCGCAAAAAGTTTACGAGGTTTGTTGCCACATTTGCCTGCCATAGACCTAGCCATTGTGGGAGAACCCACCCTTTTGGATTTGGCCGTGGCCGAAAAAGGACTGGTTGTTTTGGACGCTACGGTTAAAGGAACGCCAAGCCATGCTGCTCACCCCAACGATGATCAGGCTTTGTTAAAAGTGCCTCAAATCATTCAAGCCATCGAAAATATTTCTTTTCCTAAAGTGTCTGAAACCTTGGGCGCGGTGAAAGTGACTCTCACTCAAATTGAAGCGGGACAACAACACAACGTGATCCCAGCCACCGTAAAAATGGTGATAGACGTAAGGGTGAATGATTGTTATACTAACGCAGAAGTAGAAGCTGTCATTAAAAAAGCCTTAAATTGTGAAGTGCAAGCGCGATCTTTACATTTAAAAAGCTCATCCATTCCTCTAGATCATCCCCTTGTTCAGGCCGGTGTTGCCCTTGGGAAAAAAACCTATGGCTCACCCACTTTGTCAGATCAAGCGGCACTGGAGTGTCCCTCCTTAAAACTTGGCCCTGGCGATTCTACCCGATCCCATACAGCCGATGAATTTATTTACACTCAAGAAATTGAAGACGGTATAGCCCTCTATATTTCGCTCTTAAAACAAATTTTATAAGTATGAAACTGTGGCAAAAAGGAAATCCGATCAATGAAAAAGTAGATGCCTTTACGGTGGGAAAAGACCGTGAATACGATTTAATTTTAGCGCCTTATGATTGTCGGGCTTCTAGTGCACATGCTGCCATGTTGGGGGCCGTTGGTTTGTTGACCAAAAAAGAAGCAGAACAACTCATAGCTGAACTTAAGCTAATAGAAGAAAGTGCGCTGGAAGGCACCTTCACCATTCCCGATTCTTTTGAAGACATGCATTCGCGCATTGAATATTTGTTAACTGAAAAACTAGGCGATTTAGGCAAAAAAATTCATACCGCTCGATCAAGAAACGATCAGGTATTGGTGGCGCTCCAACTCTACATTAAAGAGGAATTGCAACAGGTGATAGCAGCTGCGCATGCGCTTTTTGAACTGTTGATGGATTTAGGCGAAAAAAATAAATCCGTTTTAATGCCTGGATATACACATATGCAAGTGGCCATGCCATCTTCTTTTGGCTTATGGTTTTCTGCCTATGCAGAGAGTCTTATTGATGATGTTGTGATGCTCAATGCCGCCCACCAATTGGCCGATCAAAACCCTTTGGGAAGTGCTGCAGGCTATGGCACTTCGTTTGATATTGACCGAGAAGCCACCACTAAAAATCTTGATTTTGCCACACTTAAATATAATGTGGTGGCAGCGCAAATGGGGCGTGGAAAAATTGAAAAAACAACAGTTCAGGCCTTGGGTCTGTTAGGTGCCACTTTATCCAAATTGGCAATGGACATTTGTTTGTATATGGGGCAAGATTTTAATTTCATTCACTTCCCTGACAGCTTAACCACTGGGTCTAGCATCATGCCGCACAAAAAAAATCCAGATATTTTTGAGTTGATTCGAGGCAAATGTAATTTGCTCCAAGGCTTGCCTCACCAATTGAGTTTATTAACCTCTAATTTGCCCAGTGGCTATCACCGTGAAATGCAATTGGCTAAAGGGTTGCTTATTGAAGCTTTTCAAGAAATTAAGTCCTGCTTGGAAATGTTCCATTACAGTTTGGCTCAGGTGGAGGTAAACAAAGATCTCTTAGCCCTTTCTAAATACGATTACCTTTTTAGTGTAGACACCCTTAACGAATGGGTAAAAGAAGGGATGCCCTTCCGAGAAGCATATAAAAAAATGGGACAAGCCATTGCGCAGGGAGATTTTAAACCCAAGAAGAATGTGAACCACACCCATATAGGCAGCATAGGTCAGGTCGGTTTTGCCGAAATTAGATCAAAAATGGAGGCTGTGATGCGTCAAAAATCACGGTAATTCCAAGCGCCTCTATAGGTTCTTGATAACATGAGATTGGCTCCGTGATCATCCACAAAGGTTTCAGCAACTGGGTTCCATTCTAATGGACGTTGCAATTGGTAGGCAATATTGGCAATATTACAAACCGATGCTGTTCTATGCCCAACCTCTACATCGCAAATGGGTCGGGTTCGGTCTCTGATGGCTTGGAGCCAATCGAGGTGGTGGTTTTCACTTAAATAAACGCGTTCTGTGGCTGTGTTAGGCAAATCTTCTTTGGCTAAATTTTCATTAGGATATGTTTTTAAGTATCCTCGGCTCACCTCCAATCGACCTTCGGTGCCAATAAATTGAATTTCATTACAATCTTTCCCCCATTTGGAGTGGCTCACCGTTATACCGTTTTCATAGGTAAATGTCAACCCTATTTCTGCCGGATGATTGGGTGGATTAAAAGCCACTGGGCCGCTGCTATCTTGATCTAAAGCCCATTGCACAATATCAAACATATGCGCACCCCAATCGGTAATCATTCCACCGCCAAAGGGCTTGTAGTCCCGCCACATGCCCCAACGGTCATCATCAATAGGACAAGCCAAATCTCTGTGATAGGATCGATAGGGTGCTGGGCCAATCCAAGCATCCCAATCAATGTTTTCTGGCGTCGGTTGGGCAGGTAATTCGCAGGCTTTCCATGGACTGCCCACACAAACATTTATGGTTTTTATTTCGCCTATGTAGCCATTTCGAATCAGTTCTACACCGTGTCTAAAATTCCGCCAAGACCGTTGCATGCTTCCGGTTTGAAAAACAACATCGTATTTGCGCGCAGCATTCACCATGGCACGTCCTTCATCCACGCTGCTTGAAAGAGGTTTTTCACAATAAATATCTTTTCCTGCTTTGGCGGCATCCACAGCCATTTGGGCATGCCAATGGTCTGGGGAGGCAATAACAACAGCGTCTATGTCGGGTCTGGCTAGCATTTCTCTGTAGGAGGGAAAAGCTTCAATGGTATTGATAGTTTTTTCTCTTTCAGCAGCCGTCTCTTGATAGGTTTTGGTAAACAAATCCACTTTAAGTCGATCTACGTCTGATACGGCCACAATGGCAGCTTCGTCATAGTTGACAAAATTTCTCATAAGACCGCGCCCTTGGCGGCCTACACCAATAAAACCAAGTTGTATTTTGTTGTTTGGGGCTGTGCCCGAAAAACCCAATACGTGACTGGGAACAATACTAAAAGCGGCAGATGCGCCGGCTGTTTTTGCGATAAAATTTCTACGTTTCAAGATTCTTTGTTTTCCAAACAAGGTAAACAAATTTCATCAAAACAATTTTTTGGAATTAAAAAATAATTAGAGAGGTACTCTCCAAAAAAGCGATAACATGATTTTCTAGCCTGTTGGGGAAAGAATAAAAATTTTTCTAGCTATGCAGCGCCCTATTATCTGTGGCAGCCAAGGCAGCTTCTTTCACCGCCTCCGCATAGGTGGGGTGTGAGTGACTCATACGGGCAATGTCTTCGGCAGAAGCTCTAAATTCCATTGCGGTAACGGCCTCTGCAATTAGGTCGGCTGCACGAGCACCAATCATATGAACCCCCAGCACCTCATCGGTATTGGCATCGGCCAAGATTTTTACAAATCCATCGATGTCCATACTGGCGCGCGCTCTACCTAAGGCCCGCATAGGAAATTGACCTACTTTGTAGGCGCTTCCTTCCGATTTGAGTTGTTCTTCGGTTTTACCCACTGCAGCCACTTCAGGCCAAGTATAAATAACATTGGGAATGAGGTTGTGATCTATATGGGGTTTCTGTCCGGCCAAACGTTCGGCCACAGCCACGCCTTCCTCTTCGGCTTTGTGGGCCAACATAGCCCCTCGCACCACATCACCAATGGCATATATATTGGCAACGGATGTTTGCAAATCATCATTCACTTCAATTTGACCTCTTTCATTTTGGGTAACCCCAGCAGCAGATAAATTCAAGCCATGAGTATAAGGTGTACGTCCCACAGACACCAAACAATAATCGCCTTCAAAACGCACTTCGTTCCCCTTTTTATCTTGGGCCGTTACAAACACTTGATCTTTCTTTCGTTCCACTTTATTTACTGCATGCGATAAGAAAAATTTGATGCCCTGTTTTTTCATCACTTTAGTTAACTCTCGTGAGAGGGCGCTATCCATCACAGGCGTAATGCGGTCTGCATATTCTATCACTGAAACGGTGGCACCCAAACGGGCATAGACTTGACCCAATTCAAGACCAATGACGCCCCCACCAATCACAATAAGATTTTTAGGAATTTCTTTTAATGAAAGTGCTTCGGTTGAAGTGATGATTCGCTCTTTATCTAAATTGATAAAGGGTAGTGTGGCAGGTTTTGATCCTGTGGCAATAATCGTATTTTTTGCTTCAATGGTTTGGGTGTCTTTTCCCTCTACTTTAATGTGTGTAGCGTCGACAAAACTACCAGTGCCCTGCAAAACGGTTATTTTATTTTTTTCCATCAAAAAATCGATTCCCTTAGTGGTTTGCTCTACCACAGCGGCTTTACGATCGATCATTTGTTTAAAGTTCAATTTAATTTCACCTTTTATTTCTATACCATGGGCCTCAAAATTTTTAAGTGCTTCTTCATAATGGTGGGAAGAATCTAACAAAGATTTAGAAGGAATACACCCCACATTAAGGCAGGTGCCCCCCAAGGTGTTATATTTCTCGATCAACACTGTTTTTAAACCCAACTGGGCACATCGAATAGCGGCCACATAGCCACCAGGTCCCGATCCAATCACAGCCACATCATAAGCACTCATAAATTGAAATTTTTTGTTCGGCACAAAACTACAAATGTTTCTATGGTTTTTTGTATTTTTAGATAAAATACGCCCCAAAAATGATGCAAAAATTATTCTGTTTTGTATTTCTTCTACATCTAATATTGTCTCTTACATTTGATTTAAGCCCTAGATCGGAAGTTTGTTTGGGCAATTTATGCACTTCCCGTTTTGATCTAATTTCTCAAACCCATTCATAATGTATCTCTTAAAAATCATCATTTCCTTCTTAAAAGACAGAGAATATAGGCAACTCCTAGGCGTTTCTGGAATGATTATCATTATTGGTACCTTATGCTATCATTATATTGAAGGTTGGTCTTGGGTGGATGCAGCTTATTTTTCTGTGGTCACTCTTACTACCATTGGCTATGGCGATTTTTCACCCCAAACCACTTTTGGAAAAATCTTCACGATATTTTACATTCTCATTGGCGTTGGAGTGGTACTTGGTTTTATAAATACAATATATTTACACTACAAAACCCGAAACAAAAAATAATGCCTTCATTTAAAATTCGTACTATTGTGAGAACGACAATAGTATGAGTGGAAAATCACCTTCCCTTAGTTTAGGTGCTGCATTGCTCCCTGTTTTGGTTCTGATTCTCTTACTTGGTTTTAACGTGAGTGTTTTTGGAGATGATGCCTTGGGGGGGTCAAATCAATTTATTTTATTGATTGGTGCGGCCGTTGCGGCCGTAATTGGATTTCAAAAAAAAGTATCATATAGTGCGATGATGGAAGCCATAGGTGCCAATCTGAAAGCTACCACAGGAGCCATTTTAATCTTACTTTTTGTGGGCGCTCTTGCAGGCACATGGTTGGTTTCGGGCATCATTCCAGCCATGATTTATTATGGCTTACAACTTATTCATCCTGCCATTTTTTTACCGGCTTGCGTCATCATTTGCGCCATCATTTCTTTGGCCACCGGGAGTAGCTGGACCACTTCTGCTACGGTGGGCATCGCCCTAATTGGCATTGGAAAAGCGTTAGGTCTGCCCGTGGGGATGGTGGCTGGAGCAGTAATTTCTGGGGCTTATTTTGGCGATAAGCTTTCACCCTTAAGCGACACCACCAATCTTGCACCTGCCATGGCCGGAGGCGATCTCTTCACACACATTCGGTATATGACCTACACCACCATACCGAGCATAAGCATAACCCTCATCGTTTTTATTGTCCTCAGCTTATTTCAAGCGCCCAGCGGCCAAGCTGATATCAATCAAATGTTAGAAGCCATTGAGCAAACCTTTACCATCAACCTGTGGCTGTTTTTAGTTCCTTTAGCGGTCATTTTTTTAATTGTAAAAAAAAGCCCTCCCCTCATCGCCTTAATGATTGGTACTCTTTTAGGCGCGCTATTTACCCTGCTGTTTCAGTCGCAATTGCTCACGGTTTTGAGTGGCACTCCCCTCTTGGATTTGGATACAACCTATAAAACGCTTCTTGATGTAATTACCACAGAAACAGTGATCGAAACCGAAAATGTGCTACTCAATGACTTGTTTACTTCTGGTGGCATGGGAGGCATGTTGGGCACCATCTGGTTGATTATTTGTGCTATGGTTTTTGGTGGCGTAATGGATGCTATTGGAGCCCTAGAAAGAATTAGTCAAGCTTTGTTGAAAGGCGCGCAAAGCACCCTGCAACTTTTTGCTGGTACAGTAGTTTCATGTGTAACCATTAACATTACCGCTTCCGACCAATACCTCTCTTTGGTAATTCCAGGAAAAATGTTTACCAAAGCATATAAAGATCGTGGGCTGGCTCCCGAAAATTTAAGTAGAACCCTCGAAGATTCGGGCACGGTTACGTCTGTTTTAATTCCTTGGAACACCTGTGGTGCTTATCAGTCGGGGGTGTTGGGCGTGAGTGTGAGCAGTTATTTCTTTTACGCCATCTTCAATTGGATAAGCCCTATAATGACCTTGCTTTTTGCCGCTTTTAAAATCAAAATTAAATCGTTAAAGGAAGCCTAAAAGCAGGCTTTTATTGTATTTGAATTTGTATTTTTGTGGGAGAGTTCTCCATTGATGAGCAAACAACAAAAAAAATCTTCTTCAAAATCACCGCCCTCGGCCCAACAAAAAAGGCAACGTTTAGTTCTTTTTGGTGCATTTTTGATTTTGACAGCTGCGCTCTTGTTTCTCGCCATGATTTCATATTTAATCCATTGGCAAGAAGATTTTAGCACCCTTGAAAACCTAAGCAATTCTAGTGTTGAAAGTGTTAACGTTCTGAAAAAATTAGGGGCCTATGTCAGTCACTTTTTAGTCTATAAGCTTTTTGGTTTAGGTGCATTTATTTTGGCCTATCTCCTCCTCTATACTGGACTGACTTACTTTCTGAATTTAGCAAAACAAAAACTGCTTAAACAATGGAGTTGGGGCCTATTGCATACCCTATGGCTCAGTATAAGTATGGGCTTTTTTTATGAACTAAACCCTGTTTTAAGTGGCACAGTGGGCTTTGAGTTTTATCTGTGGCTAGAGGCTTATATTGGGACCATTGGCTTAATAAGCCTTTTATTATTCACCTTGCTATGCTTTTTGGTTATTGAATTGGATTGGACACCCGAACGAATTAGCGGATGGTTTGACTCCAAATCCTCTGCTCCTTCAGAAGACGCTATTGAACCGCCTTTGGAGGACCCCCACAATGACATTGATGAAACGTTTGATGAAATTCCTGAACAAGAGGAAATTTCTTTGAATACTATACCCAAAGTTGAAGCAGAAACAGCATCTGAATCGGTTGAAAGGGAGTTAGAGCAAATCACCATGGAAATTGAAACCCCCGAGGAAGAAGCCCATCAACTGGCAGATGAATTGGTTAAAAAGCAAGGGCACTTTGACCCCACTCTTGCTTTGAGTAAATATCAAATTCCAAGTATCAATCTACTCAAAGATTATGGCGATGGCTCCATCACCATTAACCAAGAAGAATTAGAACTCAACAAAAATAAAATTGTTGACACCCTTAGCAATTATAAAATTAGTATTGCACATATTAAAGCCACCATTGGACCCACAGTAACACTTTATGAAATTGTCCCTGATGCCGGTATTCGTATTTCAAAAATTAAAAACTTAGAAGATGATATTGCGCTATCCCTCTCTGCTTTAGGGATTCGGATTATTGCACCCATTCCAGGCAAAGGAACCATTGGAATTGAAGTGCCCAACCAGAAACCCAGCATTGTTTCTATGCGCTCGGTGTTGAGTGCCACAAAGTTTCAAAAGGCAGAAATGGAATTGCCTCTTGCTTTAGGGAAAACCATTAGCAATGAAACCTTTGTGGTGGATTTAACCAAAATGCCTCACCTGCTCATGGCGGGCGCCACCGGACAAGGGAAATCGGTGGGGCTTAATGCCGTGATCTCTTCTCTTCTTTACAAAAAACATCCTGCCGAAGTGAAATTTGTTTTGGTGGATCCCAAAAAAGTGGAGTTAAACATTTACAATAAAATTGAACGGCATTATTTGGCTAAACTCCCCGACAGTGAAGATGCCATCATTACAGACAACAGCAAGGTAATTAACACGCTCAACTCACTGTGCATTGAAATGGACAATCGTTATGAGTTGCTTAAAAATGCTATGTGTCGCAATGTGAAGGAATACAATAAAAAATTCAAAGACCGGAAACTCAATCCAAATGATGGACATAATTATTTGCCTTACATCGTTTTGATCATAGATGAATTTGCCGATTTGATTATGACGGCTGGCAAAGAAGTCGAAACCCCCATAGCCCGTTTGGCACAATTGGCACGCGCTGTAGGCATTCATTTGATTATAGCCACCCAACGCCCTTCTGTGAATGTAATTACAGGTATCATTAAAGCAAATTTTCCTGCACGCATAGCATTTCGTGTCACCTCAAAAATAGATTCTCGTACCATTTTAGACAGCGGTGGTGCAGAACAACTAATTGGTCGTGGAGACATGCTCTATACCCAAGGCAACGATCTAACCCGTTTGCAATGTGCCTTTGTAGACACACCCGAAGTGGAGCGTATTGCCGCCTTTATTGGTGCACAAACCGGATTTGCTGAAGCGCATCTTTTACCAGAATATGTGGGCGAAGAAAACGAGAGTGTTTTAGATATTGACGCTTCAGAACGTGATTCGCTTTTTAAAGAAGCTGCAGAGGTGATTGTGGTGGCACAGCAGGGTTCGGCATCACTTTTACAACGAAAATTAAAATTGGGATATAATCGAGCAGGACGTATAATTGATCAAATGGAGGCTGCCGGTATTGTGGGGCCCTTTGAAGGGAGTAAGGCCCGACAAGTATTAATTCCCGATCTCGCTAGCCTAGAACGTTTTTTAAACACTGAATCGCAATGAAAGTAACGCCTTTTATTTTAGCCCTCCTACTCCATTTCATTCCCCTTAAGGCACAAACCTCTATGGAGGCTAAAGAAATTTTAGACGCTGTGGCGGACAAAATTAGCAGTTATGACAACTTGCAATTTAATTTTAGCTATGTACTAAACAATAGACAGGAAAACATACGCCAAGAGGCCAAGGGCAAAGTAGTTGTGGCAGGAGAACGCTACAAATTGGATTTCATGGGCATGGAACAACTTTTTGATGGTGAAAAAACCTATACCATCGTTCCAGAAAATGAGGAGATAACCATTACCATCTCCAACGAAGAAGAGTTGGGCATTAACCCTGCAACCCTCCTTCGGTTTTATGTAGAAGGCTACGATTATCAAATGGACATTAAGCAAAACGTGGGGGGGCAAAACATTCAATACATCAAACTTATCCCTAGCGAAAAAAATCCTGACATTGACCATTTACTTTTAGGGGTCAATCCAAAGGCGCTATCTATTTATCGATTAATTGAAGTGGGGAGCAATGGCACTCAAACCACTTTAACGCTCAGCAACCAAAGGATAAATCAGCCTCTTGACGCCTCCTTTTTTAGGTTTAACAAAAGTGATTATCCTGATTTTTACATAAACGAATAGGGTTTTGAAAATTATAGATCGCTATATTTTAAAAAGTTATTTATCCCGTCTTGCGGCAGTTTTTGCCATTTGTATGCTCCTTTTTGTGGTGCAAACCTTTTGGCTCTATATTGATGAATTGGCCGGCAAAGGGCTGGATATCATAATCATTTCAAAATTTCTTCTTTATTTTTCCCCTAAGTTGGTGCCCATGGTACTGCCCATGTCAGTACTAATAGCCTCTTTGATGACCTATGGTAGCTTTGCAGAAAACTATGAATTTGCGGCTATGAAATCAACGGGCATTTCACTTCAACGGGCCTTAATAGGACTGTTTTTTTTTCATATTGCTCTAGGCATAGGATCCTTTTATTTTTCAAATCATGTAATTCCTTATGGTGAGTTAAAGTCCTATAACCTTAGAAAAAACTTAAAAAAGCTAAAGCCAGAGTTAGCCATCCGCGAAGGGATTTTTAATGAGGTAGGAAATATCAACATCAAAGTGGCTCGAAAATATGGTGAAAACGATCGCTTTTTGGAAGATGTGATTATTCATGAGTATTATCCCGACAAAGTAAATCGTACCGTTATTAAAGCTAAAAGAGGGGAATTAAGAAGTAAAACAACAGACGATAATTTACAATTAGTGCTCTTTGAAGGCAATCGATATGAAGAAATTAAAGCCAAAAAGAAACAAGAACAAGAGCGTGTGCCCCATGCAAAAGTCTATTTTGAAGAATATGTAATGAATATTGATTTGTCTTCGTTTAATGATGTGGACTTAGAAGCAGAAGACATTAAAAGCTCCTATCGAATGCAAAAAACAGATCAACTCCGCGTTAGCATAGACACGCTAGTACGCGATTTTAATATTGAACGTGCTGCATTTAGCGAAAATTTTGGAAAAACAAGCATTATTGGAGAGGTACAAAAACGCACTTCAAATGTGGTAGAAATTGACACCTTTCCACAAAATCCATTGCATTTTTTGGCCGACAATACGCCGTGGAAATTCAATCAAGCCATTACTTCAGGCATTGATCAATTGCGCCCCTATATGCGCGATTTAAACCGAAAAAGGCTGTTGTATTTTTTACAGCAAAAAAATATCAATCAACATAAAATTGTTTTGGAAGATAAGTTTGCGTTGGTTTTTGCTTCTGTGCTTCTGTTTTTGATTGGTGCTCCACTAGGGGCCATTGTGAGAAAAGGTGGAATTGGTTTGCCCTTAGTACTTTCTGTAATCATATTTCTGACCTATCATTTTATTGGTGTTTTTGGAAAAAATGCCGCAGAAGACAACAGTATTAATCCTATTGTTGGCGCATGGCTTTCTACCCTAATACTCACCCCCTTTGCCATTTTCTTAACGCAAAGAGCCTCTTCTGACAAAGGCTTTGTTTCTTTTGATTCCTTATTTTTGTGGTTTCATAAATGCGCCCAATTCTTTAGCCAGTTTTTAAAACGAAAAAGATAACATGACTGAATATACACTCAACACAATTGAGGAAGCTATTTCTGCCATTGCCCAGGGTGAAGTAATTATAGTGGTTGATGATGCCCATCGCGAAAACGAGGGCGATTTTGTGGCTGCCGCTGAAAAGGTGACTCCTGAAATGATCAATTTTATGGCCACCCACGGTAGGGGCTTAATTTGCACACCCATTTCTGAGGCCCGTTGTGAAAGCCTAGGGTTAGAAAAAATGGTGCGCAATAATACTGATCCCATGGAAACGGCTTTTACAGTTTCTGTAGATTTAAAAGGCAATGGTGTGACCACCGGTATTTCAGCTCAAGACCGTGCCAAAACCATAGAAGCCTTAATTGATCCTACTACCCAAGCCAAAGATCTTTCTAAGCCCGGACATATTTTTCCATTAATTGCCAAAGAAGGAGGCGTTTTGCGTCGTACCGGGCACACTGAGGCAGCCATAGATTTTGCACGACTCGCCGGTTTTGAACCCGCGGGAGTGATTGTAGAAATCATGAATGAAGATGGCACCATGGCGCGCTTACCAGAATTGATTGCAGTGGCCAAGAAATTTAATCTCAAGATTGTTTCTATTGAAGATTTGGTTTCCTACAGAATGCAAAACGATAGCCTTATTGTAAAAAAAATTGACACCCCTATAGAAACCCTTTTTGGGCGTTTTCGCTTACGTGCCTACGAGCAAACTACCAATAAAATCATTCATTTGGCACTAACCTATGGGCAATGGAACGAAAATGAAAGTGTGCTAACTCGCATTCATTCCTCCAAAATTAGTAATGATGTTTTGGGCATGCTCATCGGTGGAGGACAAAAAGGACTGGATGCTATTTTTAATGTGATTAAGAAAGAAGGAAAAGGAGCTATTTTATTTATTAACAAAGAACAAGTGCCCGAAGATCTCCTGTCCCGTATTGAAGCCCTTAAAAAACTGCAAGATCATGGGGCTATACAAAAAGCACCTCCATTGAGTATGGATGAAAAAGACTATGGCATTGGAGCGCAAATTTTACACGACCTAAACATTAAGAATTTGCGTGTCATCAGCAATTCAAAACAACCGCAACGCATTGGCATTACGGGTTATGGCCTCACCATTAAAGGGCAGGTAGGCTATTGATCTAACCATAATTTTAGGGCTAAAAACAACACCATTATAAATAAAAGCAGACGCATCCAGCGGTCGTTCTTATTGACAGACCATCGACTGGTGAGCCAAGCAGAAATGGCACTGCCTGAGGCCATCCACAAACCAGAACGCCAAGAGACCGCATCATTAAAACTAAAAAACAATAGGGCTGCTGTGGTATAGATGGTGACCACGGCCACTTTAACGGCGTTGGCTTGAACCAAAGACAATTGATTGATTTGAGTTAAAATTAACAGGATCACAAAACCAATGCCTGCATTAATAAAGCCACCATAAACACCTACAAAAAAGAAAAGAAAAATACTTAAAAAACGGTGTTTTCCATAGAGCCGTGGTGCGATTTCTAAAACTGTTTTAGGCTTTTGAATTAGGATCAAAACACCAACAACAACCATTAAAAATGCCAAAAGTTTATTGAATACTTCAGCGTTGATATCAATTGCAATTTGTGCCCCAACAACAGCGCCCAAAGTGGCGGTCAGCCCTAAGTAAAGCGGCAGTGGAGCGACAGAAATTTTCTTACTTCTAAACCCTAGTGTTCCCGTAATGGATTGGAATAAAATTACGATGCGGTTAGTACCATTTGCAACCTGCGGCGGCAAGCCCAAAAAAATGAGTATTGGAAGAGTTAATAATGAGCCTCCTCCAGCCAGTGTGTTTATAATTCCAGCTAAAAAGCCTACACCAAATAGTACTCCAATTTCTAAAATTTCGTTCATTGGCTTTAATATAGCTGAATTTATTCAAAGAGGAGTGTGAAGAAATATTTTCTAATCTAAAAAAGCATACTATATTTGCACTTCCAAAAGGAGAAATGGCAGAGTGGTCGAATGCGGCAGTCTTGAAAACTGTTGAGGGTC
>CAZTYX010000036.1:5883-14982 GCA_964617385.1 uncultured Flavobacteriaceae bacterium | reverse complement strand
TTTGAATCATTTCAAAAAGTCCCACAGTAATTACTGAAAATAAAACCCCTCCCAATATGATGAGGCCCACCACCAACAATAAATCACCATTAAAACGAAGCCATGCCATGCGTTTAATGTTAGATGTTTTTGTGGCGCTTAGAGCAGTATAGGAAAAGGCCCCCCAATAAACAACTGGCAGGTGTAAACAGGCCAACACAAAAAGGGGATTGTTTTCATCTCCAGCAAGGCTGTTGAGGTAGAGCCCGCCCAGCGCAAAAATGGATAGGTTGAAAAGGGTTTGTTTTGGTGCTGTTTTTTGTTGCCAAATCACAAAAAGCAGTAGGGGTAAAAATACAATTAAGCCTAAATTTCGAGGCACATACCATTCGGGATCAATCGAAAAAAGATTTGGAATGTTGGCCAAAAACCCAGCTAAAAGCATGCATAGGGCAAGTATTTTCCATTCTTTTTTTTCGCCCCAATGTAGCGTTGATTTTTGGTTTGTGTCAGAATTTTTTTCTGTTTTCATGGATGGTATAAATTTTTAGGAAACCCTTCGCTTAAAACGATCCAATGAGACGGAAATCCATTGCCGTTTGGAGCTGTGGCCATTTGAGCAAGGGCAATTAGGAGGCCCCCATTACCAGGCAAATACAGCCTAAGTCTGGGGGTTTGATAGTTATGACCATTTTTTAAATAGGTGTTTTTTGTCTCATCTTTTAGTAAAAAAGCAACGGCTAAATCGGGGTTTTCAATACGGTTAGCTGCCATGGCTGCCATTGGGAAATCCCATCCCCATGCGGTATCCCATCGCCACTTTTTTTCCACCGTTTTAAGAGTGTTATTTATTTTAGTGGAGGAAAAACCAGCTTGCGGTGGCACCACACTAAATGCCCCTAAAACACTGGGATGATCTCTCAATTGCTCCGGATCTTTAAAAGGGTTTTGGTGGGTATCTACAGCCCAATAGTTTTTCTTATTTCCAGGATAGGGGGCTAGTTTTTCTATTTGTTGATCCCAAACTTTGTTTCGCGATTGTCCCATACGTTCTCGCCAGTTTTGGGCGGTTTGAAGCCCCCACCGCCAATAGGCCAATTCAAAAAGGGGATTACGGGTGCTGGCAGCCGGATAACTTTCTTGTGAGGGAATGACATAGGGACCCAAATTGTATTGATCTGTATTGACGTCATAAGACAAATAGCTCGACATAAAAGTTGCTGTGGCTGCCACCAATGGAGCAAATTTTTGGAGCAAGGTTTGATCGGGATTGTTTTGGTAGCGTTGCTCAGCAAAGAAAATTAAATGGGGTTGTTGCCAAATAAGATAAGACCCCACTGAAGAAACTGTTTCGCCTCCATTATTATCGGTCATTTTTTGCCAACGCACCCCCCCATAGCCCTGTCTTTCAGCAATTTTTTGAGCGCGATTGGAAGCCCTAAAAAACCATCCCATTTGTTTCTCTAAAACAGTCGAGTTGCCCCACATGGCAAATGGAAGAGCATGCCACCAAAACATTTCAATATGGGGTTTTCCATACCAAGAATTATAGGTTAAGCCTGTTTCCTGTGGAGGGTTGGGCCCGCTACAGTTCACCCTCCGCAAATAGCGAGAAAGCACCATGCGGCGTTCCAATTCAAATGCCTTAGGGTCTGTTGTTTGGGCAAAATCTATGATGGCTCCCTCCTCCCAAAAATGGATGAATTTTGCGGTGGCTTGTTTTTTCTCTGCTTCATAATCAAAAACCGTTTGGCCTATTTTTTTTTGTGGACTTAGGCGTAATTTAAAAGTCCATGTTGTGGCATTTGGTTCAGGAAAAAAAGAATACCCAAAAAGTTCTTTTTCTGAATTTACTAAGGGAACGTTAGAATTTAACTGACTGAAATATTCTGTTGTATTTAAGGTTCTTTTGATTTCAATCTGATTTTGGTTTGGGCGATGCAGTTCAAGAACCGGTGGGGTAGAAACGTCAAAGTGATTGGCTTCATCTAAAAAGGCATTGGTGGGGTGGGGAAAACGCAGTTGCACCCCCAAAGCACCTGATTCCAATAAAGCGCTTTTCACTTTAACCAACAAACCATCTTCGTTTTGAAGGGCCAAGGTTTCTACTTCAACCGTAATACCGTTGAGAGAAAAGCTGCTCTTAACAATCCCATTCCAGGGGTTTAATGTTTGTTTAATTTGGGCCAGTTGTTCTGCAGCAATGGGTTTATCTTCCCCCTTTAATACCCAGCCCAATTGAGCCAAATGAATGCGGTGGGGGTTTTGTCTAACCTTGTCGGCAGCGTCTTTTTTTAGAGAATCTTTGGGTTGAATGGCATAAGGTATTTGTTTTCCTTGCACGTTATGATAAACAAGGGTTTGCTGAAGCAAACTATCATTGGGTTCCACAAATGAGTGCCATCCCCAATCGGAAAGGGTGCCCAATGGAATTCCTTTCTGATAAAGGGCCGGAAGGGTTTGCAAACCAGTAACATCTAGGGTCATGGCATAGGTGCCGTTGCCCACCGTTAGTGCATTTAGGGTATCTATGTTTTCATTAACAACAAGGTGTCTTTCAAAAACCGCTTTTCTCGAGAGTTTTTGAGCCCATAGACTGGCCATTGAAAATGACCATAGAGCAAGCAAAAAAGAAAGACGATAATTAAAAGTGATTTTATTTTTCATGGTCTAAAGCAAAATAGCCGGTCTGATTTGAATAGCTTTTTTTCCCGTTTTCGTTGGTTATGGTGAGTGTGCCTGTAATTTCAGGGCCATGGGTTAAGGAGCGTTCGCTTATACGAACAATTTCTCTTGGCCCACGAGGTTTGTTAACATTCCACATATGACCGCCTTCCACTTCCATATAAAGCCTTTTGAGGGTGAGCTGCAACTGGTTGTTCTCCACTTTTCCAACCAAATAATCTTGGGTGTTCACCACTGCTCTTCCCCAAGAAGATCCATGCACAATTTGCCATAGCCCTTCGGATTCCAATACCGTTACGTCATGAAATTCTCCTGCTAAGTAAGCGTCCACACCATGGTTTACTAGTGTTTTATAAAAAGCGCTTTCTTTTTCATTTTCCATCATTAACCGACTGGAAGAGCGTGAATTTAAATTGCCCCAAAGGCCCACATGGCCTTGCACAATTTTGAAAGCAGCATCTTGGTGGTCGGTCAATGTTTTATTGAGCCAGGCCAACTGTTCTCCAGCCACTTGAATGCGCATAGAATCATCAACCACCTCAAAGGTTTCTACAGTAACTACCAATAAATCTCCTTGGCGTACAAAATAGGCCAATCCCTTTTTGTTTTCTGGGCCATTTTCAGGCATTGCAAAATTTTGTTTATAGACCGCTTCAAAGTGGGGAATTAAGGCACGTTTTTCTGCTGGCCAAGGGTCATCGCCCAATTCATGGTCGCCAATGGCTGTATAGTAGCGCAAGCCGTGTTTTTCCAATCGCCTTTTCCAAGCGGCATAATATATCATGCCGTTGCTTTCTACACATTGGGGGCTGTCCCACCAACGCCCACCAACCATATCACCATCCACAAGAACAAAGTCAGGGGCTTCTGCTTCCACGCTATCTAAAAAGTAATCTACAGCGGCATCATATTTGGGCCAAGGTTCGGGAATGTCAAAATTGAAAAAATCGGGAAAACTTACAAACCGAACACTTTTCGACGCAGCAGGGGTATTGCATCCAAAGCCTATCCATAGCCATAATAAACCCAAACCTATTTTTACCCTTTTGCCCCACATAACTTTAACTGTATGTTTAAAAGTAGAATTTTTATTGAATTGTGCTACCTTTTGTTCAAATTTACTACTTTAGGTGTTGGTGTAAAAACTACAATTAATAATTTTTTTGCCTACACCAAAAAGAACCAAAAACAGAATTTAAACAAGACTAGACCATTATGAAAATGTTGGATACCCTAGATTGGATTACTATTTCCATCTATTTTTTAATTCTTGCTGGAATTGCCATATGGGTAATTTTGCGAAAGAAAAACGATACTCAAGATTATTTTTTAGCCGGCCGAAATGTGGGTTGGTTTGTTGTTGGCGCTTCCATTTTTGCCTCCAATATTGGTTCTGAACACGTGGTGGGTCTTGCTGGTTCTGGGGCGGGCAATAAGTTGCCTATGCTCATTTATGAACTCCACGCATGGGTGGTGCTTATTTTAGGTTGGGTATTTTTACCCTTTTATATGCGTTCGGGAGTTTTTACGATGCCCGAATTTTTAGAAAAACGATTTGATGCACGTTCGCGTTGGATTCTATCCATTTTTTCTATTGCAGCTTATGTGCTCACAAAAATTTCTGTAACCATTTATGCAGGTGGTGTCGTTGTATCTGCACTATTGGGAATCGATTTTTGGACAGGAGCGATTGCTACCGTAATTCTCACCGGCATCTATACCGTTTTGGGGGGCATGCGCAGTGTGGTTTATACGGAGGCTTTACAAACAGTAGTTTTGGTGGCAGGAGCGTTATGCTTAACCATTATTGGTGTGAATACTGTGGGCGGATGGGAATCTATGAAAGAAACGGTTACGCCAGAATACTTGAATATGTGGCGTTCTTTAGACGATCCTGATTTTCCATGGTTGCCCTTGTTCATAACCAGTACTATTGTGGGTATTTGGTATTGGTGCACCGACCAATATATTGTTCAAAGAGCCCTCACAGCCAAAAACCTTAAAGAGGCTCGAAGAGGGACCATTTTTGGGGCTGTATTAAAATTGTTTCCCGTTTTTTTGTTTCTAATTCCGGGTATTGTTGCTTTAACCCTTAAAATGCGTGGTGAATTAGAATGGGATTCCCCCGATGAGGCTTTTCCGGTGTTGATGAGCAATTTACTTCCTTCAGGTCTTCGGGGCTTGGTGGCAGCCGGTTTGCTTGCAGCCCTTATGAGTTCTTTGGCTTCAGTGTTTAATTCTTGTTCCACCCTTTTTACGGTAGATATATACAAAAAACTAAGACCCCAAGCCTCCGAAAAAAACTTGGTGCGTATTGGTCAACTGGCTACCGCTGTTGTAGTGCTCATTGGGATTGTTTGGATCCCCATTATGCAAAATATTTCTGGAGTGTTATATGAATATTTACAAAAAGTGCAATCCTATATTGCACCGCCGATTGCCGCTGTGTTTTTACTCGGTATTTTTTATAAACGTGTAAACAAACAGGGTGCATTTATTACCCTCGTTTCTGGTTTTTTTATTGGGGCTTTTCGCATTATTTTGGAGTTGGTGACCGACCAACTCAACCCCGATGGTATTTTCTATTATTTAGGCACCATGAACTATTTGGTGTTTGGGGGCTATTTCTTTTTGATCAGTATCTTAACCCTCGTTGGAGTGAGTTTAGCCAATCCCGCCCCCAGCTTGCAAGAGGTTGAAAATTTAACGTTCTCCACCCTTTCTAAAGAAAGCATTGCCAGCAACAAAAACAGCTATAACAGTTGGGACATTGTCATCACTGTTGCTGTGGTGGCACTAGTCATTGGGGTAATGATATTCTTTAATGGTTCATGATAATAGTTTATGCGTTTAAGGAATACAATATGTTTTTTTAGCCCCCTTTTCTTTCTCCTTTTTTTTATTTCTGAGGGATGTCAATCCCTCCCTAATGAACCCACACCCATTCCCCAATTGGTGCCTAAGGGAAACCGTTTGGAATTACAAGTGGAAGGGGTTCCATTTTTAATTTTGGGGGGCGAATTAGCCAATTCTAGTTTTACCAGTCAAGCCTATATGGAGCCCCGCTGGCAGGGCTTAAAAGAGATGCATCTCAATACGGTTTTGGCTCCTGTGTATTGGGAATTGATAGAACCCCAAGAAGGACAATTTGATTTCTCCTTACTTGAAACTTTGGTGGCCGATGCTCGCCAACACCAACTCAAGCTCATTTTATTGTGGTTTGGCACCTGGAAAAATGCGATGTCTAGTCATGTGCCAGGGTGGGTTAAAAAAGACCAATTGCGTTTTCCAAGAGCTAAAGACAGCTTGGGAAAAAGCCAAGAAATTTTATCGGCCTTTAGTCAAAACAATTTGGAAGCTGACCAAAAAGCCTTTGAAGCCTTAATGGAGTTTGTTAAAAAAAGTAATGAAGAAGCGCAAACCATCATTATGATTCAACCCGAAAATGAAATTGGAATGTTGCCTTCTGCACGCGATTACAGCCCTTTAGCAAATGCACAATTCGAGGCTGAAGTGCCCTCCGAGTTGATGCGTTATTTAAGTCAAAACAAAGATCAATTAGCTCCCGAATTAGCCCAAATGTGGGCCGCTCAGGGCTATAAAACAACAGGCTCTTGGGAAGCCATTTTTGGGTCAAGCCAAGCCACCGATGAACTTTTTATGGCTTGGCATTATGGTCAATATTGCCAAAGTATTATTGCTTCAGGGAAGTCTATTTATCCCTTACCTATGTTTGTGAATGCGGCACTTAATGCTCCGGGTAAAAAGCCAGGAGAATATCCAAGTGCGGCGCCCTTACCGCATTTGTTTGATGTGTGGAAAGCTGCCGCACCCAGCATCGATTTTTTTGCCCCCGATTTTTATAACCCTCGTTTTGAATGGTGGTGCCGTTTGTATTCGCAAAAGCAAAATCCGTTGTTTATTCCCGAGCATCGCTTTGATGAAACCGTGGGCGCAAAAGCTTTGTTTGCTATAGGGCAATTTGAAGCGCTGGGTTTTTCACCCTTTTCAATTGATAATGCAACTCCTAAAAATGCCCTGCAATTGAAAAATGTTTATGCTTTATTAGAAGATATTGCACCCATGCTTTTAGAGCACCGAGGGAAAAATAGGATCCAAGGGGTATTGCTTGATGCTAAAAAACCAGAGCAGAAAATAGTGTTTGGAGAATATATATTTACTGTTAAAAACACACATACCCTTCCTTGGGAAACCCAACCCGAAGCAGGGCAATGGAAAACGGCTGGGGCCGTTCTTATTCAAACCGATACAGACGAGTTTTATTTGGTTGGCGCAGGGGTGGTCATCACTTTTGCTCATGCAACAGACCC
Organism: uncultured Flavobacteriaceae bacterium; assembly: GCA_964617385.1. GTDB lineage: Bacteria > Bacteroidota > Bacteroidia > Flavobacteriales > Flavobacteriaceae > JADHMP01. The sequence goes on along the minus strand of CAZTYX010000036.1, from coordinate 7,987 downwards.
CACAAAAATTTTAGGCATTTTAAAAGCAGAGGAAGGTCATTTTAAAAGGGGTCAATGGGAAGTGCTTCGTCATCTAAACGGCGATCAAACGCATCAAGGTCGGCACATTCGCATTTTTCATGAGCAGTATATGATTCAACGGTTTTCGTTGTATACTTATCAATAAATAGTAAATGAGAGTGATGTGAAAAGTGCAGCCTACTGCAAGGCCACTTTTTGACCTGTGGCAGCGGCTTTATAAATGGCATCAATGATTATCATATCTTTAAGACCTTCTTCACCAGAAACGGAAACTTGAGGCTGCTGTCCTTCCAAAATGATGGCTGCCATGGCATCCATTTGAACCGTTTGATGTGTTACAACTGGTGCCTGAAGGGGCCCCAAATGAGAACTCCCTTGAATGGGGCCATAGCCTGTAGAGGGTTGCATAGAAACATGGCCTTTACTGCCGTTAAGATAAAAACGATCGAGATCATTCATATTGTATGTGGAAAGACAAGACGCAACCGCACCACTAGGAAAACCCATTTGAAATTGAATGGTTTCATCCACCCCATCTTTAAATTTAACGGGATCGGTTTTGGTTTCTTGCGCGGTAACCCAAAGGGGTTCTTCTCCCACCATATAGCGCGCGCCGTTGATAGAATAAATTCCAATATCCATCATGGCACCTCCCCCGGCTAAGGTTTTGCTTAAGCGCCACTGATTTGGATTGCCAATACGAAAGCCACTTAGCCCTTGAAAAAAACGAATGTCTCCTAGGGCACCCGAAGTTCTCAATCCTATGGCTTCAAGGGTTCGCGGTTCAAAATGCATGCGATAGCCAATAAGCAAATGCACCCCCGCTGCGCGACAAGCATCTACCATTTGTTTTGCTTCAGCGGCATTGACGGCCATGGGTTTTTCGCAAATCACATGTTTTCCTGCTGCAGCCACACCTAAGGTTTGGGGGCAGTGCAGGGCGTTGGGGGTAATGATATAAACCGCATCAATGTCGGGGTTGTTTTTAATTTGGTGATAATTATCGTAGTTATAGCAATTCTTGTCGGCCACACCATAGCGATTTTTCCATGTTTTTATTTTGCTGGGTGTGCCGCTAATGAGTCCGGTAATTTTGGCTCTGGTGCACTGTTCCATGGCTTTGGCAACACGGTTGGCGTAGCTGCCCAAACCCATAATGGCTACTTTAAGTACGGAATTATTTTGGGGCTTTAGCGTGTTCATTAACAAATTATTATTAAGACTAATGAGCGGTAAACCCATTGTCGCTAAGGCTGTGTTGTGCAAAAAAGCTCTTCGGTTTGACATTTGATATTTTTTTGGTTTAAGTGTTTTTGCTTAATAAATAATTGGTGCTGGAACGCAAGTCCACCTTGGGGTTGGGAGCCATATCGTGTTCCACAAAAAAATGTTCTACGCCAGCTTCTAGTGCTTTCGGAATAATGGTTTTTAAATCAATAATGCCTGATCCGCAAGGTGTAATTTTGCTAAAAAAGGCAAACAAACTCCTCATGCCTTCAATGTCATCAATTTTTTGATCTGTTGGGGCCATGTCCTTTAGGTGCATTAGTTTATACCGATTAGGATATTGGGCCAATAACTGCATTGGATTTTGCCCTGCAGCAGTGGTCCAAAAAACATCCATTTCTAAAAATACAGAAGCAGCATCAGTCTGTTGCATTAAATAATGAAAAGGCACTGTGTTGCCTTGTGGAGTAAATCCAAAGCCATGATTGTGATAGGCAAAGCGAAGCCCTTCTTTTTGACAGGCCGTACCAATGGCATTAAAGCGATCGGCTATTTTTTTGTAGGCCTCTAAATCTCCCCGAAGTTCGTCAGGAATCATGGGCAGCACCACATATTTTGCGCCTAGGGTGTGAGCCGCTTCCGCCAAGGCGCCCAAATGTTCTTCTAGGGTGTCTAAATCGGTGTGCATAGAATGCACCTTTAAGGGGCCAATTTTTGCTTTGAAAGCGGCAGGGTCCAAACCATACAATCCACTATTAAGTCCTCCCAAACTTTTAGCCAATCCTTCAAAAGCACGCTTTGCTTTTTCGCTGCTAAAGGCATAAGGGCCAAACGTTTCTAAAGCAGAAAAACCCAA
>CAZTYX010000036.1:787-5783 GCA_964617385.1 uncultured Flavobacteriaceae bacterium | reverse complement strand
GGATTGGAAGGAAGTTCAATTCAATTGGCCAAGCTCAATTTAGTAAACAATGAAACGATATATGTTGATGCTACCACTCTAAAGCAAGGGCAGTTTTCTTTTGAAGCACCCAGAGAAGCTCCTTATTTACACACCCTAATTGTAGCCGATTCCTTAAAGATCAATTTTTTTCTAGAAGACCAAGATGTGTTTATTGAAGGACAATATCAAGACAGCCTGCAACTCACCAACATCCGTTCTTCTGTAGAAGATCAATTGTTTCGTTCCTATTCTTTAGATGCCCTTTTTGAGCGCAAAGCAGGTATGGATATTATGTTAAAGCATCCCGATCGGGTATTTTCAGCTTTTGTGGCTTTCTATCAATTTCAGTTGTATAATATTCATTTAGACAGCATGCAACAAATCATGCAAAATTTTTCAAAACCTGTTCAACAATCCATTTATTATAGTGAATTGAAAGAGCTTTATGAAACGCTAAAGCGGGTGGCCATTGGTCAACAGGCACCGCTGTTTGAAGCACCCGACCCAAAGGGGGCTTTACACCGGCTGGAAGATTTTAGGGGGAAATATGTGTTGTTAGATTTTTGGGCTTCATGGTGTGCTCCATGCCGGAAAGAAAACCCTCATCTAGTAGAATTATACCGCCAATCCAGCCGAGATTCTTTTGAGATTATTGGGCTGTCTGTTGATCATAAAAAAGACAAATGGCTGGCAGCCATTGCCGAAGATGGGTTGGAATGGACCAACCTTTCTCATACAAAAGGTTGGGATGCGCTTTCCAATCAATATGGAGTTAAGGCAGTGCCACAAAATTTTCTGCTTGATCCAACAGGAGTCATCATAGACAAAAACATTACTGTAGCCGACTTAAAAAAGCGGTTTATGATTCCTTGACGCCTCTCTTTCAACATGATGAAAACGTTTCCCATCCATCAATTAAATTTTATCATCCCAAAAGAGGTATGTAAATAATATTTTTTGGGCGTTCAATCTTGCCATATTATATATAATTAATAATTTGTGAAGCGCTACGGATTGAAATTTCTAACAACAATTCTTGCTCAATAATTGAATTGAAAACACAAACACATTATGCCGAATTATAACATAGACGCAAAAAAGGATATGACCTATGATGCTATCGTCATTGGCTCTGGAATTAGTGGCGGTTGGGCTGCTAAAGAACTCTGCGAAAAAGGATTAAAAACACTTGTTTTGGAGCGTGGTAGAATGGTGGAACACCTTAAGGATTATCCCACCATGAATGATGATCCATGGGATATGGAATTGCGAGGAGGACTTAGTCCTGAAGAAAAACAAAAACATAAATATGCCATACGTTCCGGATTTATAGGAAAGGATACGGAGCATTTTTTTGCTAATGATGAAGAAAATCCATACACCGAAAAGAAACCCTTTTTATGGATTCGAGCGCATCAAATGGGAGGGCGGTCTTTGCTTTGGGGCAAACAAACCTACCGTTGGAGTGATTTGGATTTTGAGGCCAATGCCAAAGATGGTTATGGGGTTGATTGGCCTATTCGATACAAAGATTTGGCTCCTTGGTATGAGTATGTAGAAAAATTTGCAGGCATTAGTGGAGCGGCTCTTGGGCTTCCGCATTTGCCAGACAGCCATTTTCTTCCGCCCATGGAGATGAATTGTGTTGAAAAGCATGTGAAAGGAAGGATTGAAAAAGCGTTTCCAGGGCGTCATATGATTATTGGCAGAGTGGCACACCTCACCCAACCCTTGAACGGAAGAGGGCAATGCCAATACCGAAACCGTTGTAGTAGAGGATGCCCCTATGGCGCTTATTTCAGTAGTAATGCTGTTACACTTCCAGCAGCTAATGCCACGGGCAATTTAACCATAAGACCTTTTTCAATTGTACATTCCATTATATATGATGAACAAAAAGAAAAGGCAGTGGGGGTTCGCATTATTGATGCCGAAACCAACCAAACGTATTCTTATTATTCAAAAATTATTTTCTCTAATGCGTCTACATTAAGTACCACTCAAATTCTTTTGAATTCTACATCCTCTCGATTTGAAAATGGTTTTGGTAACGACAGTGGAGAATTGGGCCACAACCTAATGGATCACACCTACAGAGTGGGTGCTATGGGTCATGTTGAAGGTTTTGAAAATGAATATTACAAAGGAAGGAGACCTAATGGGATCTATATTCCGCGCTATGTAAATTTGGAAGGTCAAACACCGGCAAAAGATTTTTTACGGGGGTATGGCTTTCAAGGCGGAGGTGGCAGAAACAATATTAATGCAGCAGCCAATCGACCCAGTTTTGGTGCCGATTTTAAAGACAGCATCATGCAACCGGAGCCTTGGGAATTTTTTATTACGGGTTTTGCGGAATGTCTTCCCTATCACGAAAACAAAGTGAGTCTCAATAAAGACGTTTTAGACAAATGGGGCTCCCCCACCTTAACCATAGATAGTGAATTTAAAGAAAACGAAAAAAACGCCAATCGACAAATACAAAAAGATGCAGTGGAGATGCTCGAAAAAGCGGGCCTAACCCAAGTGGTTGGCTTTGATAACGAACACGAACAAGGGTATGGAATACATGAAATGGGTACCGCCCGAATGGGTAAAGACCCAAAAACATCTGTGTTGAATAAATTTAATCAGGTGCATGCTGCTAAAAATGTTTTTGTTACAGATGGTGCCTGCATGACTTCCTCCTCTTGTGTGAACCCGTCTTTAACTTATATGGCCATTACGGCAAGAGCAGCAAACCATGCTGTTTCTGAACTCAACAAACAAAACCTGTAATATGAATCGAAGAAAAGCACTACAGCAAGCAGGCCTTTTAACCGGTGGCATCTTGGCAACGCCAAGTTTGTTTTCGCTCCTTCAATCTTGTCAATTGGAGAAAGGCGTTTCATGGAAACCGCTATTTTTTAACAAAGAAGAAGCCTTGTTGATTTCTAGTTTAGTGGATGTTCTTTTGCCTCGAACAGAAACCCCTGGAGCGCTAGATGTCAATGTGGACCGTTTTATGGACCTTGTTTTTGCCAAAACATTATCGGTGCCAGAACAAGAGCAGTTGCGCAAGGAAATGGCTGTTTTTAATGCCTCTTGTGTGGCTGATTTTGGAGCACCCTTTATTGATTTATCTATTGAGGACCAGCAAAGCATTTTGACAACGGCAGAGGCCCACGCCCCAAAATTCAATGGTAGTGTTTGGGGAACTGCTGTTGGAAAACAAAAAGATGTTGGCTTTTATAGACGCACAAAAGCCATGGCCATTTGGGCCTATTTTAGTTCCGAAAAAATAGGAAAAGAAGTTTTGGCATACGACCCAATTCCTGGAGGTTATAACGGTTGTTTACCCCTTTCGGAAATAGGAAAGCGGTGGACATTCTAGATCTTAATATAAATTTAAAATGATGCGTTGTTTAAATAGAAGATCTTTGCCTCTCCTTGTTTTTTTGACCTTTTTGTCAACGGCAAACGCCCAAGTAGACACCCTAACCGTATTTAGTCAGGCCATGCAAAAAGAGATTAAGAATGTGGTGGTGCTTCCTCAAAACTATGGGAAAGATCATTTAAAAAGACCGGTTCTCTATTTGCTGCATGGTGCCACCGGAAATTATAGGGATTGGATTAAAAAAGTTCCTAACATTCAAACGTATGCCAACCAACAGGACATCATAATTGTTTGCCCAGATGGTGGCTACACCAGTTGGTATTTTGACAGCCCTATAGACCCTCAAATGCAATATGAAACCTATGTGGTTGAAGAGTTGGTTGCCGCTGTTGATGGACACTATAATACGTTTAAAAACAAAGAAAATCGAGCCATAACGGGTTTGAGCATGGGGGGCCACGGGGCTTTATATTTAGCCTTTAAAAACCAACATATCTTTGGAGCTGCTGGAAGCATGAGTGGTGGCGTAGATATTCGGCCCTATCCAAACAATTGGGATATAAAAAAGCGCTTGGGTAGTTATCCAGAAAACCGGGAGGTTTGGGAAGAAAACACCGTTATGAATCTCATTTATTTATTAGATGGTAATCTAAAACTGATCTTTGATTGTGGGTATGGCGATTTCTTTTTTGAAGACAACAGAAGGCTTCATCAAAAATTGTTGGAACGCAACATTCAACACGACTATATTGAGCGCCCTGGGTTCCATAATTGGGTTTATTGGGCCAATGCCATTAAATATCAGCTGGTCTTCTTTAATGATGCTTTTTCAAGGATGCCCTAGTGCGATTGAATTAAGTGTGTCTTTTTAGGATAAGAAGACAAAGGTTCCTTTTTGTTTCAATTATTTTTATTAACTATAATTTTTATCTTTATAATAAAACAAACTTATCAAACACAAAATTTATAATTATGACTAAATTAAAATGGGTTCTAATAACAATTCTAATTTGCAATTTTTCAATTGCTCAAAAAGTATACAACTATTCGGGAATTGTTAAAGACAAAAACACCGATTTACCCTTAGCAGATGCCTTGGTGATTGTTAAGCCTTTACGGACACAAGGTGGAGGCTATTATTCTGGTGTTAAAACAAAAGCGGATGGAACATTTGATGTGACAACGAATTATCGTTTGCCATTAAACATTTTGGTTTCAAGAAAAGGATGTGCTTCTAGCAGCACAAAAATTAAACGTATTAATGATGACTCTTTTGAAATTTACATCGAATGTGAACAGGAAACAATCGATATTATTATTGAGGAATCTAAGGATAATGATAATGATGGCGTGATAAACAAAGACGATGAATGCCCCGATGAAAAGGGCCCTGCAGAAAATAATGGTTGTCCATTGCCTGATGATGATGGAGATGGTGTGCCAAACACTACAGATGAATGTCCGAGCCAAAAAGGGCCTTCCGAAAATAATGGGTGTCCTTACGCAGATGGGGATCAAGATGGTGTTCCAGATCATATTGATAAATGTCCAGATGTTAAGGGTGCTGCTGAATTTGAAGGATGTGTAGACCCAAAATAT